>CAZJUA010000022.1:0-108342 GCA_964549045.1 uncultured bacterium | reverse complement strand
CCCCCTGCCGGGGACCGCGCCCCGCGCCGCGGGGGGGGCCGCCGTTATGGCGGCCGACCTCCGCCAGGACCTCGAGCCCACCGTCGGCGCGGACCTCGGGTCGCTCCGCACCTGCGGTTCGTACCAGGAGCTGCTCGACGATCCCGAGATCGACGCGGTCTACGTGCCCTTGCCCAACGCCCAGCACGCGGCGTGGGCGATTCGCGCCGCCGAGGCGGGCAAGCACGTGCTGTGCGAGAAGCCGCTCGCGATGACGGCGGTCGAGTGCCGCGCCATGCACGATGCGGCCGCCGCCCACGGGGTGGTCCTGATGGAGGCGTTCATGTACCGCTTCCATCCGCGCATCGAACGGCTGATCACCGCCGTGCGCGCGGGTGAACTCGGCGAGCTCCGCTTCCTCCAGGCCAGCTTCACCTTCACGGTCACCGACCCGGCCAACATCCGCCTGAGCCTCGAGCTGGGCGGTGGGGCACTCATGGACGTGGGCTGCTATGCCGTCAACGCCGCCCGCACGCTGATGGGCGTGGAGCCGGGCGAGGCCCAGGCGCGGGCGCGCTGGAGCAAGAGCGGGGTCGACGAGCAGTTGATGGGGACGTTGCGCTTCGCGGGCGGCAGGGTCGCCCAGATCGCCTGCTCGCTCGCCGCGGCGCGCAGCGAGGACCTCTTGGTGGTCGGCGAGGAAGGGGTCGCCAGGCTGCGGCACGCGTTCGTCCCCACCGGCCAGACCGTGGCGCTCGAGTTCCAGCGTCCCCCCGCGCCGCCCGAGGTCGTCGCCTTCGAACCGATCGACTCCTACCAGCGAATGGTCGAGCACTTCGCCGCCTCCGCCCTGCAGGGCGTATCGCCCCGGTACGACGCGCTGGAGGCGGCCGCGAACCTCGCGGCGATCGAGGCGCTCTACGCGTCCGCCCGCGGCGGCGGCGTGGCCGCGGACGTGACGTCCGTCTGATCGGGTCGCGCGGTGATCGCGTCCGCCGCCCCATCGGGTGCGTAGGCGCGGCGCCCTCTCGACCGTGCCGCCGTGAGCGTCCTCAGCCCGTCTCCAGCAGGCGATCGCGCAGGGTGTGGCGGAGCAGCTTGCCCATCGCGTTGCGCGGCAACGCCTCGACGAACGTGACGCTGCGCGGGGCCTTGAAGCTGGCGAGTTCCCGCTGGCAGTGGGCGATCACGCCCTGCGTGTCGACGGCCGGCCCCTGGGGCGCGACGACGACCGCCGCCGCGACGCGTTCCCCGAAGTCCGGATCGGGCAGCCCCACCACGGCCACCTCACGCACGCCGGGTAGGCGGGCGATCGCCTCCTCGACCTCCCGCGGGTACACGTTGAGGCCGCCGCTGATGATCAGTTCCCGCGCCCGGCCAACGAGCGTGAGGTAGCCGTCCGCATCCCAGACGCCGAGGTCGCCGGTGCGGAACCACCCGTCGGGCGTGAACGACGCCGCGGTCGCGTCGGCGTCGTTCCAATACCCGCGTGTCACGGAGGGCCCGCGGACCTGGACCTCGCCGGCGCCGGATGCCACGGCATCCCCGTCGACCGCGGCCCCCGGCGTCGCGGCCGCCACCCGCAACTCGACGCCGGCGAACGGGACGCCCACGGTCCCCGCCTTCCGCGGCCCGTCGTAGGGGTTGCCCGTCAGCATCACCGTCTCCGTCATGCCGTAGCGCTCCAGGATGCGCTGGCCGAACACGCGCTCGACGCGCTCGAGCGTGTCGGCCGCGAGCGGAGCCGATCCGGAGACCAGGAGGCGCAGGCTGGGGAGGCGCCGGACGGCGCCTCCCCCCACGCGGTCGCCGGCCTCGTTCAGCAGCCTGCCGTACATCGTGGGCACGCCGAAGAAGAGCGTCGCGGGTCCGTTCTCGAGTGCCGCCAGCACGGCCACCGCGTCGAAACGGCGGTGAAGCTCGAGGGCCGCGCCGTGCGCGAGCGTGCCATGGAACCCGACGCCCAAGCCGTGGATGTGGAACAGGGGCAGGGTCAGGAGCAGGCGGTCGTCGGCCGTCCAGCGCCACGCGCGACCGACGGCGCGTGCGTTCGCGAGCAGGTTGCCGTGCGTGAGCATCGCGCCCTTGCTCCTGCCCGTGGTGCCGGAGGTGTAGGCGATCAGCGCCAGGGCGTCGCGCCGTGCGGCGATGGCGGGCGGTTGCGGTGCGCCGTCGGACGGGGTCAGGGCGGACCAGATCCGCCGGTCCTCGGCGGGCGCGCCGGTCAGCGATACGACGGCGTCGAGCGATGGCGTCGTCGGTCTCACCGCCGCCACCACGGCGGCGCCCTCGTCGTCCGTCACCACCAGCCGCACCCCGGCGTCGCGCAGCATGTGCCCCAGCTCGGTCCCGCGGTAGCGGGTGTTGGCCGGTACGACGGCGGCGCCGCACCACAACGCGGCGAGGTAGGCCACGAGGTAGCTCGGCGTGTTGCCGAGGTAGAGCGCCACCCGGTCCCCGGGACGCAGGCCCCAGTCGCGGAGGGCGGCCGCCGCCGAGGCCACGTGCGCCGTGAAGGCGGCATAGCTGTAGGCGTCGCCCTCGAAGGACAGGAGGAGCCGCCCCGGGTGCCGTGCGGCGCCGTCGGCCAGGACGTGGGGGAGCGAGTCCGTGGTCACGGACGGGTGGCGGGCTCGCTCACCCGCGCTCGAGCAGCGCGCCCAGGACGGCCTGCGTTCGGAGCGCGCTGACGCCGGTGCTCGGCGAGCCGCTGCCGCGCCCGAGCAGCTCCTCGACGATCGCGCGGATCAGCGGCTCCTGGACGTGCGCCGGGTGGGCGATCGCGTGCTCGACGCAGGCGCCGTGCTCGTCACAGACGCGGACGGGAGCGTCCGCGAAGAGCGGCACGGACACCGATCCGGCGGACCCGACGACGGTGATGCGGTCGGCCCGCGTCGGGCCCGCGAAGCCCCATGCCGCGCTGCCCAGGACGCCGCTCTCGAACCGCAGCACCGCGACGATCTCATCGGTGACGTCGGCCCACGGGAGTCGGCGGGCCGTGAACGAGCGCGCCTCGACGATCGGGCCGAGCCAGTGGTCGAGGAGATCGAGGCCATGGCTGCCGAGATCCATCAGCAGGCCGTCCCCCCCGATGTCGGACCGCCAGCGCCAGCCTGGCGCGTCCGGATCGCTCGGCGGCGGCTGGTGGAGCTCGCACTGCACCATCGTCGGCTCACCGATGCTGCCGTCCTGCAGACGCGCCCGAACGAACTCGAAGCGCGGGAGCGCGCGTCGGTAGTAAGCGACGAAGAGCGGGACGTCGGCCGCCGAGGAGGCGGCGACCATCGCCTCGCCCGTGGTGCGGTCGAGCGCGAGCGGCTTCTCGACGTAGACGGGCTTGCCGGCCGCCACCGCCCGCAGCGCGTAGTCCGCGTGGCTGGAGGGCGGGGTCGCCACGTACACGGCATCGACGTCGTCGGACTCGATGACCTCGGTCGCGTCGGCCGTCCAGCGTGGCACCTGGTGGCGGGCGGCGTAATCGCGCGCCTTCTCCGCGTCGCGGCGCATGACGACGCTGACCGAGCTCCCCGGGATGCGGGAGAACGCCGGGCCCGACTTCACCTCGGTGACGTCGCCGCAGCCGACGAAGCCCCAACGGACGTGACCGCGCTGGCGGATGCGTTCCAGACTCGTCATGCGCCGAGCGTAGCACCGGCGCGGCGCGGCGCCCTCCGCCCGAGCGGTACCATCGCGCTCGAGCATGTCCAGCGACGAGACCCCCACGCTCAACCGGGCCCAGCGCGAGGCCAGCGAACGGCTCGACGGCCCGCTGCTCGTGGTGGCCGGCGCGGGCACGGGGAAGACGCGCGTCATCGAGGAGCGCACGGCCCGCCTCCTGGAGCGCGGCGTGGCGCCCGAACGTGTGCTGCTCATGACCTTCACCCGCAAGGCCGCGGCGGAGATGCTCGAGCGCGCCGCCCTCCGGCACCCGCTCGCGCGGCGCGTCGACGGCGGCACCTTCCACCACGTGGCCTTCCGCATCGTCGCCCGCAACTTCCGGGCGCTCGGGCTCCGCGGGCCGCCCACGATCATCGATACCGACGACGCCGCCAACGCCGTGGCCGCGGTGGTGCAGCGACTCGGCCTGCAGCGTGATCGCCGCCGCCGGCTCCCGCGCAAGGGGGCGCTGCAGGCGGCGTTCAGCCGGGCGACCAACCTGCGCGCACCGCTCTCGGACGTCGTCGGGCGCGACCTGCCCGACTTCGTCGACGAGGTCGAGACGCTGCGGCGCGTGCGCCGCGCGTGGGCCGCGTACAAGCTCGAGCGAGGCTACGTCGACTACGACGACGTCCTCGTCATGGCGGCCAAGCTGCTGGGGTCGCCCGACGTCCGCGAGCGCGTTGCCGCCGCCTGGAGCTACGTCCTCGTGGACGAGTACCAGGACGTCAATGCCTGGCAGGCCGACATCGCGACCGCACTCGCCGCCCCACACGGCAACCTCATGGTCGTCGGCGACCCGAAGCAGAGCATCTACGGCTTCCGGGGCGCGCGGCACGAGAAGATCGTCGGTTTCGCCGACGACGTGCCCGGCGCCGCGGTGGTGCACCTGACCGACAACTACCGCAGCACCCAGGCGATCCTCGACGTCGCCAACGCCGTCATGACGCAGATGGAGAGTCGCATCGATCGACCGCTGCGGGCCGCCGCCCGTCCCGGCGGCGAGCGTCCGCGCCTGACCGTGGTCGAGGACGAGCGCGCGGTCGCCGACCTGGTAGCGGATGCCCTCCAGGAGCGGCTCGGCGACGCGGGCGCCCTCGGCGCTCATGCCGTGCTCGTGCGCAACGCCTACCTCAGCGTGCCGCTGCAGGGCGAGTTGCTGCGCCGCAAGATCCCGTTCGCCGTCTTCGGCGGCCTGCGTTTCACGGAGGCCGCCCACGTCAAGGACCTGCTGGCCGGGCTGCGCGTCCTCCACAACGGCTTCGACGAACTCGCCTGGCTGCGGCTCCTGCAGCTGCTCGACGGGGTGGGGGAGACCACGGCCGCCCGCCTGTTCGCCGACTTCTCCGACCCCGACGCGCTGGCGGCGACCGGCGACGGCGGCCCGCTCGCCCGCGCCCGGCGGCGCGGCGAGCAGGCCGCGAGCGGCAAGGCACGCGCGGCGCTGCAGGAACTCCTCGCTGCGTTCGACCGCGCGGAACGGGCCGCGTCGGTGGCCGAGAGCTACGATCACCTCCTCGCCTGGTACCTGCCGGTGCTGGCGCGCCGCCACCCCCACGAGGCCCACCGCCAGCAGGACCTCGCCTTCTTCCGCGTCGTCGTCGAGCGCTACGCCGACCTCGGTGCGCTGCTCGCCGACCTCGCCCTCGACCCGGAGACCACCCGCCAGGCGGTCAACGCCGGCGCCCCCGACGCCGCCGAGGGGCTGCGCCCGGTGACGATCTCGACGATCCACTCCGCGAAGGGCCTGGAGTGGGACCACGTCGTGCTCGTGGGGGTCGACGACCGCACGCTGCCCAGCCCGTGGGCCGTGCGCCGGGCCGCCCGCGACGGCGACGACGGCGAGCTCGAGGAGGAGAAGCGCCTGCTGTACGTCGCCGTGACGCGGGCGCGCGAGCGCCTCGACATCGTCCATGCGCTCTTCGGCCGGCAGGGGCTCCAGCGGCTGTCGCGCTTCCTCGAGGACCCCGGGGTGCAGGCGACGCTGGACGTCACGACGTCACCGCGGGCGAGCTTCGCGGACGAGGGGGGCCCCACGCTCGACCGCGCCGGTCTGCTCGCGGCACTCGCCGGCGACGAAGACGGCTGATCCGCCCGCAGGCGATGGCCGGACGCGCGTCCCGGCCGCCTTACGCCGGCTTGACACGCGCTTCACCGGCGGTCGACCGGCGCCGCCTATCCTGGCGCATGCCCAGGCTCCCCTCGCTCGCACGCATCGTCCACCTCGCCGTCCTCGCCCTCGTGCTCGGCGCCGCCGCCCACGCCCAGGTGCCCGCCGCGACGCCGGCCGCACTCCAGGGGGCCGACGCGGTCGCCGCCATGGACCTGGCCAACGCCTGGAAGGGCCAACCCGTCACCAGCTACGTGACGCCGCAGGCGGTCCACTTCGCCTTCCCCGACGGCCAGGAGGTCGAGATCGCCCTGCCCGACGACGTGATGCTGGTGTCGGTCGCCCCCTACCTCGTCCACACGCATCCCTGCCTCACCCACACCATGTCCGGCTGCCAGGGCGAACTCGTCGCCGCGCCCTTCCACGTGCGGGCCGTGCTGGCCGACGGGAGCGTGGTCATCGACGAGGTGCGGCCGACGATGGCGAACGGCTTCGTCGATCTGTGGTTGCCCCGCGGCCACGCGATCGAACTGAGCTTCGAGCTCGACGGCTACCGCACCGTCGGCGTCGTGACCACGCACGACGACAGCCCCACCTGCATCACGACGCTTCAGCTGTCCCGCGCTGGCGGCTGAGGAGGCTCGGGCCGCGCGGTCGGTGGCGCTCGGGCTAAGCCCGGAAGCCCTCGAGCAGCCGGACCAGGGCGAAGGCATCCGCGAACGTGCTCGCGTGTCCGAACGACACCCGCACGGCGCCGCTCCCCTTGTCGCTGAGGCAGCCGCGGAACGTGTCGATCGTCATGCGGTCGTGGGCGCCGAAGCAGCTGGCGAGTTCGTCGCCCGAGATGCCCAGCGCGGCCTCGCCGGCCCCGGGGTTGCAGAAACAGCCGGTTCGCAACGAGATCCGCTCCCGGTTCGCCCGCCGCTCCACCTCGCGGTGGTCGATGAGCGCGCCGTCCGCGCCATGCAGGTTGAGGGCGATGGCGCCGCCGCGCTCGTCCGTGTCGAGTGGCCCGTACACCTGAACGAGCGGCCGGCCGTTGCCGTGCCGCAGCGCCACCAGCTGGCCGAGCGTCCAGCCGGTCAACGCCATGACGCGGGCGTCGATCGCCGGCTGCCGACCGTCGGCCAGGCGCTTCAGCCCCGCCTCCACGGCGGGCAGCGCGAGGTAGTTGAGGGTGCCGTCCTCGAAGGCCTCGGCGCCCTCGTGCAGGTCGTGGCGCGGCTCGCTCACCGAGGCGTAGGCGATGGTGCCGCCGGCGAACCATGGCCGCTGCAACCAGCCGAGGGCCTCGCGGCGCGCCAGCAGGGCGCCGACGCCGGTGGGGTAGCCGAACATCTTGTAGAAGGACAGTGAGACGAAGTCGGGGCGCACCGTGCCGAGGTCGAGCGCGTGCGTCGGCGCGAACGCTGCGGCGTCGAGCAGCACGTCCCAGCCCCGCTCCCTGGCGCGCTCGACCCAGGTGAGCGGATGGAGGACGCCCGAGAAGTTCGACTGCGCCGGGTAGGCGAACAGACGCCGGGCATGGCCGCGGGGGGCGTCGAGCGCACGCCGCAGCGCGACGTCGTCGATGCGCATGTCGGGCGGGCGAACCGGCGCGTACGCCACGTCGGCGCCGCGCGCGCGGGCGAACTCGCGGATGCCGTTCACGGAGTTGTGGTTGTCGTAGGTCAGCAGGAACGCACCGCTGGGCGCGAAGGGGAACGACTCGGCCACCAGCTTGAGCGCGCCGCTGGCGTTCGCGGCGAAGATCGCGACGTACTCGTCGGGATCGGCGCCGAAGTGGGCGAGCACCGCGCGGCGCGCCGACTCCGTGCGCTCGGTCATCGCGACGGAGGTGGGGTTGGTCGAGTGCGGGTTGCCGAACACCCGACCCGTGAGCAGCTCGGCGTGCTCACGCACGAGCGATTCGGCGTAGATGCCGCCGCCCGTGTAGTCGAGGTAGACGTCGCCGCTGCGGTCGAGGCGGGCGAAGTCGGTGGCGCGTTCCGCATCGAGCGCCGCGGACGCGTAGCCCGGGTGATCGCGTTCGAAGGCGGCGAACGCCTCGGCGTAGGTCGGGTCCCCCCTCGCGGGGATGGCGTTCGGCATCGGGTCCTCCCGTACGTCGCGGCATCGTACCGCCCGGGGACGGTCGGGTGCAGCGGCGCCGGCCGTGGTCAGCGGGCGCGACGCGCTGCGCGCGGGCCGCCGGCGAACGATGCCGAACGTGTGCGCTCGACCCCACGGGGCAGCCGTGACGACGCGGCGGCGGCCGCGCCCGCCGCCAGCACCAGGCACGCGAACAGCACACGGAAAGCGCCCTCGTCCGCGGCGCCGCCCAGGATCGCCGCCATGCCGGCGGCCCCGAGGATGCTGCCCAGGTAGCGCATGGTGGAGAACACGCCCGCCACCTGGCCCGCCTCGCCCGCCCGCGCAGCCTGCAGGGCTGCGGCCTGGACGGGTGCACCGGCCAGGCCGATGCCGCTGCCGATCACGACCAGCGGGACGAGGTAGGCGGGCCACGTCCAACTGGTCGACACGGCGACGAGCGGCGCCGTGCCGACCATCGCGATCAGCGTCCCGGCCAGGGCGGGCGCGCGGCGGCCCACCCGGTCGGAGAGCCAACCGCCGACGGGCCCGAAGACCAGCATGAGCAGCGACATGCCCGCCAGCAGCAGCCCGACGTCGCGCGCGCCCCAGCCGACGAGCTGCGCGAGGAACACGGGCAGGGCCAGCAGGATCGTGTACATCGTCAGGTTGGAGGCGAGGATCGATACCCCTGCCGGCAGGAAGCCCGGGCGCGCCAAGAGCCGCAGGTCGACGACGGGCGACGGCGTGCGGGCCACGTGGCGACGCAGCCACCCGGCCGCCACGAGCGAGGTCAGCGCGAGCGAGGCGACCGCCGGCCACGGCACACCCGACACGCGCCAGACGGTGGTGGCGAGGGCGAGGCTCACGAGCGCGGTCAGCAGCAGGCCGGCCCCCGCGAGGTCGAAGCGGCCGCCCGCCGTGCGCCCGCCCGGCTCGACGAGCCGCGCGGCCAGCGCGATGGCGGGCCCGAGCGCGAGCAGGTTGAGCGCGAAGATCCAGCGCCAGCCGAACGCGTCGGTGACCAACCCGCCGAGGGGCGGCCCGACGGCCGCCGCCACGCCGATGCCGGCGCCGATCACACCGAACGCGCGACCCTGGGCGCCGACCGGAACGAGCGTTCGCACCAGCGCCGTGGCATTGGGGATGGCGCTGGCGCCGGTGACCGCCTGGGCCGTGCGGGCCGCGATGAGGACCTCGACGGTCGGCGCGAAGGCGGCCACGGCGCTGGCGATGGCGAAGCCGCCGAGCCCGAGCAGCAGGAGCCGGCGTCGACCGAAGCGGTCGCCGAGCGAACCGCCGAGCGGCTGGACGGCGGCCATCGCCACCAGGTACGAGACGACGATCCAGCTCCCCCAGGTCAGGGAGGCCCCCAGGTCGGCGAGCACCTCGGGGAGCGCCACCACGATCATCGTCGAGTTGAGCGGCGCCAACACGCCGGCGAACAGCGCGGCGCCGATCACGTCGCCGGTCGCTGGGCGCGCCGGCCCGGGCATCAGGCCTCGGACACGAGGCGCACCGTCCCGCGGTCGCCGTCGACCTCGAGCAGCATGCCGTCGCGGAGGCGGCGGGTGGCGATGCGGGTGCCGACGACGGCGGGGAGCCCGTATTCGCGCGCCACGACGGCCGTGTGGCTCAGGACGCCGCCCGTGTCGGTCACCAAGGCGGCGGCGATCGCGAAGAGCGGCGTCCAGGGCTGCGAGGTGGTCGTCGCGACCAGCACTTCGCCGGGCCGCAGGGCGCCGGCGTCGTTCAGGTCGCGCAGGACCCGTGCACGCCCGCGGGCGATGCCCCGCGATCCGGGGTTGCCCGTCACGACGTCGGGTTCGCGCGTCTCGGCCGGCGGCCGTCCGGCGAGGTCGTTGCCCTGGGACGCCGCAGGACCGGGCGGCACACCGATGTGCTCGGGCGGGTCCGCGTCCGCGAAGCGCCGCATCTCACCGCGTCGCGTGTCGATCAGCGATGTGAGATCGCCGCCCTCGGCGAGCGCGGCGCGCAGTTCGGCCCACGTGAGCAGGAACACGTCGTCGACCGCGGCGAAGGATCCGGAGGCGGCAAGGCGCCGGCCGACCTCGAGCACGACCCGCCGGACGGCGGCGCTGCCGCCGTAGTCGAGCAGGTAGGCGTGGTCCTCGTCGAGTCTTGCGGCGAACTGCGCGTTCGCCAGCTGCGCCGCGAACTCGCGTCGCACGGGGGACGGGAACCCGGCGAGCCGCGCGTGGGCCTCCGCGACCCGGCGGTCGCGATCGGCCGCCAGCCGCCGATGCCGGCGGCGTGGGTCGCCTTCGGGGTCGGCGAGGGCGTCCTGCAGCATGGCCGCGACTGGGGTCGGGTCCTCGGCGAGGCTCGGCGCGGTCAGGGCGAGGTAGAGCGTGCGGCGCCCATGTTCGTGAAGGTACGCGTCGAAGGCGGCGGCCGCGTCGGCCGCCTCGGGCCAGGTGCGCAACGCCGCAGCGACGCCCTCGGGTGGCAACGCGCGCAGACGCTCGGGCAGCCCGGGGACGCTGGCCACCGTGTCGCGCACGTCCCACAGGGCGGCGCCGGCACGCGTGGTCAGGCTGTCCTGGCCCTGCAGGAGGTCGACGGCGTCGAGCTCGTCGGCGTCGGGGAACAGCTCGCGGTAGAACGGCAGGAACTGGCCGCGGGCGCGCAGGAGCGGGATCCCGAGCTCGAAGTGGAGGCGCCAGAGCCGCGCGAGGCGCGCGTGGGTCTCGTCGAGGTGCGCGAGGAGCTCGGCGTCGGAGGCGGCGGCGAGGTCGAAGGCGTCCCAGAACGCCAGATGCGCCTCGAGCTCCGGCCGCCAGCGCGTGCGCCAGGTGCCCTCGAAGTCGGCCATCACGGCCCGGTACGTGGCCTCGCCCGACGCCTTGACCTCCCGTGCCTCGGACGCCGGCAGGTCGGGCGTCAGGTTGCACTCGTAGTAGTAGGTCCAGAAGCGTCGGCTCAGGGAGGCGATCGGGATGCCGTAGTGTCGCGCTCCGTGGGTGATGCCCTCCTCGACCGCCAGGCGCATGAGCTCGAAGTCGAGGGGGGTGATCTGGCCGGGGACGTGCATCCGGTCGCGCCGCCACGCGCGCGTGGGGTCCTCCGCTTCGACCCACGGTGCCGGCAGCTCGCCCAGCGCCTCGTCCACGGTGGTGTCGTCGGGCAGCGCGGTCACCGGGCGGCACTGCAGGAGGTGGAGTTCGCCGTCCGCCACCGCGAACTCGACGTCCACCGGCCACCCCTGGTGCGCCTCGAGGTCGCGCGTCAGCTCGGCCACGGCGGCGAGGTCGTCGTCCGCGAGCGCCGGCCGCTCCCGGAGGAACTTCGGCACCGCTAGCTCTCGGGTGCGACCGTCGGCGAGGACGGTCATCTTGCCCTTCTCGCTGGGTCGGGCCTCGACGACCTGCAGGTCCGTCTTGTCGAGCGTCCAGCCGTCGGGCGTGACGTGCCCGGCGACCAGGCTCTCACCCAGCCCCCAGGTGGCGTTGACGACCATCCGGTCGCGCCGACCGGACACCGGGTCGACGCTGAAGGCGACCCCGGACACGTCCGCGACGATCAGGCGCTGCACGAGCACGGCGAGCGCGAGGCCGTCTTCCGGCAGCCCGTGGTCGCGCCGGTAGGCGAGGGCGGCGCCGCTGTGAAGCGAGGCCCAGGTGCGCGTGACCGCGTCGAGCACGGCGTCGAGGCCGACGACGCCGAGGATCGTCTCGTGTTGGCCGGCGAAGGAGGCGGCCGGGCCGTCCTCGTCGAGCGCCGAGGAGCGCACCGCGACGGGCGGCGGCGGCGAGGCGTCGCCCACGAGTCGGGTGTACGCCTCGACGATGGCGCGGCTGAGTTCCGGGTCGATGCCGCCGGCGCGGTGGGCACGGCGGTAAGCCTCGGCCGTCAGGCAGAAGCCGGGCGGCACCGGGTGGGTGGCCGCGAGCGCGCTCAGGTGGGCCGCCTTCGGGCCGACGAGGCTGGGGTCCGCCGCGCGGGGATCGCCGAGGAACAGGACGAAGGGGTTCACGTGCGCCGTACGACTGGGATCATCGTCGCCTCCGGGTCGGGCCTGTGGGGTCGAGGGCGGCAGTATAGCGGCCGCCCACCTGACAAGGCCATGACACCCGCACGGGGCGCCTCGGGGCCGCCTAGGGGGCGACGCGGATCGACCGTCCGTGCCCGCACGCGCGCGAACCGCCCTCGATCTGGCAGGCGCCGCTGGCCGCGCCCCCAGCGAGGGCGGTGGGGCAGCGGCGTTCGCTCACGGCCGTCACCTGCGCGCGAGGTAACCGGCGTACAGGCGCTTGGCGTGGCCGGCGGGGTCCGCGTAGTAGGTGTCGGGCGTGACGTCGAGCTCGATGCGCCGCGCCGCTGGCCGGACCCGCGGCCGCGTGCGTGCGAAGGCGCGCACGGCCTCGGCGTGCGGTTTGAGCGAGCCGTCGGGCCTCACCAACCCGAAGAAGCGCTCGTGCTGGGCCTCGTCGCACGGGGGCCGGTCCCACAGCGCCTCCGCGTAGTCGGCGAAGCACCACAGCATCGCGCCGGTCGCGCCGACCTCGACCAACCGCGGGAGGACCGCGGCGACGTAGGCCGCGAGGTCGTCCTCGGACGCCATGAACTGCGTCCGCTCGACGCCGTCGTGGCTCCAGCGCATGACGTGCGAGGGCTCGCCCGGCGCCGCCGTGCAGCCGCCCCACTCCTCCATGAGCGTCGGCTTGCCGCTCAGCGCCGTGGTGAGGGCACAGGTGAACGGGACGAAGTCCGGATCGAGCGGGCCCCTGGCCCAGTCAGCGTACATCGGGTAGCCGTGCATCACGGCGACGTCCGTCTCGGCGAAGACGTCGCTCACGCGCAGGCCGTTGTCCTGCAGCAGGCTGTCGACGTGCAGGCCGCAGGTGACCGGGTGATGGGGATCGAGCTCGCGGATCACGCGGGCCATGCGCCGGACCCACGCGCGCCCCTCGGCGGGCGACGCCGGCCAGGCGAAGAGGTCGGGCTCGTTGCCGAGGTTCCACAGCCACACGCCGGGGTGGTCCCGGTAGCGGCCGACCACGGCGCGCAGCAGCGTCTCGGCCGCGCGCAGCGCCTCGGGGTCGTGGAACGGGTTGCGGTAGGCGAGCCCTACGCGCCGGCCGCCGCTGACCACCGTCCGCGGTGTGGGCCCCGGGTCGCGCGGGCCTTCGCGCAGCAGCCAAGCGGGCGCCCAGTTGGGGCCGCTCATGTGCCCGGTGAAGAAGGTGACGTCGACACCGAGGTCGAGCTCGGCGGCGGCGTCCAGGACGCGGCCGAGGTTCGCCAGGCAGGCTTCGGCGACGGACGCCGACGTGGGCTGCCAGTCGTCCCACAGCAGGAACACGCGCACGACGTCGAGTCCGAGGTCGCCGATCGTGCGGAACTCGGCGCGCACCTCCTGCGCATCGAAATCGGACCACCAGGCCATCGCCTTGCGTCGCGGCCAGTAGTTGACCCCGAGCACGAACGCGTCGTCGCGCATGCACCACCTCCACCGTCGCGGCCGGCGGCGCACCGCGGACGCCGACCTCGCGCCGGCCACCGTGGACCGTCGGCCCGGCACGCCGTCCCGGACGATGCCTCGATGCTACGTCGGCGCCCGCGGGCGCCGTGCCCTGCGCCGGCCGCCGCAGGGCCCCGCGGCCGCGGGTAGCATGGAGGCAGGCCCGCTTCGGGCCCGAGGAGGCAGCATGAGCAAACCCGCACCCTACCTGCGCCTGCACCGCGAGCACCCCGAGCTGGCCGAGGCGTACGAGCGCTTCGCGTCTGCCGCCCACGAGGCCGGCCCGCTCTCCGAGCGCGAGCGCCGCCTCGTGAAGCTGGCCCTGGCGCTCGCCGCCGGGTCGGAGGGCGCGACCCACAGCCACACGCGCCAGGCGCTGGAGGCCGGCATCGGCGGCGAGGACGTGCGCCACGTGGCGTTCCTGGCCGCCACCACGCTCGGCTTCCCGGCGATGATGAAGGGCCTGTCGTGGATCGAGGACGTGA
The DNA here is from genome assembly GCA_964549045.1 of uncultured bacterium. Classification (GTDB taxonomy): domain Bacteria; phylum Deinococcota; class Deinococci; order Deinococcales; family Trueperaceae; genus JAABTL01. The sequence continues at coordinate 94,556 of CAZJUA010000022.1, read as the reverse complement.
CGGAGGAGGATTGAATCGACGCCGCCGGCACGAGGTCACGAGCGAATTGCTCGTGAACGTGTGAACTAGTTGGGGGCCCGCGGGGGCGCCACCGCCACCGACCCACCGCGCGGGCGCGACGACCGCCGCCGGCGGCCGGGCCGCGCCGCGAGGGCCAGCATGACCAGCGTGCCGGACGCCAGCAGCGCCCACGGCCAGGTCACCCAGCGCAGCAGCCAGGTCGCCCAGCGCGCGAGCAGGCCCGCCAGTTCGTCGGGGTGCTTGACGATGGCCTTGCCGAGCGTGATCAGTAGCGGCTGGCGGGCGAGCAGCGCGCGTCCGCCGCGCTCGGCGGCCAGCCGCAGCCCCTCGGGGCCGCGGGCCAAGGCGGTCCGGTAGAGCGCGTCGTCGTCGGCCAGGCGCAGCGTCTGCTTGCCGCCCCAGCGCAGCGCCAGCAGTGGTGCCGGCGCCCGCTCGACGAAGCGGGCGAGCGACGCGAGGTCGGCGGCATCGTCGGCGTACGCCAGTGCCCGCGTGCCGCGCGCCACGCCGAGCCTCGTCGACACGCGGGCCGCATCCGTCGAGAGGTCGGCCAGCGCGCCCCAGGCACCGCGGCGCAGCAGCGAGAGGACGCGATCGGCGAGGCCGCGCGTCAGGCTACCGGCGCGACGCGCCGTCTTGAGAAGCGCGTTCCCGACGCCCACGTGGGGCGCGAACGTCAACACGATGCCCGCGGTCGACAGCCCGACGAGCAGGGGATCGGTCGCTTCGCCGCGGCCCCAGGCGACCCCCTGGCGCGTCAGGTCGCGCACGTCGCCGAAGACCAACAGATCGCTGGCCACGGCGCAGGCGACACCGGCGGCGCCGTCGCCGACCCCGGTCCACACACCGGCCGCGCACCGTTCGAGGGTGGCCAGCGGTGCGTGCCACCGCGCCTCCGCCTCCGCCAGCACGGTCGTGCAGCCGCCGGCCTCGGCGAGCTCCAGCGCCTCGAGCAGGCGGTCGTCGGCCAGCGCCGCCTCGGCCTCGGTACAGGTGGGGTAGAGGGGGAGCGCCTCGAGGTAGGGGCCGCTCACGGCCAGCCACACCTTGCCAGCGACGATCGCGACCGCCGCGACGAGCAGGATCGCGGTGAGCAGGTGGCGGAGCGGGCGGCGGAGCATCGTCGTCATCATCGCAGCCGACCGCGGCCGCGGGCGGCAACGCGGGCGACCCGCGGGCGGCCCGGCCCGGCGCGCGGCCCGCCGGCCGCGGTAACCTTGGCCCGCGTCGCGCGCTGCCCGGCGCAGGAGGGTGGCGACCCATGAGCGGAGTGCCCGAGGTCGGTGCGGTCCTGTTCGACATGGACGGCGTACTGCTCGACAGCGAGCGGCCCAGCCTGGCGCTTCTGCAAGCACGTCTGCGGGCGTGCGGCGTCGAGGTCGACGACCACGAGCTGCGGTCCGTGTGCGGTCGTCCCCGGGCCTACCTGCGTCACCTGTTGGCACCGCGCCTGCAGGGCGTCGGGGTGGAGACGGACGCCTTCGTGGCCGACTACGACGCGCGCAAGGAGGCGGCGTTGCAGGCCGGCGAGATCCGCCCCTTTCCTGCGGCCGCGCCGCTCCTGCGGGGCCTCCGCGAGCGGGGTTGGCGCCTGGCGCTGGCGACGTCGACCGAGCGTCCGCGCATGGCCGCGAGGTTGGCGAACACGGGCATCCTCGAGCTCTTCGACGCGGCGGTGACCGGTGATGAGGTCGTCGCCGGCAAGCCCGCGCCAGACATCTTCCTCCTCGCGGCGGAGCGTGTCGGCGTGGGGCCCGAACGCTGCTGGGTCGTGGAGGACTCGGTCGCCGGCGTGGAGGCCGGTCGGGCCGGAGGCATGCGCGTGGCGGCCGTCGCCGGGACCTTCGAGGCTGCAGCGTTGATGGCCGCCGACCGCGTGTACGGCGACCTCGCGGAGCTCGCCGCGTCGGTCGACGCCTGGGGCGACTGCACGGTGCCGTAGCGACCCCGCACCGGCGATCGCCGCCGCGCGGACGGGGGCGGGCGACCCTACCGCGACCGGAGCCAGGGTCGCAGACGGTGGGGCGCCCGTCCGGTAGCGTCGCCGCATGACGACCCCGGCGGCAGCCTCGACGCCCGTGCTCACGTATGCCCGCGCACGCCTGTTCCTGGGGATCTCGGCCGTCGGCACGGTCACCGTTCTGTCCGCGGCCGCCCTGCTGCTGGGCCTGCCCGGCCGGCTGTGGCTGACGGTGCCGGGGCCATGGGCGGCGGACGCGGCATGGATCGCGCTCGCGGTCGCGCTGCAGGCCGCCGTGCTGGCGCCCTTCGATCTGTTCGCCGGGTTCCTGATCCCGCGCGAGTACGGGCGCACCCGTGAGCGTCTCGCCGGCTTCTTGCAGCGCTGGTGGCGCGGCGCGCTGCTGCACGGCCTCGCCCTCACGCTCGCCGGCACGGCCCTGATGCTCGCCGCGCGCGCTGGCGGCGCCTGGGGAACCTGGGCCGCCTACCTGGCCCTGGTGCTGGCGCTGCTCGCCGGGCAACCGTGGATCGCGGCCGCGGTGGGGAAGACCGAGCTACGACGAGCCGACGGGCGCGGCGCCCTGGGCGACCTCGGCCGGCGGACGCTGGTGATCGAGGCCCCGCAAGCCCACGTCACCGGCGGCGCGTACGGCCCGCCGCTCGCGACCGGGTGGGCGTGGGCCGAACGCTGGACGTCGGCGCCGGAACGTTCGGCGCTCGCTGCCCAGGCCCTGCGGCGGACGTGGATCGAGCGCTCGGGCGCACGCGATCGCGGGGTGTGGCTCGCGGTCTTCTGGAACGCGTTGCCCGTCGCGTTGGCGGTGGCCACGTGGGGCCCGCCGGTCGGCGCCGCCGACGTCGTCCGCCTGGCGCTCCTGGGAACGCTGGGCTCCTTCGTCGGCGTCCTGGTGCTGCCGACCCCTTCCCGTTGGGCCGTTCACCACGCCGATCTCGCGGCGGTCGCGGCAGGTGCCGATCCGCTGCGGCTGGCGGCGGCGCTCGAGGCCCTCGACCATGACCAGGACGACGAGCCCTCTCGGTCGGAGGCGGTCGAGGCGATCTTCCATCCGATCCCCTCGCTGGCCCGTCGTCTTGCCGTCCTGAACGGCACACGGGCCCCCGGCCCGGCGGCCGGAGCGACGTGGCACGCCGCCCGGGTGGCGCTCTACCTGTCGTGGGCCTCCGGCGGACTCCTCGGCCGCGCCGTCCACTGCAACCTGGGTCGCCCGGAGGCCTGGGTCTTCCTGCCGTCCGACTGAGCGGCCGGCCGTCGCTGGTTGCGCTGCGTCGACGGCGCTAAGCTAGAGGCATGCTTCAGTTCTATGGCAATCAGCCGCCCGCGCCGCTGAACTCGTTGCGCGTCGGGGGCACCTGCCCGCACTGCGGGCAACGGTCGAGCTTCACCCGCATGCAGGACCTCATCGAGAACGTCGCCCGCTCGGCCAAGCTGCGCGAGATCATGGTCGTGTACCACTGCGACGCCTGCCTCGCGCCGGTGCCGGTCTCCTACGACGTCGTCGACTGGGATCCCGCGCGGGTCGATCGTCCCCGCATGGCGCTGCCGGTCGTCGAGAGCTACGACTACGAGCACGTGCCCGAGCCGGTCGCGCAGGCGATCAAGGAGGCGCTCGACTGCCTGTCGGTGCAGGCGTTCCACGGTTTCGGCGCCATGGCGCGCCGGGCGGTGCGGGCGGTCGAGGACGACCTGGCGCCGGACGGCAAGGAGCGTGTCGAGCGGAACCTCGAGGAGATCCTCGAACTCACCGGCCTCGACGACGGCTGGAAGGACAAGGCGCGCCGAGCGCTGCGCCCCGCGCCAGGTGTGGCGGAGCCCGACCTCGACGCGCGTGGGGCCAAGGTGCTGCTGTCGCTGCTGCGCGACCTGACCTACCAGATCTACACGCGGCCAGGGCGGGTGCGCTGGGCGGCGGAGTGACGGACCGGGCGCGGCGCCGGGCGGCGCGCCTCCGTTCGCTGGCCCTCGCGTGGGTACTGCCGCTGGCGTCGATCGCCTGGGCGGCCTAGCCATCGACGGTGTACCGCCCACCGCCGCCCGTCGTCCCGGCGATCGCGGCGGGGGCGGGCGAGGCGACGGTGGGGGAGGGCCCCGACCTCCTGCTCGTCTCCTTCTCCGGGCGCTGCGCGCTACGATCCTGCACGCCGCCGGACGAGAACGTCGACGCCCTCGCGCAGCGGTTGGTGCCGGCGGCGCTGGCGGTGTGGCGGGCGGCGGGCCTCCACGCCGAGGCGTGGACCTACCGCAACCACGTCGACGACCATCCGGAGCGTGGCCGCGGCTACCTGGCGGCCGCCGAGGACCTTAGAAGCGCCGTCCAGGACGGTCTTCTGTGGCCCGATCGGGGCACCCGCTTGGTCCTGCTCGGGTACGCCCACGGGACCGAGTTCGCCCACCTGCTCGCCTTCGAGCACCCGCAGGTGCCCTTCGCCGCCTCGGTGCTGCTCGACCCGATCTGCCTCGGCTGGGACGCCGACCACGCCGACCGCCTGGTGGAGGCGCTGGCGCCCGGGGTCGGCCCATGGGCGGACCACGGACCCTACAGGATCGGCTGTGACGTCCTCGAGGTACCCGGCGTCGGCTCGCGGCTCGACCTGGGCGACGTCGTCCCGTGGAACGTGGCGCGCTCGCTGGAGGTGCGCAGCGGCGGGCAGGTGGCCGGCATGGTGCGGGACGTCCGCGACAACGTCCGGCCCGACGGCTCGACGGCGGGGCTCGACCTCGTGCGGCTGCCCGCGATGCACCACCAGGAGTCCGACGAGCCGCGGGGTCCGGCGTTCGACGCGTGGACGACCTGGGTGCTCGAGGTCGTGCGTGGGCGGTGAGGCTCGCGAAACTACCAGGTGTGATAAGACAACTTATCAAACACAGGAGGTCGAACCACCGTGACCGTGCCGTCCGACCCGCCCTCGCTCAGCCCGACGTGCCGTGCCCCCCCAGGATGTCGCTGCTGTAGACGTTGATGCGATCGATGACGTCGTGAACGTCCCGCTCTTCCATGCCCCGCCCCTCGAGGGTGGCGAGCAGGTGCTCGGTGAAGCGCTGCAGGTGGCGGCGCTCGATGCCGCGGCCGCGGTGGGCGTACGCGAGCGGGCGACCGAAGTAGGTGACCGGCCCCCCGAGCGCGACCGAGAAGAACTCACGCTGCATCGCCCGCAGCTTGTCGAGGTCCGTCTTGGCGAAGAACGGGCCGAGCTCGGGATCGGCGAGGACGCGCTCGTAGAAGTCGTCGACGAGGTCCGCGACGACCTCGGCGCCACCGATGCGCGCGTACAGTGAGGGCTGCGGGTAGGTCATGGCCTGCTCCTGTTCCGCGCCGCTGGCGGCGCTGACGCCACCGCTGGCGCTGGCGCCCCTGCCGAGGCGCGCGCCGGCCGAGGCGAACGGATTCCTGGACAGCATCGCCGCTGAGGTGCCGCGGGCGCAAGGTACGGGGGGCCGTGGCCGCGTCGGACGCCATGAAGCTCCCCGGCCCGGTGGTCCCCGTGGCGAGGACGCCGCCCTTGTAACGGCGTTATGGACTGCGGCCGCCGTCTCGAGGACGTCACGACCCGGCGGCGCCGACGCCGGCGCGCCCGCTGGGCTCCTCGCGACGGATCGAGAAGACCCGGCTCACGCCGTCGTCGGAGGTCACCCCCCACAGCGTGTCGGCCACCTCGAAGGTCGCCTTCTGGTGGGTGATGAGCACGAACTGGGTGCCGCGCGACGACAGCGCCTCGATGAAGCCGCAGAAGCGCCGGATGTTCGCCTCGTCCAGCGGTGCGTCGACCTCGTCCAGGACGGCGATGGGCAGGTTGCCGATCTCGCCGGCCATGAGGGCGAAGAGGAAGGCCATCGCCCCCATCGTCCGCTCCCCGACCGACAGCAGGTTCAGCGACTCGGTGCGCTTGCCCGGCGGCTGGAGCCGGATGCGCACGCCGACCGGGCGTTCCCCCTCGCGTTCCACGTCGATCGACCCGAGGGCCGTCGGCCCGAACAGCTGCCTGACGTGCTCGGCGAAACCCTCCTGGAGGCCCTTCAGGGCCGTGTTCAGTCTCCCGGTGGTCTCCGCATCGATGGTGGCCAGGGTGCTCGCCAGCTCCGCGACGGCCGCCGCGGCCTGCGCCCCCTCGTCCTCGAGCTCGCTCAGGCGCTCGGACTGGGCCGCGTGGTCGATCGCTGCCCGCTGGTTGACCGGTCCGAGGGCCTCCAGCGCCGCCTCCACCTCGCGCCACCGCGCACGCGCCACGCGCTCGCTCAGGGGCAGGGGCTCGACCCCCGTCGGCAGGGCCGCGCGCTCGTCCAGCGCCAACTCGAGCGCGGCCTCCCGACGGGCGAGCGCCAGCCTCGCCGTCTCCAGGGCGTCGCCCGCGCGCGCCTGCCCTTCCGTGTGCTGCCGCAGGCTCGCCTCCGCCCGCTGCTGCGCCTCGTCGCCCCGTTCGAAGGCCTTCCGCCGGGCGTCGAGGTCCCGTGGCAGCGCCGCCTCGGCCGCCTGCCGGCGTGCCTGGGCGGCGGTCTCCTCCGCGCTCCAGCGCGCGACCTCTTCCCCATGGGTCACCGACTCGGCGCGCAGCCGGCCCGCGCGTTCGAGCGCCTGGTGGTGGGCGATGCGGGCGGCCTCGAAGGCGAGCAACCGCTCGCCGCCGACCTCCGCCTCCCGCCGGGCCTCGGCCGCCTCGGCGAGCGTCGCCTCCGCGACCGAGCGGGCCTCCGCGACGGTGGAGCGCGCCTCGCTCTCGGCGGCGACCCAGGCCGCCACCTCGCCGTCGTCCTCCGCCCTCTCGGGCGCCGCCAACTCGTCGCGGGCCGAGCGCCAGCGGGCCTCGCGGGCATCGATCACGGCGAGGCGCTCGGCCCGCCGCTCGCGCAGGGCCTCCGCCGCCCGCCAGGCGGCGTCGGTCTCCTCCGCCCGGCGGCGCAGGTCGCCGGCCCGGGCCTGGATGTCGCGAACGCGCTCCTGGGCCGCCGTTCGCTGCGCCAGCGCGGCGGCCACGCGCTCTTCCGCGACCGTGGCCTCGCCCTCCGCCCGCTCAAGGTCGCGGCCGAGGCCGAGGACGGTGGCGCCCCCGGTGCGCCGGCCGCCGGAGATCGCGCCGCCCGACTCGAGGACGTCGCCCTCGAGCGTCACCAGCCGTGGGCGGTCGGCGTGGCGCCGGGCGATCGCGGTCGCCCCCGCGAGGTCCGCGACGAGCCAGGTGTTCGACAGCAGTTGGGCGACCACGGCCCGGAACTCCGGGGCCACGTCGACGACGTCGGCCGCCCGCCCCAGCAGCCCCTGGATCCCGCGGTCGCCGTCGGTGTCGGCGCGCGGCGGGCGCAGCAGCTCGAGGGGCAGCAGCGTCACCCAGCCGCCGGCCGCGCGGACGGCCGCCAGCACCCGCGCGGCCGTGTCGGCCGTGTCGACGACCACGTACTCGGCGCGGCGGCCCAAGGCGCCGGCGATCGCGGCCCGATGGTCGGGCGCCACCCGCAGGAGGTCGGCGACGCTGCCGTGGACGCCGGCGATCCCGGAGGTCAGCGCGACCCTGGGACCCTGCGCGTAACCGCGCCTGGCCTCGTACGCCGCGCGCGCCTGCTGCGCGCCGCGCGTCGCGGCCACCGCCTCGCCGTGCGTGGTGGCGTGGAGCTCGTGGGCCGACTGCAGGTCGCGCCGCGCGCCATCGAGTTCGGCCTCGGCCTCCACCACCGCGTTCCGCGCCGCCTCCCGCGCCGCGGCCAGGGCGCCGACGTCGGGACCGGGCACTTCCGCCGCCAGGAGCTCGCGCTCCCGCGTCAGCGAGGCGTGCTCCTCGTCGAGCGCGGCCGATCGCGCCCGGTAGGCCGACCAGGCGGCCCTCAGCGTCGCCTCGCGGCCCCTCGCCGCCTCGAGGCCGCCGCGCACGCGCTCCAGCTCGGCCTCGGCGGCGGTTCGCAGTTCGCGTGCCTCGGCCACGCCGGCCTCGGCGTCGTCCACCCGCCGTTGCAGGGCCGGCAGGTCGACGCCGGGGTCCTTCGGCTCGGGCGTCGCCGCCAGCGACGCGGCCTCGCGCGCCGCGCTCTCCTGCGCGCGCAGCGCCGCCGCGCGGCCCTCGGCGGCCCGCTGGACGCCGGCCCGCGCGAGCGCCAGGACGCCCTGCGCCCGCTCGGCGGCCGCCAGCGACTCGCGGTACGCGCGCTCGGCGTCGGTCCGCCGGCCGCGCGCCGCCTCGACCGCGGCACGCGCCTCGGCGAGGCGCTCTCGGCCCTCGAGGATGCGCTGCTCCGCGGCACCGACCTCCTGGCGGAGTGCGCCGGCCTCGGCCTCCAGCGAGGCGACGCGCGCGTGGCCGGCGGTGACGCGCAGGGCCAGCGCCTCGCGGGTCAGCTCCGCGTGGCGGGTCGCGACCTGGGCCTCGTGCCGCAGGTGCTCGATCCGCTCGCGAAGCTCGACGAGCACGTCCTCGAGCCGCGTCAGGTGCGCCTGTGCCGCGTCGAGCCGCGACTGGGTCTGCTCGCGACGACTCGCCAGCCGGGCGACGCCGGCCGCCTCCGCGACGTAGCGCAGCAGCGTCGTCGGATCGGCCATGAGGACGCCCGCGACCTCACCCTGCCCGATCATCGCGACCCCGGCGGTGCCCAGGCCGGAGCCCGCCAGCGCCTCGTCGACGTCGAGGAAGCGGGCCACCCGGCCGTCGAGGCGCAGGCGGCTGGCGCCGGACCGATCGAGGTCGCGACGCACCTTGATGCTGCGACGGCCGTCGCTGAGCTCGACCTCGACCTCCGCGAAGCCGACGCCGCGCTTGCCGGCGGCCCCGTGGAAGATGAGGTCGGTCCTCGTCTCGGCCCGGAACTCCCGGGCCCGCCCGCCGCCGGTGACCCACTTCAGCGCGTCCAGCAGGTTCGACTTGCCCGATCCGTTGGGTCCGACCACGGCCGTCACGCCGGGCGAGAGCTCGATGGCCGTCCGGTTTCCGAACGACTTGAAGCCCTGCAGCGTCAGCGTGGTCAGCCGCACGTGGCCCCCCGCGGTCGGACGGCGGTCAACGCGGGCCCAGCGCGGCGGCGAGCGCCCGCAGGGTGGCGGCCGACGCCTGGATGCCCTGCAGGTAGTGGCGCACCTCGAACTTCTCGTTGGGGGCGTGGAGGCGGTCGTCCTCGAGGCCCATGTCGAGCAGGACGGGGACCGCGCCCAGGACCCGTTGGAGGTCGGCGACGACCGGGATCGACCCGCCGCTGCGGGCGTACACCACGGGCCGACCCCAGACCGCCTCCAGCGCGCGGGCGGTCGCGGTGACCGCCGGGTGGTCGAGGGGCGTGAGCGTGGGCTCTCCCCTGCCCTCCACGACGACGTCGACCTCGACCCCCTCGGGCGCCACCCGCCGCAGGTGCGCGTCGAGCAGGCGCGCGATGTGGTCCGGGTCCTGGCGGGCGACCAGGCGACAACTCAGCTTGGCGATGCCCTCGGCCGGGATGACGGTCTTCATGCCCTGGCCGACGAAGCCGCCGCCGAGGCCGTGCACGTCGAGCGCGGGCCGGGCCCACAGCCGCTCCAGCAGCCCGCGGCCCGCCTCACCCGGGGTCGCGGCGACGCCGGCCTCCGCCATGAAGGCGTCGCGGTCGAAGGGGACCGCGGCCATGCGTTCGCGCTCCGCGTCGTCCACCTCGACGACGTCGTCGTAGAAGCCGGCGACCGCGATCCGGCCGTCGGCGTCCTTCAGGCTGGCCAGCATGGCGGCGAGGGCGCCGAGCGGGTTCGCGACGCCGCCACCGTAGGCGCCCGAGTGCAGATCGCGGGCCGCCGTGCGGACGCGAACCGTCAGGTAGACCGCCCCTCGGAGCCCGTAGGTGATCGTCGGTGTCTCGGGCGCCAGCATCGCGCCGTCCGACACCAGGGCCACGTCGGCGGCCAGCGCGTCGCGCTGCTCGGTCAGGAACGCCGCCAGGCTGGGACTGCCGATCTCCTCCTCGCCCTCGACGACGAAGCGGACGTTGAGTGGCAGCCCGCCGTCGAGGTCCCGCAACGCCTCGACCGCCTTGACGTGGGCGAAGACCTGGCCCTTGTCGTCGGACGCGCCGCGCCCGAGGATCCGCCCGTCGAGGACGACCGGCTCGAACGGGGGCGTCGCCCAGGCCGCGAGCGGTTCGGCGGGTTGGACGTCGTAGTGCCCGTAGATGACGACGGTCGGCGCACCCGCGATCGGCGGGGACGCCGCCGTGACCACCGGGTGCCCCGCGGTCGGGTGCACCCGCGCCTCGAGGCCCGCACGGCGGAGCGCGTCCGCCACGAAGTCGGCCGCTCGCGCCACGTCGGCGGCCCGCCGCGGGTCGGTGGAGACGGATGGGATGCGCAGCAGTGCGAGCAGCTCTTCGAGCACGCGTTCGCGGTTCGCGTCCAGGTACGCGGCGACGTCGGCCGTCTGGACGGCGGGCGACGCCGAATCGGTCTCCGAGCGCTGGGGGGCGGACGACATGGGCGCGAGCGTACCACGCCCGGCGCGCCGTCCCCGACGCGAACTATGCCGCGATCAGAGGTCGTCCCGCAGGTGCTCGAGGCCGCGTCGCAACGCCTCGTCGTCCTCCCCGTCGGCGGCCGTCTCGCCCGCGGACGCGACCTCGTCGTCGGCCGCCGGCGCGGGCAGGGCACGGGCGCCCTTGAGCTCGAGCTGCAGCCGCTCCTGCAGGGTCCCGATGCGGTCCTCGATGCGCTGCTGCAGCACGTCGAGCTTCTGACGCAGGCGGATGATCTCCTCCACACCGGCGAGGTTGACCCCGAGTTCCTGGGTGAGACGGCGGATCTCGCGCAGCTGTTCGATGTTGCGCTGCGAGTACAGGCGCGTCTTGCCCGCGCTCCGCGAGGGCTCGATCAGGCCCTTGCGCTCGTAGAGCCGCAGCGTCTGGGGGTGCATGTCGACGAGTTCGGCGGCGACACTGATCACGTACAGCGGCTTGTCCTTGTCCAGGGTCGGATCGGCGGCGTCCGCCTCGCCGCGCCTTCGCTCGTCGTTGTCGCTCATGCCTTCCTCCCGGCCGTGGCGAGCCGGCGCCAAGCCGCCGCCGTCTCGCTCCACAGCCCCGCGACGCCCTCGGCGAGCGTCCGCGCCATGCCACGCCACACGTCCTGGTGCAAGGTCAGGTGCAGATCGCCACCGCCGAGGCCGCCGCCCGCCACCCGCAGCCGCTGGCCGTCACGCGCGCCGGCGGCGATCCGCACGGGCATCCCGGCCACGTGGAGGACCGTGCCACGTGAAGCCTCCAGGGGCGTGACGAAGGCCTCGGCGACGAGGTCGCGGCCCTCCCGCCGGACCCCGGCGGGGAGCGCCACGTCGATCTCGACGAAGGCGTCGCCGGGCGGACGCCCGGGTCCGCCCATGCGCTGGAGTCGGAGTCGCTGCCCCGGGCGCACGCCGGCCGGCACGCGGACGTCGACGTCGAGCCCGCGGCGCAGGACGCCGGTCCCGCCGCAGGTGGCGCATGGCGCTCCCTGGACGCGGCAGTCGGGGCACACGATCGGACCCGGTACGTGCACGCGCCGCACGCCGCCGCGTCGGGCCGCCGCGAGGTCGAGCCGCAGCGGCACGCTGCGGCCTTCTCCCGGCAGCAGACCCGCCTGGCGGAACGCCCGGGTGACGCCCCTGAACAGCACGTCGAACACGACGTGGCCGGTCGTCGGGACGGCACCCGTCGCACCGTAGCGGCTCCAGTCCAGCGGCACGTCGGCCTCCTGGAAGACGCTGCGCCAGTCGACCGTGGAGAAGTCCGGGCGCGGCGCCGCGGCCCGCGCGCTGGGGCCCGCCACCCCACCGGCGGCCACGAACGCGTCGTAGCGCCGGCGCGCGTCGGGATCGCGCAGCGTCGCGTACGCCTCGGACGCGTCCTTGAAGCGCTCCTCGGCGGCGGCGTCGCCCGGGTTGCGGTCGGGGTGGTCGCGCAACGCCCGCTCGCGGTAGGCGCGCCGGATCGCCTCGGCGTCGGCGTCACGGGCCACGCCCAGCACCTGGTAGGGGTCACGACGCGGCGGGGTCACGCGCGGAGTCTAGCAGATGTGAGTGCCCTAGACTCAAGTCGGTCCGACGGTGCCCGACGGCGCGCGTCGGCGTCCGACGGCGCGTGGCCCGGCCGCGACCGCGGATGACGGTCGTGTGATGCCGCCGCTCACCCGCCCGCGACCCACCGTCGTACCCTGGAGAACGGGTCGAGGACCCGGCGGGCCGGTGACCCCGCAAGCCCGCGGCCCAGCGGGCCCACGGCCCAGCGGAGAGGAGTCACCATGCACCCGCGTCGAATCGCGACCCTCATGGCCATCGCGGCCGTGCTGACGCTCAGCGCTTGCACCATCACCTTCTACCCCGACGTGTCGGTCGATCGTCCGCGCCCGATCCGGAGCGCGGTGATCGAGCGCTTCGAGTCGTTCTCGTCGAGTTACCGGGTCGGCAGTGTGGTGTCGTTCCGCATCCGCACCAGCCAACCCGGCTACGTGACGCTGACGGCGATCGATCCCGACGGCAGCGTCTACGTCATCGCGCGCAACGTCCCGGTGCGCGGCAACCGCGTGGAGTCGATCCCGGCCTCACCTGGTCGTAACGTCTTCATCGCGGTACCACCGACGGGCGTGCACGTGGTGCGGGCGCACTTCACCCCCGAGCCCACGCCCGAACGCGTCCGCTTCGTCGGCAGGGGTTCGCTCGACGGCTGGCTGGCCCAGATCGTCCTCGAGATCCGCGGCTATGGCTACGGCCCCGACGACGTGGTGGAGACCCGCTTCGAGATTCGTCGCTGACGCGCTGCCGCCCGCCCACGCCGTCGCCACCGGAGGTTCGTCCATGCTCATCCGTCGACCCGGCTCGATCGTTCTCGCCATCGTCGTCGCCCTCCTCGCCTCGTCGTGCACGGTGACCTTCCTGCCGCAGGTCGATGCCGGTGGCGGCACCTCCGTCGACCGACCGCGACCCCCGACCGACGGGTCGACCCCGAACGTCGACCGCCCGCGGCCGCCGGAGCCGAGCCCGTTGCTGCCCGGCGACGAGACCTTCAGGATCTTCGAGGTCGCGCCGCGCACGATCTACCCGGGCACGCAGATGTCCTTCCGGGTCGCGGTACGGCGTAGCGGCTACCTGACGGTCACCGCGCTGGATCCCGCCGGGCGGGCCACGGTGCTCGTCCGCGACTTCCCCATCGACGCTGGCGGCAACCCCATCCGCGTGCCCCCGGTCGGGACCCGCGAGCCCGTCGAGGGACGCACGCCCGAGGGCACGTGGCGGCTGCGCGCGGTGTGGTCGCCCGCGCGGATCGACGCCCGCTACGAGGGCCTGCGGGGCCTGGACGCCTGGACCGAGGCCATCCGCGCCGACCTGGCGCGGTTCGACGACGCCAGCGTGTTCGAGGACACCTACGAGGTGCAGCGTCGCTGACGAGGCGCCTGCCGGCCACGTCCCTGGGGTACAATCCCCTCATGAGTACGCCCCCTTGGTGGTGCCGACCGCGCGGCGTTCGGCCCGGCCCGGGGGGCGTGATGGAAGGCAGGCAACGTGGCGGGCCATAACAAGTGGTCGCAGATCAAGCGCAAGAAGGCTGCGAACGACAACCAACGGGGCAAGGTGATCAGCAAGCACATCCGCGCCATCCAGAGCGCGGTGCGTGAGGGTGGTGGCGGCGATCCCGGCGCGAACCTGCCGCTGAAGAACGCGCTGGCCGCCGCCAAGAGCGACAACGTCCCGGTCGACAACATCGACCGTGCGATCGAGCGCGCGCTCGGCAGCGCCGAGGGTGGCGCCGCGTTCGAGACGGTCATGTACGAAGGTTACGGCCCAGGCGGGATCGCGGTGCTGGTCGAGGCCCTGACCGACAACCGCAACCGCACGGTCGGTGAGGTGCGCCACGTGTTCTCGAAGCGCGGCGGCAACCTCTCCGGCAGCGTGGCCTGGCAGTTCGAGACGAAGGGCCTCATCGTCGTCGAGCGCGATGACGAGGCGGTCGCGGAGGCCGCCATCGAGGCCGGCGCGGAGGACATCGAGGTCGAGGAGGGCGCCACCACCATCTACACGGCGCCGACGTCCCTGTACGACGTCGTCGACGCCATGCAGGGCGCCGGCTTCGAGCCGCAGGTGAGCCAGCTGACCAAGGTTCCCCAGACGACCACGGCGCTGGCCGCCGCCGCCGCCGCCCGCGTGGTGAGCTTCCTCGATGCGCTCGAGGAGCTCGACGACGTCCAGAACGTGTACAGCACCGCCGACCTCTCGGCGTTCGCCGAGTCGGTCGCCGGCTGAGGAGGGACCGATGAGCTTCCCGACCGTCTCGTGGGACGCCGTACCGCGGATCACCGGCACCCAGATGCAGCAGCTGATCATGCTCGCGACCGGCAAGTACGGCCTCGACAGCCGCCTGTTGGTGGAGCACACGGCGCGCAACGTCGTGCGGTTGGTCGACGCCCACGCCCCCGAAGGCACGATCCTGGTGGTGGCGGGCCGCGGCAACAACGGCTCGGGTGGGCTCGCGGCGGCGCGACTGCTGGCGGCGCGCGGCCGGCGCGTGTGGGTCGTGCCGACCCACGAGGCGGAGAACTACTCGGGCACGCCCAAGGAGCAGCTCGAGCACCTGCGGCACTACGAGACGGTCAAGGTGCGCACCAGCCTTCCGAAGATGAAGTTCTCGGTGGTGATCGACGCCGCCATCGGCACCAACCTCGAGGGGCCCCCACGCGGCCGCACGCTCGACGTCATCACCGTCGTCAACCAGCTCGTGGCCCAGGGCAGCTGCGTCATCTCGCTCGACGTCCCGACGGGCCTGAAGGCCGACGACGGAACGCTGCCGGGCGACGTCGTGAACGCGACCATGACCCTGGGCATCGGTCTGGCCAAACGCGGCGCCGCGCCGGGCGAGCACGTCGGCCGGCTGTTCGTCGGCGACCTTGCGCTGCCGGACGGGCTCTACGAGAACATGGGCCTCGAGGCGCCACGGATGCCCGGCTTCGTCACGGAGGTCGTGGCGGGCTGAACCCCCCTCGATCGTTCCCGAGGAGGCCGGGATGCCGCGCGATGACGTGAGCGGTGCGACGGGCGCGAACGCAGCGGTGGCTTCGCGCCTCGACGAGGTCGCGTTGCTCCTCGAGGAGCAACGGGCGAACCCGTTCCGCGTCACCGCGTACCGTCGTGCCGCGAGCACGATCCGTGACCTGAAGCGTCCACTGGCGGCGATCCTCGCGGAGGGTGGCCTGGACGGCCTCGAGGCGCTCCCCACGATCGGCGAACGGTTGGCCCGCAGCATCCGCACACTCGTGACGACGGGCCGACTGCCACTGCTCGAGCACCTCCGCGGCGACGCCGATCCGGAAGCGGTGCTGACGACGGTGCCCGGCATCGGCCCCAAGCTCGCCGACCGACTGGTCCACGACCTGGGGATCGGGTCGCTCGAGGAGCTGGAGGCGGCGGCACACGACGGGCGGCTCGATGCGATCCACGGTCTCGGCCCGAAGCGCATCGCCGGCATCCGCGACGTCCTCCAGGCACGGTTGGGGCGGGTCCGCCCCGGATCGCCGGAGGCTGCCGACGAACCTCCCGTGGCGGAGATCCTCGACGTCGACCGTGAGTACCGCGAGGCGGCCGCCCGGGGGGAACTCCAGACCATCGCGCCACGTCGGTTCAACCCGACCGGCGAGGCGTGGCTTCCCATCCTCCACACGCGCCGCGGCGAGCGCGAGTACACGGCGCTGTTCTCCAACACCGCTCGAGCGCATCGCCTGGGACGCACCGGTGACTGGGTCGTCATCTACCATGACGGCCGTGGCGGCGAACGCCAGGCGACCGTCGTGACGGCCACCCGCGGCGCCCTGCAGGGCCACCGCGTCGTGCGGGGCCGCGAGCAGGCGTGCGAGGCGCACTACGGCGTCCGGGCCGGGTGAACGCGGCGGGCGCGAGCGGCCCGCGGTGCGGGCGCCATCCGCGCGGCCGCAGAAAGCGGGAGGCCCCTGATCGGGGCCTCCCGCCTGCCGCTCACGTCGGCTTCGTCTTGGTAGGCGCGGCCAGGATTGAACTGGCGACCTCTACAGTGTCAATGTAGCGCTCTCCCACTGAGCTACGCGCCTGCGCGGTTCGTGTTGACGCCGTCCGGGTGGGACCGGAGCGGGGTGGTGGAGGCGCCGACCGGATTCGAACCGGTGAATGGAGGTTTTGCAGACCTCTGCCTTACCACTTGGCTACGGCGCCAAGCCCACCGAAGGTACCACGCGCCCTAGGGGCTGTCAACGCGTGGGGCACGGGACCCACGCCCATCGCCGGGGCCGTCGGGCGGACCGCGGTAAGGTGCCCGCATGAGCGATGGCACGCCCCGGCGTTTCGCCCACCTCCACCAGCACACCGCCTACAGCCTGCTCGACGGCGCGGCCCGCATCAAGGACCTGGTCGAGTGGGTCAAGCAGGTCAGCCCGTCCGACGCCGCGCTGGCGATGACCGACCACGGCAACATGCACGGCGCCGTCGAGTTCAGCAAGGCGGCCGCCGCGGCCGGCGTCAAGCCGATCATCGGTTTCGAGGCGTACATGACGCCCGGCTCGCGCTTCGACAAGCGCCGCCTCGAGGGGCGTCTGGATGGCGGCTACTACCACCTGACGCTGCTGGCCAAGGACCTGCAGGGCTACCGGAACCTGTGCAAGCTCTCGAGCCGCGCCTTCCTCGAGGGCTTCTACATGAAGCCGCGCATCGACTTCGAGTTGCTCGAGGAGCACCACGAGGGCGTGATCGCCCTCTCGGGGTGCCTAGGCGCGCAGCTGCCGCGCACGATCCTCGACGTCGGGCCGGAGGCGGGCGATGAGGTGCTGCGGCGCTTCCTCGGGGTCTTCGGCGACGACTTCTTCATCGAGCTGCAGGACCACGGCCTCGAGGAGCAGCGGCGGCTCAACCCCGTCCTCAAGGACCTGGCGCAGCGGCACGGCGTGGCGATGGTCGCCACCAACGACGGTCACTACGTGCGCAAGGCGGACGCCCGCGCGCACGAGGCGCTCCTCGCGATCCAGACCAAGACGGTGCTGTCGGACCCCGACCGCTTCCGCTTCCCCTGCGACGAGTTCTACGTCAAGACGCCCGACGAGATGGCGGCGGCGATCCCCGAGTCCGCGTACCCGAGCGCGCTGGCCAACACGATGGTCGTCGCGGACCGCTGCACCCTGGAGCTGCCGATCGGCAGCAGGCGGGTGTACCAGATGCCCGAACTCCCGCTGCCGGCGGGTCGGACGCTCGCCGAGCAGCTGCGGATCCAGACCTACGCCGGCCTCCGCCGGCGCTACCCGGACCACGTCACGGAGGCGCTCTGGCGCGCGTACCTCGCCCACGCCGACGGCGGCCGAACCGGCGACGCGTCGCTGGAGGACGTCTGGCTGAGCCTGGCGCGGCACGCCGAACGGGGGCGGCGGCCCAAGCGCGAGGACGAACCGTACGACCGCTACGAGTCGCCGCACCTGGAGGCGTTCGCGGCCTCGTGGCCGGACGCCACCGCGATCGAGCTGCTGCGGCGGGCGGAGTTCGAACTCGGCGTGATCGTCGCCATGGGCTTCCCCGACTACTTCCTCATCGTCGCCGACTTCATCGGCTGGGCGAAGGACCAGGGTATCGCGGTCGGGCCCGGCCGCGGCTCGGGCGCGGGCTCGATCGTCGCCTACGCGCTGCGCATCACGAACATCGACCCCATCGCCTACGGACTCCTCTTCGAACGCTTCCTGAACCCCGACCGCGTGTCCCTGCCCGACTTCGACATCGACTTCTCGGACGCCCGCCGCGGCGAGGTCATCGATTACGTGCGCCGCACCTACGGCGACGACAAGGTCGCGCACATCGCGACCTTCGGGACGATGGCCTCGCGGGCCGCGATCAAGGACGCGGCGCGCGTGATGGAGGCGCCGTTCGCCGACGCCGACAAGGTCTCGAAGCTGATCCCGCTGGTGTTCGGCCGATCGGTGCCCATCCGCACGGCGCTCGAGGAGATCCCCGAGCTGCGCGACCTCTACGCTGCCGGTGCCCAGCCGTACGTCGACGTCGCGATGTCCCTCGAGGGGCTGACGCGCCACGCCTCCGTGCACGCGGCCGGCGTGATCATCGCCCGCGACCCGATCACCGAGCTCGCCCCGCTGTTCCGCAGCGGCGACGGTCCGGTCGTGTGCCAGTACGACATGGGCTCGGTCGAGGACCTCGGGTTCATCAAGATGGACTTCCTCGGGTTGCGCACCCTGTCGCTGATCGAGGCGGCCGTGCGCATCGTGCGCGACACCTACGGCGCCCTGCTCGACCCCGACGCCTTCCCCGCGGACGACGCGCTCACCTACGAGCTGCTGGCCCGCGGCGACGCCGCCGGCGTGTTCCAGTTCGAGTCGCCGGGGATGGTCGACACGCTGCGCAAGCTGAAGCCGCGCCGCATCCAGGACCTCATCGCCGTCTCCGCCCTCTACCGGCCCGGGCCCATGGAAAACATCCCGACCTACATCCGGCGGCACCACGGCCAGGAGGAGGTCAGCTACGCCGACTTCCCCGTCGCGGCACCGATCCTGGCGCCCATCCTGGAGGAGACCTACGGGATCCCCGTCTACCAGGAGCAGATCATGCAGATCGCGCAGGCGGTGGCGGGTTACACCCTGGGCGAGGCGGACCTGCTGCGGCGCGCGATGGGCAAGAAGAAGGTCGCGGAGATGGAGCAGCAGCGGGCGATCTTCGAGCGCGGCGCGCGCGAGCGAGGCATCCCGCGGCCCGAGGCGAACCACATCTTCGACCTGTTGGAGAAGTTCGCGAACTACGGCTTCAACAAGTCGCACAGCGCCGCCTACGGCGTGCTGTCGTACCAGACGGCCTACCTCAAGGCCCACTTCCCCGTCGCGTTCGCCGCGGCCCTGCTGACGGTCGAGCGCGGTGACAGCGACAAGGTGGCGCAGTACGTCGCCGACGCCCGTCACCTCGGCGTGGAGGTGCTGCCGCCCGACATCAACACCTCGGGTGGCGACTTCACGCCGGACGGCGGGGTCGTCCGCTTCGGGCTCTACGGCGTGAAGAACGTCGGCGACGCGGCGGTCGACCACCTGGTGCGCGAGCGCCAGCAGGGAGGGCGCTTCCGCGACCTGTTCGACTTCTGTCGCCGGGTAGACACCCAGCTCGTGAACAAACGCGCATTGGAATCGCTCGTGAAGGCGGGCGCGTTCGACGCGCTCGGCGACCGTGCCTCGCTCCTCGAGCATCTCGAGCCCGCCCTGCGCTGGGGCGCCGCCCAGCGCGAGCAGGCCAGTCTCGGGCAGCTCGGTCTCTTCGGCATCGACGAGGTGCGGCCGCCGGCGCTCACCGCCGCCGAACCCCTCGGTGCACTCGACCTGCTGCGCATGGAGAAGGAGGCGCTGGGGCTCTACCTGTCGAGCCATCCGATGCTGGAGTATCCAGGCCTCACGGAGTCGGCCAGTTGCAGCGTCGCGGAGCTCGACGGCTGGTGGCGCGAGCAGGGCGCCGACGGCGGCCGCCCTCGCGTCGCCCTGGCAGGCCTGCTGCAGAACGTGGTCAAGCGACCGACGCGCAAGGGCGGCATGATGGCCCGCTTCGAGATCGCCGACGTGAGTGGTGCCCGCGAGGTCGTCGCCTTCGGCCGCACCTACGACGACATCGCGGCCGCCCTCGCCGAGGACGTGCCGGCGGTGGTGGTGTGCGAGGTCAGCCAGGACGGGGACGCGCTCCGGCTGGTGGCCGAGAGGCTCGTGCGGGGGGACCGGCGCGAGCAGGGGCCCGAGCTGGCGATCCTGGCCTTCGATCTCGACGAGCTGGGGTCGCACCAGCTGATGGAGCTGCGCTCCTGCCTCGACGATCGCTCCGGTCGCGTGCCCGTCGAGATGAGGCTGCGCACGGGGTCGGGGACGATCCACTTCGCCGCGGAGGGGCTCCGCGTCGATCCCGAGGGCCTACCGGCCGTGGTGGAGGCCTGCCCGTGGCTCACGGCCACGGTGGCCCTCGACGCGCGTCCGTGGCTGGAGGAGCGCGGCCGCCAGGGTTACGGCGCGCGCGGCCGATCGCCGGCCGCCCGCTCGCCGGGGCCGGCGAGCGACGTCCCCTTCTGACGAGCCGGTGCGCGCGGCGGCGGCCTCAGCCCCACTGGGTCGCCGTCTGGCGTCCGCGCTCCAGGTCGACCTGCGTGGCCGACATCTTGAACTGCTGCGCCGACGTCGCGGCGTGCATGGCCGTCTCGTAGCTGATGACGTCCTGGCCGTACAGATCGGCCAGGTGGTCGTCGAAGAGCTGCATGCCGTCGAAGCGGGAGTCGCGGATGGCGTCGTAGATCTCCCCGGTCCGCTGCTCGTCCTTGATGAGGTCGCGGATGCGCAGCGTCCCGCGCAGGATCTCCATCGCCGCCACCCGACCCTTGCCCCCCACGCGCGGGAGGAGCCGCTGCGACACGATGCCGACCAGGGCCTCCGCGAACAGGATCCTGGCGACGTCGCGCTCGTGGGGCGGGAACAGCTCCATCATCCGGTTGATCGTGCGGACCGAGTCCTGCGTGTGGAGCGTCGCGAACACCAGGTGGCCCGTCTGGGCGGCCGACAGCGCCGCCGCCGCGGTCGCGTGGTCGCGGATCTCCCCGATCATGATGATGTCCGGGTCCTGCCGCATGGCGGCGACCAGCGCGTCGGCGAAGGTGGTCGCGTCCATGCCGATCTCGCGCTGCACGATCGCCGAGCGCTTGGAGCGGTGCAGGTACTCGATCGGGTCCTCGATGGTGACGATCATCTTGCCGTGGACGGCGTTGATCTCGTCGATGATGCGCGCCAGCGTGGTCGACTTGCCGGACCCCGTCGGCCCCGTGACCAGCACGATCCCCTTCTCCTGGTCGCGGAAGTAGTTGATCGTCTCCTCGGGGAGGTTGACGATCGCGAGCATCGACTCGTCCGAGCCGATGATGCGCAGGACGGCGCTGACGCTCCCGCGCTGGCGGAAGAGGTTGACGCGAAAGCGGCCCAGACCGGAGACGGAGTAGGCCAGGTCGACCTGATGCCGCTCCGCGAACATGCTCCGCTGGCGCTCGTCGCACATCGCGGCCACCAGCTTCTCGGTGAAGGCGGGGGTGATGCGCGTGTCGGCCACCGGGATGAGCTTGCCGTGCAAGCGCGCCAGAGGCGGCAGCCCGACGTGGAGGTGGAGGTCGGAGGCGCCGCGGTCGACCAGCGTCTTGAGCAGATCGTGGAAGTTCACGGCCACACGATAACGGCCGACGCCCCGCGGTGGCATGAACACGTACACTGCGCGCCATGGAACTCCCCCGCGAACCCATGCTCGGAGGCCGGTCGTGACCCGCCTCCTCATCCCGCTCGTCGCCGCCGTCACGCTCGTGCTGCTGGTCGTCTGGCTGCAGCAGGGCGGCTCGTCGGCGACCCCGGCGCCGGCCGCCAGCCAGGCCGCCGGCGTGGCGGCCGACACGCCCGTCGCGCCCGAGGACGCGGTCGCGGCGAACGAGACGCCCGCGCAGGCCGCCGACACGGAGACCACGAGCGAGGACGACGCGCCGACGGCGGACGAGCCGGGGACCGACCCGGTCGCCCCGCCTGACGACGGGCCGGTCGCCCCGCCTGACGACGGGCCGGTCGCCCCGCCTGGCGACGGGCCGGTCGCCCCGCCTGGCGACGGGCCGGTCGCCCCGGCCGACGACGACGTCGTGGCCGACCTCCCGGAGGGCTTCGCCGCCGTCGCGCCGATCGTCGCGGAGCGGCGCGTGGCGTTCGAGGAAGCCGCCGAGGTGCTCGATCCGGACCTGGACTACGCCGCCGTGATCGAGACCAACCGCGGCACCATCTTCGTCGAACTCTTCGAGCGCGAGACGCCGATCACCGTCAACAACTTCGTCTTCCTCGCGCTCCACCGCTACTTCGACGGCATCGTCTTCCACCGTGTGATCGACGGCTTCATGGCCCAGACCGGCGACCCGACGGGCACCGGGACCGGCGGCCCCGGCTACCAGTTCGCCGACGAGATCGTCGAGGCGTTGCAGCACGACGCCCCCGGCGTCCTGTCGATGGCCAACGCGGGCCCCGGCACCAACGGCTCGCAGTTCTTCCTGACCTTCGACGCCACGCCCTGGCTCGACGGCGCCCACACCGTGTTCGGGCGCGTGACCGAGGGGCTCGAGGTGCTCGACGCCATCACCCGCGTCGACCCGCAGCAGCCGTCGATCGTCGCGCTGCTCGCCGATCCGGCGGCGTCCGTTCGCGAGCAGGGCCTCGAGCTCGACGGCGACGGCACCGTCGGAGAGGCGCTGAGCGACGCGCTCGGCGTCACCCCCGTGCCTGGCCCCGGCTACGAGGTCGCCGGCACGCGCGTGATCATCGGCAGCGTGAACGGCGAGGCCGCGGCCGGCTTCTTCCCCAGCCCCGATCTCATGGAGCGCGTGACGATCGTGGCGCGACCCCGTGACTGACCCGCCCGTGATCTCCCCCACCCCAGGAGGCTCCATGAACGCACGACTCGAAGGCTACGAGCAGGTCCCCCACGTCGGCGCCGAGCGCGTCACCCAGTTCGAACGCGCCGGTCAGGTGCTGGAGGGGGGTCATGACTACCTCGCACTGATCGACACCGACCGCGGCGAGATGCTCGTCGACCTCGAACAGGACCGCACCCCGGTGACGGTCAACAACTTCGTCTTCCTGGCGCTGCACCGCTACTTCGATGGCATCGTCTTCCACCGCGTGCTCGAGGACTTCATGGCGCAGACCGGCGACCCGACCGGCACGGGCCGCGGCGGCCCCGGCTACCGCTTCTCCGACGAGTTCCACCCGGAGTTGAGCCACGACGCGCCCGGCGTCCTCTCGATGGCGAACGCCGGCCCCGGCACCAACGGCTCGCAGTTCTTCATCACCTTCGGGGCCACCCCGTGGCTCGACGGCAAGCATGCCGTGTTCGGCCGCGTGGTCGATGGCGCCGAGGTCCTCGACGCGATCACACGGATCGACCCGCAGCGCCCGGGCGGCGCGAAGCCGGACGCGATCCGGCAGGTCACGATCTGGCGGCGCGCGACGGCCTGACGCTGGTCGCCACGTGAGGGGGGCGCCGTCACCCGCGGTGCCCCCCTCCGTCGTTCAGGACCCCATCGGGGGCATCTTCAGGGTGCGCCGTCGCGCATGGTCGACGAGATGGGCCTCGAACGCCCCCACGGGCACACCGCGCCGCTCCGGCTCCTGCCGGCTGCGGAACGCGACCTCGTCCGCCTCGATCTCCTTGTCGCCCAGGACGACCGTGTAGGGCACCTTGTACAGTTCGGCGTCGCGGATCTTGGCCTGCATCCGCTCGTTGCTGGCGTCGACCTCGGACCGTAGGCCGGCGGCACGGAAGCGAGCCTGAAGCCGGCGGGCGGGATCCACGTGGCGATCGGCGATGGGCACGATGCGCCCCTGCTCGGGCGCGAGCCACAGCGGGAAGTCGCCGGCGAAGTGCTCGATGAGGAAGCCGATGAGCCGCTCGTGCGTCGACAGCGGCGCCCGGTGCAGGCACAGCGGGGTGCGCCGCTGGTTGTGCTCGTCGATGTAGTTCAGGTCGAAGCGTGCGGGCACGGCGAAGTCGACCTGGTTGGTGGCGAGCGTGAACTCGCGGCCGATCGCGCTCTTGATCTGCACGTCGATCTTGGGCCCGTAGAAGGCGGCCTCGTCCTCGACCTCGACGAAGTTGATGCCGCCGTGCTGCAGCGCCCGGCGGGTCATGGCCTCGGTCCGCAGCCACAGCTCGGGCTCGTCGACGTACTTCTTGCCGAGACCGTCGGGCGCGTGCTTCGAGAAGCGCATGACGTAGTCCTCGATGCCGAAGAGGGCGAAGTAGCGCAGGTAGAGGTCGACCACCGCGAGGAACTCGGCCTCGAACTGCTCCTCGGTGCAGTAGATGTGGGCGTCGTTCATGTTCATGCTGCGGACCCGCATCAGGCCCATCAGGGCGCCGGAGTCCTCGTAGCGGTAGCACGTCCCGTACTCCGAGAGCCGCAGCGGGAGGTCGCGGTAGGAGCGCGGCCGCGCAGCGAAGATCTTGTGGTGGAACGGGCAGTTCATCGGCTTCATGTAGTAGCGGACGTGCTCCAGCTCCATCGGCGGGTACATCGAGTCGGCGTAGTACGGCAGGTGACCGCTCTTGAGGAAGAGCTCCTCCTTCGACACGTGGGGGGTGCGCACCTGCTGGTAGCCGGCGGCCTCCTCCATCTCCTTCGCCAGGCGCTCGATCTGCTCGACGAGGACCGTCCCGCGCGGCAACCACAGGGGCAGGCCCGGGCCGACGTCCTCGTCGAGGACGTAGAGGTCGAGTTCGGCGCCGAGCTTGCGGTGATCACGCCGGCGCGCCTCCTCGAGCTGCCACAGGTGGTGCTCGAGTTCCTCGGCGGTGGCGAACGCCACGCCGTAGACGCGCTGCATCATGGGCCGCGTCTCGTCGCCGCGCCAGTAGGCGCCGGCGACGCTCATGAGCTTGAAGTGGGGCGTGACGTCGCCGGTGGAGGGCACGTGCGGACCGCGGCAAAGGTCGGTGAAGCCCGCGTCGCCCCCTTGCTCGTAGAAGCTGATCGCGACGCCCTCGGGGAGGTCCTCGATGAGCTCGACCTTGTACGGGTCGCCCTGCGCGCGCCAGTGGACCAGCGCCTCCGCGCGGGGGACCTGGTAGCGGCGCAGCGGGAGCCGTGCGTCGATGATCGCGCGCATGCGTGTCTCCAACGCCACGAGGTCCTCGGGCGTGAGCGTGCGCGGCAGGTCGAAGTCGTAGTAGAAGCCATGCTCGATGACCGGGCCGATGCCCATCCGGACGCTGTCGGGCGCATGCCCCTCGGCGACCAGCATCTCACGCACCGCCTGCGCGAGGACGTGCGCCAGCGTGTGCCGCTGCAGCGTCAAGAGATCGTCGGCGTCGCGCTTGGTGACGATCGCCAGGCGCGCGCCTTCGGGGAGCGGCGTGAGCAGATCGGTGAGCGTGCCGTCGACGCGCGCGCCGACCGCCGCCCGGGCGAGGCCCGGACCGATCGCCGCGGCGGCGTCGGCGGCCGTCGCGCCGGGTGCGAGGTCCAAGCGTTGGCCGTCGGGCAGGAAGACGTGCATGGGGACTCCTCGAGGCGGCGCGCAGCGCCGGCGTGGGCGGGCGACGTGCGTGCCGGACGCGCCCGCGAGCGCCGGTCATGCTAGCACGTGGCATACTGGCGGCCATGCACCTCGTGGCGGTCGTCGGCGGCGACCAGGACCTCGCCCACCGCTTGCGCGGCTTTCGAGACGCCGGGCAACGCTTCCTCCTCCACCCCATCGCGCCGAGGCCCTTGCCGGCCCTGACCGACGCCCTGCGCACGCTCGACTTCGCGGGCGCCGTCGTGCTCGACGAGCGCAGCCAACGCGACGCCGGCGCGTCCGCCGAGCGCGGCTCACTCGACGTCCGCGAACTGCGGGCCGCGGACGCCCTGGTCATCACCCCCGCCGGCGTCGTGACCGACCTGCACCTCGGCCGGGCCATCGGGGCGGCCCTGCGGCAGCGCCTGTGGGACCCGCGTGGCGCGCGCGCGGTCGTCCAGGGTTCGGATCTGCACGCGCGGGCCGCGGCGCGCGAGCTGGCCAGCCTGGGCGTGGCGCACCTGTGCGTGATCGCCTCGGACCGCCCGGAGGCGGAGCGCGTCACCGGTCTGCTGGCGGCGGCCACGTCGACGGCGGCCCTGGCCGAGGCGGAGCCCGCGGCGCAGGCGATGCTGGAGCGGGCCGACCTCGTGGTTCGCTCGAGCGAGGCGGCGACGCTGCCCGCACACGTGCTCGGCCCCCACCTGGCGCTCGTCGACCTGGTGCCGGGGGCACTGTCGGCGTGGCGACGCCGTGGCCTGGAGGTCGGCGCCCTGACGATCGGCGCGCTCGACGTCGAGGCCCACCGTCTGCAGCTGGCCCTGACCTCGATCCTCGGTCCCGGTGTCGCGCTCGAGCCGCTCATGGCCCTCGTGCACGACGCTTGACTCATCCCTCTCAAGCCGTTGGGCGTCACGCTGTGCGTGTGTCGTGCCGCGTCCCGCCTGGCCTCCTCCGCGCGCTGCCGCTCGTCCTCGCCGCCTTGCTCTTCGGCGTGGTGGGGTCGAGCGGCCACACCGGGTCGGTCGACCCTACCGGGTCGGTCGACCCTGCCGGGTCGGTCGACCCTGCCGGGTCGGGCGCTCCCGGCGTCGAGATCCCGCTGTGGGACGCCCGGATCGAGGTCACCGATGGCGCCGTGACCGTCACGTACGGTGATACGACGCTGGTGTACGTCGACGGCCTCGGCTGGCTCGCCGATGTCGTCGCCCCCCCGCCGCGCGTCCAAGATGGTGTCGCTTGGGTGGTGCCCGCCGTCGCCGCGGCGCTCGGCCTCACGCCCGAGCAGAGCGGCAGCCCGCCGTCCGCAGGCGGCGCCCCGCCGGCCACGGACGGCGCCCCGCCGGCGACGCACGGCGCCCCGCCGGCCACGGACGGCGGGCAGGCGCGCCTCCTCGGCGTGCGCATCTCCGGCGAGGTGGACATGCGCGTCGTGCTCGATCTCGAGGGCATCGAGGTCGACGCGGTGCGGGGCGTCGGCACCGTGGGGCGCGTCGAACCCGGCGACGCCCTGCGGCTCGAGCTGCCGCACGTCGCCCTCCCCGCCGCGCTGCCCGCGACCGCCGGCGTCATCGACCTCGCATGGCACCCGGGCGCCCCGCGTCCCTCGCTGGCGCTCACCGGCGGCGGCTTCGCGTACGACGTGTTCGCGTTGGCCCACCCGACGAGGCTCGTCATCGACCTGCGCCCCGACCGCGACGGGGTGCCCGCCTCGGGTGAACGGGTCGAGGCCCTCGGCCCGGGCGTCGTCTACCGGACGTTCCGCGCCCTGGGCAGCGGCGGGCCGAGCCGCGTCCACGTGCTGGAGGTGGCGCCGGGCGCCGGCCAGTGGCGCGTGGTCGGGGCGCCCGGCGAGGCCCAGCCGACGCTCCGGTGGGCCGACGGCGGCTTCGTCGCGATCAACGGCGGCTACTTCGAACCGGCGACCCGCGCCGCGATCGGGCTGCTCGTGGTCGACGGGGTGTGGATCTCACCGCCATCGCGTGGTCGGGCGGTCATCGGTTTCGGTCCCGACGGCGTGGTCATCGACCGCGTCCAGGTGAGGACGGGCCTGTGGCTCGACGAGCGGTTGGCGCTGTCGCTCGATCACGAGCTCGCCGAGCAGGTCTCGGTGCACGCGACCCCGGGCGCGTGGGCGGGAACCGGACGCATGGGGGCGCTGACGGTCGACGCGAGCGGCCTCGTCATCGGCAACCGCGTGGGTCCGGTGCGCGTCCCCGAGGACGGCCGCGTGATCGTCTACCCGCCCGAACTGCGCGTCGCCGCCCTCGCCGAGCCGGGCACCCGGGTCCGCACCACGGTCCGGCTGCGGCCGGCGTCGTTGGAGCGCGTCTCTCACGCCGTCGAGGCCGGGCCACTCCTGGTGCAGGGCGGGCGCGCCGCCTTCGCCCCCGAGCTCGAGGCCTTCACCCGCGGCGTCCGCATCCTCGACGAGGTCACGCAGCAGGCCGCCATCGGCGTCACCGGGGACGGAACCGTGCTGCTGGTCGCGGCGGAGGCCATGGTGGCCGCCGACCTCGTTCCGCTGATGCTCGACCTCGGTGCCGTCGACGCGATGCGCCTCGACTCCGGCGGCAGCACGACGCTGGTGGCCGACGGTCGCGTGCTGAACCGGCTCACGGAGCGGGCCGTGGCCAACGCCATCGTGTGGCTCCCCGAGGCGGAGCGGTGAGCGGGCGGTGGTGGCTCGCGCTGCTGCTGGCGGCGTCGCTGCACGTCGGGCACGGTCAGGGCGGCGGCCGCCTGGCGGAGGTCGAGGTCGGGTTCCGCGGTGCGCCGGTGGCCGACGCGTGGAACCCCCTGCGCGTGACCGTTCGCGACGTCGGCAGCGGCCGCCTGACGCTCGTGGCCGATCAGGGCAACCTGCGTGACGGCGAGATTCCCTGGACGATGGTCGTGCCGGTCAGCGGCGGCGCCGGCGTCCGGGTTCTGGAGGTCGACGTCTTCCTGCCGGCCTGGCGCTCGCTGGTGTGGTCGCTCGAGGCGGGCGGCGCGATCGTCGCCAGCGGCGCGCTGCCGCGGGAGGCGGCCGACCGGCGCCGGCTCGACCTGGTCGTGAGCGCCCGGCCCGGGGCCGTCGCCGAGCGCCTCGCGGGCCGCGTCGTCGACGTCCCCGCCTCGCTGCTGCCGGCCCGCGCGGCCGCCTACGACGGTGTCCGCTCGCTATGGATCGACGGCAGCGCCGGCATGCCGGCGCTGCCGTCGATCACGGCCGCCGCCGCGGCCGGCGCGGTGGTGGTGCTGGCCGACGATGCGCTGCGTGACCCGGTCGTCGCCGAGATCGTCGGCGAGGCATCGGCGTGGATCCCGATCGCGGCGGGCGGGTGGTGGATCGGCTCGCCGCCCCAAGGTGCCCAGCTCGAATCGGCCCGGGTCGACCTCGGCGCCTACCTGGCCGCGTTCGCCGCGGCCGGCGGGGTGCTGGCCCCGCGCACCGTCTCCGTCGCCGCCGTGGTGGTCGCGGCGTCCGCCTACGTGCTGCTGGTCATGCTCGCGTGGCGCGTCGGCGGCGCCCCCGGCCTGCTGACGTGGTCGGTTCTGCTCCTCGGCGCCTCGCTGCTCGCCTGGGGTGCGCCCCGGCCGTCGTCTCCGACCCTGATCGAGAGCCGCGCGCTGCACGTGGGCGTCGGCGATCTCGCGTGGCGCACCGAGGTGCACGACCTGTTGACGCTGCCGGCCGGCGACGTCGAGGTGGCCCGGGTCGCCCGCCCGGCGACGACGACCGCCGGCGAGCAGCGGCTCGGCTCGCCGCCCGCCACCACGCTGACGCTGCCGCGATGGCGTGGTGCCACGCTCGTCGAGTCGCCGCGCGCCGCCCCGGCGCTGCTCTCCCTCGATGCGGACGGCCTGCCGGTCGCCGTCGGCGACCGGGTCTTGAGCGACGTGCGGGTCGTCGGTGGCCCGGCCTGGCGCGAGGTGGCGCCGGGGCGCGCGCTCGAACTGCCGAGCGACCCGACGATCCTCGGTGGGAACGCCGCCGCTTTCGAGGCCCTGTTGCCCCCTGGCAGCGTGTGGGCGAGGGATGGCGATGACTGGCACGTCGCCCTCGCTCCGGGGGTGCGCTGGTGACGGTGCGCCTTCCGAGCGTCGTCGACGCGGGCCTGGCGCGCCTGCGCGCCGGTGATCTCCCCCAGTTCGGGTTGCTGCTGTTGGCGCTGCTGGTGGCGACGCTGGTGGTGACCTGGCCCGCGCGCCCGGGGCTCCCGAACGAGTCGTGGTACACGGTCTCCCAGGCCCGTTCGGTGCTGGTCGCACTGCTCGCGCTCGGCTACGGGATGGGCCTGCCGCTGGCGACGCCCCGAGGGGCGGCGGGTACCGCGCTGGCGGTATCGCTGCTCGCGATCACGACGCTGCCCCTGGAGATGGTTGCGCACGCGGGGAGCGCCCCCGCGACGCCGGCGTGGTGGGCCTGGCTGGTGACGCCCGTCGCCACGTTGGGCCACCTCGCGCTCGGCGCGCTGCTGGGCATCGTCGTTCGCCGGCTGCGCCTGACGGCGCTGGCGCCCCTGCTGGCGCCCGCCGTCGTCATCGGCACCGTGGCGATCGACGTGCGGCTCGGCGTGACGCTGCTGAACCCGCTGACGGCGGCTCTGCAGGTCGCGCCCGGTCACCTCGCGTTCCACGGTGTCACCGCGCTCCTCGGGGCCGCGGCGCTCGGCTGGGCCGCACGGCGCGGCGGGGGCGAGGCATGACGCGGCCCGTGCACCTCGACGTCCTGCGCCGGTGGCGCCTCGAGGGCATGGGGCTGCGCGCGGGCGCCGGGGCCCTGCTCGCGTCGCTGGTCGCCTTCGCGCTGGCGGCCCCGAGCGCGTGGCACCTGGGCGCGATCGTGCTCGGCGCCGTCCTCGCGGCCTCGTGGCCGCTGCGAAGCGACGAGCGGCGTGCGCTGGGGTGGGTCGGCGAGCGCGTCGGCCTGGCGTACGAGACGGCGTGGGAGCTCTCGCGCGCGCGGCCGGCGGCCGACGATCGCGCCACCGCGCTGCGGTCGGCGGTCGAGGTCCAGGGGCGGCTGTCGGTGCGCGACCTGCGGCCACCGGCGGCCGCCGCGTGGTGGCTCCCGCTGGCGACGGTCGCCTTCGGCCTGTGGCTGTGGGCGGCCTGGGCCGGAGGCGGCGGCGCGGCGTTCCCGGCGGGACCGACGCCCGGGCCGCCCCCCACCACGACGAGCCCGCCCGCGGTGACCGACGAGGCGCGCGTCGAGGAGGCCGCGGCCGACGAGCCCGAGACGCTGGACGCGCCCGAGGAAGCGACCCCGGCCCGCAGCGACGACGGCACGGGCGACGCCACGAGCGCCGGTACCGGCTCGCCCTCGGAGGGCGGCGCCCCGGCCGAGCGCGACGTGCTGGACCGCTTCCTGGATCGGCTGCGGGAGCGCCCGCCCGAGGAGGAAGGGGCCGCGCGCGCGGGCCAGGCGGCCGGCGTCGGCGCGGACGAGGAGGACGAGGACGAGGAGGAGGATCCGACCTCACCGGGCGGCGACGCCATGCGCAGCGGGGAGGCGCCGGAGGAGGGGGATCCCGAGGGCGAGCGCCAGGCGGGTGGCGAGGGCGACGAGGAGCGGGCCGGCGAGGCGGACGAGGGCGAAGGCGAAGGGTCGGCCGGCGACGAGAGCGAGGGCGACCCGGGTGACGCCGGCGGTCCGGAGGGCGAAGGGCCCGAAGCGCCGGGCGAGCCGGGGAGCGGGCCGGACGAGCAGGCCGGCGGCGCCGGCGAGCAGGTCGGGGTCGACGAGGGCGGCGAGGACGGGGAAGCGGGCATCGGGGTGAGCGCACCCGGGGACGCGGGACCCGCGGCCGATCCTGCGGCAGGCGATCCCGAACCGCTACCCTCGCTGCTCGGTCCCGGCGAGGAGTCGCCCATCGGCGGCGTGCAGCTCCCCGGCGTGGGGCCCGACGGCGGCTTCCCCTCCGGGCCGGCCGGCACCAGCTTCCGGCGCGGCGTCGAGGAGGCGCTCAACGAGGGCGACCTTCCCGTCGCGTACCAGGAGGTCATCCGCAACTACTTCCGCTAGGCGCCGTCGTCCTCGGTCGGCGGAGGGGCGTCGCCGGCCCAGTCCCAATGGCCGCGGCCACGCGTGACGGTCGTGACGCGTTCCTCGATGCGTTCGGCCGCGGAGGCGAGGACCGTGCCCCGAACGACCACGCCGTCGGCGTCGAACTCGGGCGCGGCGTGGTCGACGTCCGGGTCGGCGAGGGCCCGCAGCACGCCATCGACCTCCGCGAAGGGCGCCCGCAGCTCGAAGGCGGCGCGATCGGGGACGTCGAGGACCGGCGCCGCGTCGAGGGCGCGGGCCAGCGAGCCGCCGTACGCCCGCGCCAGGCCGCCGGCGCCGAGCTTGACGCCGCCGAACACCCGCGCGACGCCCGCGATCACGCGATCGAGGTCGCGCTTGAGGAGCACCTCGAGCATCGGCCGACCGGCCGTCCCGCCCGGCTCGCCGTCGTCGGACCAGCGCTGGAGCGAGCCCCAGCGCCACGCCCAGGCCACGTGACCCGCGTCGGGTTCGCTCGCCCGCAGCCGGGCTAGCCAGGCGTCCACGTCGTCGACGGCCGTGAGGGGCGCGACGACCGCCCGGAAGCGCGATCCCTTGACGACCTCGAGGCGCTCGCTGGGGCACGCGATCGTCCGGTGGGCCATGCCGGTAGGCTAACCGTCGCGGGCGCCCGCGGGGACCGAGCCGGGCACGTGCTACCTTGCGAAGGCCCCGCGCCTCGGCGCGCCGCGCACGGCGCGGGCGCCGAGCCCAGGCCCACGATGAGGTGGAAGATGCCGCTGGTGCTGTACGACACGCTGAGCCGTCG
Source organism: uncultured bacterium (assembly GCA_964549045.1). Taxonomy (GTDB): domain Bacteria; phylum Deinococcota; class Deinococci; order Deinococcales; family Trueperaceae; genus JAABTL01. The sequence continues at coordinate 62,761 of CAZJUA010000022.1, read as the reverse complement.
GAAGGTCCCGTTCGAGCCGGTCGTCCCCGGCCGCGCCGGGATCTACTTCTGTGGACCGACCGTGTACTCGGAGCCGCACCTCGGTCACGCGCGCGGACCCGTGGTCTTCGACGTCCTCCGCCGCTGGCTAGAGCACGAGGGGCTCGCCGTCCGCCTGGTGATGAACGTCACCGACGTCGGCCACCTCACCGACGATGCGGACGACGGCGAGGACAAGCTCGAGAAGCGCGCCGCGCTGGAGCGCCTGGAGCCGATGGAGGTCGCCGAGAAGTACTTCTGGGCGTACTTCGACGCCATGGCGCGCCTCGGGGTCCGGCGGCCGTCCGTGGTGCCGCGGGCGACCGGCCACATCGTCGAGCAGATCGAGCTGACCAAGGAGCTGCTGGCGCGCGGCCTGGCCTACGAGGCCGGCGGCAGCGTCTACTTCGACGTCTCCGCCTGGGGTGACTACGGGCAGCTCTCCGGGCGCGATCCGGGCGAGCAGGTCGAGGGGACGCGGGCGCTCGTTCGCGGCGACAAGCGCGACCCGCGCGACTTCGCGCTGTGGAAGGCGGCAGAGGGCGGCCACCTCATGCGTTGGCCGAGCCCCTGGGGCGACGGCTTCCCCGGCTGGCACCTCGAGTGCTCGGTCATGAGCACCAAGTACCTAGGGGACGAGTTCGACATCCACGGCGGTGGGCTCGACCTGGTGTTCCCGCACCACGAGTGCGAGCTGGCGCAGGCGCGGGCGGCCGGCAAGCCCTTCGCGCGGGTCTGGCTGCACTGGAACATGCTGACGCTGAACGGCGAGAAGATGTCGAAGTCGAAGGGGCACGTCGTCGAGTTGGCGCCGCTCTTCGAGCTGCACGACCCGCTGGCGGTGCGCTTCCACCTTCTGCGTTCGCACTACCGCAGCGTCAGCGACTTCGCGGACGACGCGCTGACCGCTTCGGCGCACGGCCTGCAGCGCCTCCGGCAGGGCTACGCGGCGTGGCGAGCGGCGCCTGCGGCGCCGGCGGCGCCTGCGGCGCCGGCGAACCCCGACGCGTGGCGCGAGGCGCGCGACCGTTTCGCCGCGGCCATGGACGACGACCTGCACACGCCCGAGGCGATCGCGGTGCTGTTCGACGTGGCGCGCGAGGCCAACCGCGGACTGGAGCGCGGCGACCACGGCGCCGTTCATGCGGCCGCCGACCTGTTCGACGAGTTGCTCGAGGGCGTCCTCGGGGTGCCCATGAGCTCGGTGGCGGACGATGGCTCGCTGATGGCGGGCGTCACCGAGCTGCTGCTCGAGCAGCGTCAGGCGGCCCGCAAGCGTCGCGATTTCGAGAGCGCGGACGCGATACGCGAGCGGCTTGCCGAGCTCGGCCTCGCCGTGGAGGACACCCCGGACGGGCCGCGCTGGCGGCGCTCGGGCTGATCCCCACGGCGACCTAGACGCGCTGGGCGCCGGCCGGGTCGCCGACGCCCACGAGGACCCGCGCGAGGCATCCTCGCCGGGTGAAGCCGTCGCTCCCCGCGGTCGCCCCCGCGCCCCTGGGCGAGCCCCTCGCCCTGCTGGCCCTGGCGCGCGCACCGGGCGTCGGGCCCGTCAGGGCGGCCGCGCTGCTGCATGCCTTCGGGTCCGCGTCAGCGGCCGTCGAGGCCGGCGCTCGTGGCGCTTGGCCGAGCCTCCCCCGCTGGCCGCTGCAGCGCGCGCGGGCGGCAGGCCGCGCCGTCGACCTCTCGGCCGCCGAGCGCGAGCTCCGGCGCGGCCAGCGGGTCGGCGCCAGGCTGGTGACCCTGGCCGACGCGGACTACCCGGCACCCTGGAACCCCGAGGAGGGGTGGCCGCTGGCGCTCTGGGTCCGCGGCGCCTGGCCGGCGGCGGTGACCGGCGACGTGCCCCTGGCCGTCGCGATCGTGGGGCCACGGCGTGCCTCGCCCGGCGCGCAGCGCTTCGCGAGCGACCTGGCCCACGCCGCCTGCCGCGCGGGCGCCTGGGTCGTCTCGGGGCTGGCCTACGGCGTGGACGCCGCCGCCCACCAGGGAGCGATCGATGCGGCGCGCGAGGGGGCCGCGGCCTCGACGCTGGCGGTTCTCGCGGGGGGTGTCGACCGGGTGCACCCCATCGCCCATCGCGACCTCGCACGGGCGCTGCTCGACGCGGGCGGCGGGATCGTCGCCGCGGCCCCCATCGGGGCCGTGCCGGCGACCGGCGCCTTCCCCGTCCGCAACCGCTGGATCGCCGGGCTGTCGTCACTCGTCGCGGTGGTGGAGGCCGGCCCGCGTTCCGGCGCCCTGCACACGGCGACCGCCGCACTCGAGCTCGGGCGCGAGGTGCGCACGACGCCGGCCCGCCCGTGGGACGCCCACGCCGCCGGCTCGCTCGCGCTGCTGCGCGACGGCGCCGCGCCGTTGCTCGAACCCGACGACGCCTGGCTCGGGCTGCCGCCCGGCGTCCGACCCGACCCGCCCACGGTGCGGGCACCCGTGCGGTGCGCGCCTCCGCCCCCCTGGGACCGCCTCCTCGGCGCCGCGGCGATCGACGTCGACACCGCGATCGCCGCCACGGGCTGGGGCGTGGGCGCCGTGGTCGCCGCGCTCGAGGGTGGGGTGGTCGACGGCTGGGCGGCGCGCCTACCCGACGGCCGCTACCGCCTCACCTGAGGCTGCCGGGAAGGCGTTCGGCCGCGGCTCCCGCGGTAGACACTCCCGCGCCCGGACGGGTACGCTTGAAAGGCATCCGACCCGCGTGCGACGGGGTTCACGGGTACGACGTCGGTCGTTCTCCGCGGGCCCCACGAGCGACGGCAGATGGTGCAGGGATGGAAGGAGACGATGACCTTGAGGAAGATGATGATCGCTCTGGTGGCCGTCATGGCCTCGTTCGGCCTGGCGTTCGGCCAAGGCCTGCAGGTGTGGACCAGCTACGAGGGCCCCTCGCTGGAGTGGCTCCGTGACCAGGCGGCCTCGTTCACGGACGGCTTCGGCGTGCCCGTCAACGTGGTCCAGATCGCGTTCGGCGACATGGAGGCCACGATCCTGCGTGCCGCGCCCCAGGGCGAGGCGGCGGACGTGTTCCACGGGGTCGCGCACGACTGGATCGGCAACCTGGCGACCGCAGGCGTGTTGGCCGACATGTCCAGTTTCGCCACGCCCGCCTACCTGGCCGACCTGGCCGAGCAGGCACGGCTGGCGTTCAGCTTCTCTGGCCGGCTGTTCGGCCTGCCGACCAACGTCGAGGGTCCGGCGTTGTTCGTCAACACCGACCTCGTGCCGGAGGCGCCCGCGACGTACGAAGAGATGATCGAGCTGGCGCAGGAGCTCACGACGGCCGACACCTTCGGCTACATGATCGACGCCGGCAACTTCTACTTCGCCTACGTCTACTTCCGGACCTTCGGCGGTGCGGTCTTCGGCCGCGATGCCAGCGGGAGCCTGGATCCCAGCGACGTCCAGCTCGCCAACGAGGGCGCCGTCCGCGGCGTCCAGGAGCTGAAGGACCTGCGCTACCGCTACGGCCTGGTCCCCTCCGGCGCCGACTACGGCGTCGGCAACGGCCTCTTCGTCGACGGGCGCCTGGCCATGTGGTACACGGGTCCCTGGGAGACGGCGAACTACGTCAACGCCGGTCTCAACTTCTCCGTCATGCCCATCCCGCCGCTGGCCGACGGTACCCAGTTCGGGGGCTTCATGGGCGTCCAGGGCATCACGGTGAACCAGTTCAGCGAGAACAAGGTCGACGCGGCGAACTTCGCCAAGTGGATCACGCGCGCCGACGCCCAGGTCTCGCTCGCGCGCGATACGGCACGCATCCCGGCGTCCGAATCCGCCGCGGCACAGGTCGCCGACATCCCCGTGATCGCAGGGTTCGCCGAGGCCCTGCTGACGGCCGAACCCATGCCCAACATCCCGCAGATGGGGCAGGTGTGGGGTCCCGCCGGCAATGCGCTCAGCGTCATCATGGAGAGCGAGGACTCCGACGTCGAGGATGCCCTTCAGCAGGCGGTGAACGAGATCACGGGCAACTGAGCCCCACGTTCGTCGAGCGTTCGAGCGTGCGGCCAGGCGACCTCGTCTCCTGGCCGCACGGCCACCTTCCCCTCTGACCTCGATCGCCGTGCAGGAGGAACCGCCATCGACCTCTCCGATCCCCGTGCGGGCCTGCCCCGCGCCCGCACCGTCGCGGGTGGCCTCGCCAAATCGCTCTTGCTGCTCGGTGCCGCACTGACCTTCGCCATCGCGGTGGGGGCCGTCGGCGTCGTCGTCGTTCGCTTCGCGCTACCCGATCTCCCCGCCTGGTGGGGCCTCGTGATCGGTCTCGTCGCCCTGGTATCTGTGCTCCCCGTCCTGGCCAGGCGTTACGCCTGGATCATGCCGTGGTATTACGTCCTGCCCGCGATCGTCTTCCTGCTCACCTTCACCTTCTTCCCCGTCTTGCTGACCATCTGGCTGGCGTTCACCGACTACGCCGGCTCCCGCAACGGGCTCCTCAACGTCGCCACCACGACGCCGATCGTGGCCTACGAAGTGGCGAACGACCGGGCCCGTGTCACCGTCGACGATCCCGCCAACCTCGCCTGCAACGCGCTCCGCAACGGCTGCGTCGACGTGCGCGCCGAGGTGTACAGTTTCGAGTCGCTGCCGGTCGAGGTTGCGGCGTACGCCGACGGCGTCCTGACCCTGGCCCAGCCACTCCCAGCCGGACGTGAACCGCGCCAGGTGGAGATGTTCCTTCCCGAGCTCGGGTTCGACTTCTCGTCCGAGGTCGACGCGGTCGACGGGCGGGAGGTGCGGCTGGTGCGTGCACCGCCGTTCGCCCCCGATCCCGAAGGCGTCACGATCCAGCTGTCCAACCAGGTCAGGCGGACGATCATCGCCCACGACGGTGCGTCGTTCGTCCTCGACGCGCCTCTGCCGGCGGGCTTCGAACCCACCGCCATGGCGCGCTACAACGACTTCGGCTTCATCGGCGTCCGGAACTTCGCCGCCATCCTCGGTCGCGCCCAGCGCTCCCTGGTCCCGGTGTTCGTCTGGAACATCAGCTTCGCGGTCCTCACGATCCTGATCAACACGGCCTTCGGCGTTCTGTTGGCCGTGCTGCTGAACAACCCCGACCTCCGCTTCCGCAACCTCTACCGCACGCTGCTGATCCTGCCCTGGGCGCTGCCCAGCATCATCACGATTCAGGTCTGGCGCGGGTTCCTGAACGAGAACTTCGGGGTCATCAACCGGGTCCTGATGCTCCTCGACATCACGCCGGAGCCGATCAACTGGCTCGGCGTCGCGCTGGCGGCCAAGGGCGCGGTGCTGCTCGTCAACCTGTGGCTGGGCCTTCCGTTCATGATGACCGCCGTCCTCGGCGCCCTGTCGGCGATCCCGCGCGAACTCTACGAGGCGGCAAGGATCGACGGCGCCAACCCGTGGAAGGCTTTCTGGGGCGTCACCGCGCCGCTGCTTCGCACGGCCCTCGTGCCCATCACGCTGACCGGTTTCGCTTTCAACTTCAACAACTTCAACCTGATCTTCCTGCTGACCGAAGGCGGCCCGCCCGTCGACGGTGGGACGGCGACGGCGCGAGGCACCGACATCTTGATCAGCTGGGCCTACAACGAGGCCTTCCGCAGCCAGGGCGGGTTCGCGTACGGGCTCGGCTCCGCGATCTCGATCCTGATCTTCGTGATCACGGTGGCGGTCAGCCTGGTGAACTTCCGCGTCACCGGCGCCCTGAAGGAGGCGAGCAACACGTGAGGCACACGAACCCGCGCGCCTTCGCCTACCTCGCCTTGATCGTCGCCGTCACCGTCGCCGGCATCTGGGCGTTGCTCGGCAACCTGCCCGACCCCATCACGCGGCAGCGCTTCGTGGTCGTTCCGAACGGCTGGGCCTTCGTGCTCGGCGCCTTCGCGCTCGCCGTGATCGGTACCGCGGGGGCGGCGTACAGTTACGGCCTCGCGACCCGCCCTGGCCGCGCGGGTGCTTACGCGGTCACGTCGGGTACCCACATGTTCATCTGGGGCGTCATCCTGACGACCTTCTACCCGGTGCTGTACCTGCTGGCGGTCTCGTTCAACCGCCGCGACACGATCACCGGTGGCCTACCGCTCGAGGGGCACCTGCTGATCCGGTCCGGTGTCTTCCCCGACCCGGCGGACTTCTCGCTGACCCAGTACCAGAAGGTCTTGAGCCACACGCACATCGTCGACTACCAGTGGGTGCTGATCGCACTGCTGGTGGCAGGCGTGGTCGGCATCGTCGGCGCCAAGCTCGCCGCCCGCCTCGCCGGCGTGCCTAGCTACCGCACCGACGCGTGGAGCCGCGTGCTCGGGCTGGCGATCTTCGTCGTCGCCGCCGTCTTGGTCGTGAGCATCACGCCGGCACAGTTCTACGGCATCGCGGTGGACGGCACGCGGACCGCTCCCGCATCGGATCGGACGATCGTGCTCTACATCCGAAACACGCTGCTGATCTCGGGCCTGACGGGCATCTTCGCCGTCCTCATCGCGACCACGGCCGGCTACGCCTTCGCCCGCATGCGCTTCGAGGGCCGCTACCCGACCCTGCTCAGCTTCGTGTTCGTGCAGATGTTCCCCGGCTTCATGGCGCTGGTCGCGATCTTCTGGCTCATGGTCCAGCTCGACCTGGTCAACACCTTCACCGGTCTGATCCTCGCCTACTCGGGCGGCGCCATCGCCTTCTCGGCCTGGATCTTCAAGGGCTACCTGGAGTCGATCAGCCCCGCCCTCGAGGAGTCGGCGATGGTCGACGGCGCCACCCGCTGGGGCGCCTTCTGGCGCATCATCCTGCCGGTGTCCACGCCGATGCTGCTGTTCATCTTCCTGCTGCAGTTCATCGGCACCTACAGCGAGTTCATCCTCGCCAGCACGATCCTCCAGGGGCAGGAGAAGTGGACGGTCGGGATGGGCCTGCGGGCGTTCACGGCCGGGCGCTTCGACACCCAGTGGGGGGCACTCATGGCGAGCGCGGCCCTCGGCTCCCTGCCCATCCTGATCATCTTCTACTCCTTCCAGGACGCGCTCACGAGCCAGCAGACGGCTGGCGGGGTGAAGGGATGAGTGGCCAGGTGGTCCTCGCGCTCGACCAGGGCACGACCAGCTCGCGCGCCATCCTCTTCGACGGCGAGGGGATCGCCCTCGGAACGGCGCAGAAGGAGTTCACCCAGGGCTACCCGCGGCCAGGCTGGGTGGAGCACGACGCCAACGAGATCTGGTCGTCGCAGTCGGGCGTGATGTCCGAGGCACTGGCCGCCGCCGACGTCTCCTCGCGCGACGTGGCCGCGATCGGCATCACCAACCAGCGCGAGACGACGATCCTGTGGGACCGCAAGACGCTGCAGCCCGTCGCGCCCGCGATCGTGTGGCAGGACCGGCGCACGGCCGAGGCGGTCGACGCCGTCCGCGCCCGCGCCGGGGCCGAGGACCTCGTCGTCGAGCGCAGCGGCCTCGTCCTCGACGCCTACTTCAGCGCCAGCAAGCTCGCCTGGCTGCTCGAGCACGTGCCCGGCGCCCGGGAGCGCGCCGAGCGCGGCGAGCTCGCGTTCGGCACCGTCGACAGCTGGCTCGTCGCCCGCCTGACGCGCGGCGAGGTCCACGTCACGGACGTCTCCAACGCCTCCCGGACGATGCTCATGGGTGTGCGTTCGCTGGATTGGGACGACGACCTGCTCGCGCTGTGGGGCATCCCGCGGGCCGTCCTTCCGCGCATCGTCGGCTCCAGCGAGGTCGTCGGGCACGTGGCCGACGGCCTCCCCCTGGCCGGCGTGCCGATCGCCGGCATCGCCGGCGACCAGCAGGCGGCCACCTTCGGGCAGGCCTGCTTCGCGCCGGGCCAGGCCAAGTCGACCTACGGCACCGGGGCCTTCCTCGTGCTGAACACCGGCGACGCGCCGGTGCCGTCGCACCACCGGCTGCTGACCACCGTCGCCTGGCGGCTCGGCGACGAGGTGCGCTACGCGCTGGAGGGCTCGATCTTCATGGCCGGCGCCATCGTCCAGTGGCTGCGCGACGGCCTGGGCGTGATCCGCCGCTCGGAGGACGTCGAGGCCCTCGCCACCAGCGTGCCCGACACCGGCGACGTCGTCCTCGTGCCGGCCTTCGCGGGCCTCGGGGCCCCGCACTGGGACCCCTACGCCCGCGGCACGATCGTCGGCATGACCCGCGGCACCACCGCCGCGCACATCGCCCGCGCCGCGCTGGAGTCGATCGCCTTCCAGGTGGCCGACGTGATCGACGCCATGGCCGCCGACGCCCCCGAGCCCCTCGTCGAACTGCGGGTGGACGGCGGCGCCGCCCGCAACGACCTCCTCATGCAGGAGCAGGCCGACGTCCTCGGCGTGCCGGTCGTCCGGCCGGCGATCACGGAGACGACCGCGCTGGGCGCCGCCTACCTCGCCGGCCTCGCGACGGGCGTATGGGCCGGTCCCGACGACGTCGCCGCGCACTGGCGCGAGGAGCGCCGCTTCGAGCCGGCGGCCGACGCCGACGACATCGCGCACCGCCGCGACCGTTGGCGGGCCGCCGTGGAGCGGTCGAAGGATTGGAGCGAGCGCGCGTGAACACGGTTGCCGCCACCCGAGCCGCGCACTGGGCGGCGCTGGCCGCCCACGAGGCGCCCTTCGACCTGCTGGTCGTCGGCGGGGGCGCCACCGGCGCCGGGGCGACGCTCGACGCCGCGGCCCGCGGCCTGTCGGTCGCCCTGGTGGAGCGCGACGACCTCGCCGCCGCCACCAGCAGCCGCAGCACCAAGCTGATCCACGGCGGCGTGCGCTACCTCGAGAAGGCGGTCAAGGAGTTCGACCGCAGCCAGTTCCACCTGGTCCGCGACGCCCTGCGCGAGCGGGCGGTGCTGATCCGCAACGCGCCGCACCTGTGCCACCCGCTGCCCCTGGTGACGCCGCTGTACGAGTGGTGGCAGGTCCCGTACTACCTGACGGGGCTCAAGATCTACGACGCCCTCGCCGGCCGCGCGAACCTCGCGCCGTCGCGTTTCGTCGACGCCCGCGAGGCCCTGCAGCGCTTCCCGATGCTGCGCGAGGAGGGCCTGCGGGGTGGCGTCGTGTACCACGACGGCCAGTTCGACGACGCGCGCATGAACGTGGCGATCGCGCTGTCGGCCGCGGAGCGTGGCGCCATCGTCGCCACCCACGCGGAGGTCGTCGGGCTGCACCACGAAGGCGGCCGCGTGCGCGGCGCCACGGTGCGCGACGTGGCCTCCGGCGAGCAGGTGACGGTCGCCGCGCGCGCGGTCCTCAACGCCACCGGCCCCTTCGTCGACGAGATCCGGCGCCTCGACGACCCCGCCGCGGAGCCGATGCTCGATGCCAGCTCCGGCGTCCACATCGTCCTCGACGCTCGGTTCGCGCCGCCGGGGACCGGTCTCCTGATCCCCCAGACCGAGGACGGGCGCGTGCTCTTCCTGCTGCCGTGGCAGGGCGCGACGCTGGTCGGCACCACCGACCAGCCGGCCGCCATCGAGCGGCACCCGCGAGCCACCGAGGACGAGATCGCGTACATCCTGCGGCACGTGCGCCAGTACTTCTCGCTCCCGGTCGAGCGCGACGACGTCCTCGCCGCCTGGTCCGGCCTGCGACCGCTGGTCTCCGACCCGAAGGCGTCCGACACGGCGCGCCTCTCGCGCGACCACGTGGTGCACGTCGCCGACTCGGGCCTGGTGACGGTCGCAGGCGGCAAGTGGACGACCTACCGGCGCATGGCGGCGGACGCCGTCGACGCGGCGCTCGAGGTCGCCGGTCTCGAGGCCGTCCCGTCCCCGACCGAGGACCTGCGCCTGGCGGGCGCCGAGCGCCTGCTCCCCACGGGTGCCGGCGAGCTGCAGGAGCGCGGCTTCCCCGCCGACGTCGCACGCCACCTGCACCTCGCGTACGGCGATCGCGCCGACGCCGTCGCGGACATCGCCGGCGGCGACGGGGCCGTTCGGCTCGCGCCCGACCACCCCTACCTCGAGGCCGAGGTGCGCCACGCGGCCCGCGCCGAGTTCGCGGCGACCGCCGTCGACGTGTTGGCGCGTCGCACGCGCCTGGCGATGCTCGACGCGGCGGCCGCCCGCGCGGCCGCGCCGCGCGTCGCCGAGATCCTGGCCGAGGAGCTGGGGTGGGACGCGGCGCGGGCGACGGCCGAGGCGGAGGCGGCGGCGGCTTGGGTATCCTAGGGGCCCGGCCGGGATGGCGGAACGGTAGACGCACGAGACTTAAAATCTCCTGCCCGCGAGGGCGTGCGGGTTCGAATCCCGCTCCCGGCACCAGAGCCCGTCACGAACGAGCGCGCCCCGGTCATCGACCGGGGCGCGGCGTCGTGGTAGCGATGGACGGGCTCGAACCGTCGACCTCACGATTATGAGTCGTGCGCTCTAACCAGCTGAGCTACATCGCCATGGCGCGGCGGGCGGCCGCCGCGCGCGTCCGAACATACTACCCTCGGCCCATCCCCGGCAAGCGCTCCGCGACGCGTCGTGCTCAGAGGCTCGGGTCGGCTCGGTAGGGCGCCCACTCGGGCTCGTGGGCGTAGGCGAAGCGGTAGTACGCCCCGCCCTCGAGGGCGCTCGCCGCCGCCTCGTCGACGACCACCTTGCAGTTCGGGTGGAGCTGCAACGCCGTGGCGCTGATGCGGGCCGTGATCGGCCCCTCCGTCGCGCGCGCCAGGATGGCCGCCTTGGCGGCGCCGGTGGCGACGAGCAGCACCTCGCGGGCCTCCAGGATCGTCCCGACGCCCATCGTCAGGGCGCGCGACGGCACGGCCGCCGGGTCGCCGCCGAACATCTCGGCGTTCTGCGCCCGCGTCGTCGGCGTCAGCGCCTTCTCGCGCGTCCGCGACATCAGCGCGGACAGTGGCTCGTTGAAGCCGATGTGGCCGGTCACCCCCAGGCCGAGCAGCTGCAGGTCGATCCCCCCGGCCTCGACGATCGCCCGCTCGTACGCCCGCGCCTCGGCCGCGAGGTCGGGGGCGACGCCGTTGGGGAGGCGCGTGCGCTCGAGCGGAAGGCCGACACGATCGAAGAGCCGCTCGCGCATGTAGTGGTGGTACGAGCCAGGGTCATCGGGCGCGAGACCCACGTACTCGTCGAGGTTGAAGGTACGCACGTGCCGGAGGTCGACCCGGCCTGCGCCGTGCTCGGCGACGAGCTCGTCGTAGACGGACTCCATGGTCCGGCCGGTGGCGCAGCCGAGGACGAGCTCCGGCTTCGCGCGGACGCGATCGGCGACGAGGCGCGCCACCAGGCGGGCCACGTGCGCCGCGGACGGGCGGATGAGGATCTCCACGGTGATGGTCTACCACGCGGCACGGGCGCACGGCGGCACCCCACGCCAGTGGGGGGAGCTTCACGCCGGCACCCGAGGGCGGGCGTTAGCATGACCCATGCTGGAGCCTTCGCTCGATCTCTACGGTGAGGCGGCCGAGCGGGTCGAGGGCCTGCTGGTCGACCTGCTCACGCAGAGCCGCGCACGCTACGCGCTGCTGATCGACCGCCAAGGCTTCGTCATCCTCCACCGCCGCGCCGCCTGGGCGCCGAAGCCACCCTCGCTCGACTCGCTGGCGACGCTCATCGCGTCGAACCACTCGGCGAACGAGGCGATCGCCCAGCTCTTCGGCGAGGCGAGCTTCCGCGAGACGGTGCAGCAGAGCGACGGGGTCGGCACGTACGTCGAGGCCGTCGGCGACAAGGCCCTGCTGGTGACGGTGTTCGACGCCTCGGCGCCACTCGGCAAGGTCAAGCTCTTCGCCAAACGTGCGCTGGAGCGCATCGAGGCGGTGCTCGACGAGACCCGCGAGGCGGCCCCGGCGGCCGACATCGGTGGCAGCTTCAGCCTCCACGCCGGCGCGCTGCTCGACGAGTTGTTCGGGGACGGGAAGACGCCATGAGCACGATCAACTTCGCCGCCCGCGAGATCAACTTCAAGCTCGTGTACTACGGGCCGGGGCTCTCGGGCAAGACCACGAACCTCAAGCAGATCCATGCGCACGTCCCCGTGGAGTCGAAGGGCGAGATGGTCTCCCTGCAGACGGAGGACGAACGCACCCTCTTCTTCGACTTCCTGCCGCTCGACCTCGGCAAGGTCAACGGCTTCAAGACGCGCTTCCACCTCTACACCGTGCCGGGTCAGGTCTTCTACAACGCCAGCCGGCGCCTCATCCTTCGCGGCGTCGACGGCGTCGTCTTCGTGGCGGACTCGGCCCCGAACCGGCTGCGCGCCAACGCGGAGTCGTTGCGCAACCTGCGGGAGAACCTCGCCGAGCACGGCCTGTCACTCGGCGACCTCCCGTACGTCATCCAGGTGAACAAGCGCGACCTGCCCGACGCCCTGCCGGTCGACATGATCCGCGCCGTCCTCGACCCCGACGGCAGAGCGCCGCTGTTCGAGGCGGTCGCCCAGCAGCACGTCGGCGTGATCGAGCCGCTCAAGGCGGTCTCGAAACTGGTGCTGGAGAAGCTGGCCCAGCGCGCCTGAGCGCGCCGGCTCGCGCGCGCGAGCCGGGTCCGCCCGGGGCCCCCGCCGCCCACCGGGCGCGGTAGCCTGGCCGCATGAGGCAGACCCCGTTGCACGACGAGCACGTCGCCCTGAACGGGCGCATGGTCGACTTCGCCGGCTGGCGCATGCCGATCCAGTACCCGACCGGCATCCCGCAGGAACACCTCGCCGTGCGTCAGGACGCCGGCGTGTTCGACGTCAGCCACATGGGACAGCTCCGCATCCTGGGCCCCGACGCGACGCCGTTCCTGTCGTGGGCCACGCTCAACGACCCGGCGAAGCTGCGCCCGGGCCAGGGGCAGTACAGCATGCTGCAGAACGACCACGGGGGCCTGATCGACGACCTCTACGTCTACCGCGACGTCGACGAGAGCTTCTTGGTGGTCGCCAACGCCGCCAACGTCGAAGCGGTCCTCGACCACCTCCAGGCGATCGCGACGGCGCCGACGCCGGGCCCGTTCCGGGTCGTCGTCCGCGACGAGTCGGACGCCTGGGCCCTGCTCGCGGTCCAGGGCCCGAGCGCGGCCACCAAGCTCGACCGACTGGCGGACGCGGACCTGACCGCCGTCCGCAAGAACCGGCTGGTCGACACGGCCCTCTCGGGGATGCCGGTGCGGCTCGCGCGCACGGGGTACACCGGCGAGGACGGCTTCGAGGTCTTCTGCCGACCGGTCGATGCCGCCGCCGTGTGGCGCCTGCTGCTCGAGGCCGGCGTCACGCCCTGCGGCCTGGGGGCGCGCGACACGCTGCGGCTGGAGGCCGGCTTCCCGCTCTTCGGACACGAACTCGACGACCGCAGCAACCCGCTCTGCACCCCCTTCGCGTGGGTCGTCAAGGACAAGCCGGCGTTCGGCCTGGAGGCGCTGCGCGCCGGCGGGTGCCCGCGTCGCCTGGTCGGCCTCGTGCTCGAGGGGCGTGGCATCGCGCGCGACGGCTACCGCGTGCTGGACGAGGCGGGAGGCGAGATCGGCCGGGTCACGTCGGGGACCGTCTCGCCCCTGACGCGCACGAGCATCGCGCTCGCCTGGGTCGACGCGGCGCGCGCCGACGCGGGCGCCCGCATCGCCGTCGAGATCCGCGGGCAGCCCGTGGCCGCGACCGTCACGCCGCCCCCCTTCTACCGTCCGTGAGTCCCTGTACGCTGATGAGTCGAGGAGACCACCCATGAAGATCCCGGAAGAGCTTCGCTTCGCCGCCTCCCACGAGTGGGCCACCGAGCCGACCGACGGCATCGTGACCGTCGGCATCACCGACTTCGCCCAGGACCAGCTCGGCGACGTCGTGTTCGTCGAGCTGCCCGACGTCGGGCGCACGCTGGCGGCCGGCGAGGCCGCCGCGGTCGTCGAGTCCGTGAAGACGGCGTCGGACATCTACGCGCCGCTGGCCGGCGAGGTCGTCGAGGTCAACGGTGCGCTCCTCGACGCCCCCGAGGCGATCAACACCGACGCCTACGGCGAGGGCTGGTTGTTCCGGCTGCGGGTGGCCGACGCCGACGCCTGGGGCGGCATGCTCGACGCGGACGCCTACGCTGCGGTGGCCGAGGAAGGCTGAGCGTGCCCTACGTCCCGCACACCGACGAGGACGTGCGGCGGGCGCTGGCGGCGATCGGTGTCGACGGCGTCGACGACCTGTTCGTGGACGTACCGGCGGAGATCCTCGACCCACCGCTGGACCTCCCCGCGCCGATGGACGAGGTGACGCTGCTCGCTCACCTCGACGCGCTCGCAGCCCTCGACCAGCAGGCGGTCCCCACGTTCCTCGGCGGTGGCGTGCGGCGACACTTCATCCCCGCGGTCACGCCGCGGCTGGCGATGCAGGGCGAGTTCGTCACCGCCTACACGCCCTACCAGGCCGAGGTCGCCCAGGGTGTCCTGCAATCGACGTTCGAGTTCCAGACGATGATGTCCGAGCTCACCGGGCTCCCGATCGCCAACGCCTCGATGTACGACGGCGCCTCGGCGGTGGCCGAGGCCGCCCTGCTCGCCGTGCGGCAGACGCGGCGCGAGACCGTCCTGGTGTCGCGGGCCGTGCACCCCGAGACCCGCGAGGTGCTCCAGACCTACCTCTGGCCGCTCGACATCGACATCGAGGTCGTCGATCTCGAGCCGTCGCTCACCACGCCGGTGCCCGTGGTCGGTGACCACGTCGCGGCCCTGATCGTCCAGGACCCCAACCACCTGGGCTACCTCGAGGCCATGCCGGCGATGGCCGCCGCCGCCCACGCGGCGGGCGCGCTCCTGATCGCGGTGGTCGATCCCCTGGCGCTGGCCGTGCTGCGCGAGCCGGGCAGTTACGGGGCCGACGTCGCGGTCGGCGACGGCCAGGTGCTCGGCGTGCCGATGCAGTTCGGCGGTCCCGCCTTCGGCTTCATGGTCGTCACGGACGCCCTCCTGCGGCAACTGCCCGGGCGGCTCGTGGGGCAGACGAGCGACGTGGACGGGCGCCGTGCCTTCGTGCTGACGCTGCAGGCGCGCGAGCAGCACATCCGCCGTTCCAAGGCCAAGTCGAACATCTGCTCGAACCACCAGCTGGCGGCCCTCCTCGCCACCGTCAACATGGCGGCGCTCGGCCCCGCCGGCCTGCGAGAGATGGCCGAAGGGACCGTTCGGCGCGCGCATCAGCTCGCCGCCGCCCTGCGCTCCGCCGGCGCCGACGTCGCGCCCAACGAGCGCTTCTTCGCGGAGTTCGTCCTGAAGACGCGGGCCGAGGGCGCCACCCTGCGCCGCCGGCTGGCGAAGCGTGGTGTCCGGGCTGGCGTTCCCGTTCCCGCCGAGTACGGCATCGGCAACGGCGTCACGCTGGCGGCGACGGAGCTGACGACGGACGCCGACATCGAGGCCCTGCTCGCCGCGCTGCACGACGTCGGCGAGCTCGGCGTGGTCGGAACGGAGGTGGTGGCGTGAGCGACTTCCCGCTCGTGTTCGAACGCAGCGCGCCCGGCCGCCGCGCCGCTCGCCCGCCGGTGACGGAGGGTTCCAGCATGGCGGAGCTGTTGGGCGAGGAGACGCTGCGGGCCCCCCCGCCACGCCTGCCCGAGGTCTCCGAGCTCGACCTCGTGCGCCACTACACCCAGCTGGCGCACCGCCAGTTCTCGATCGACGGCAACTTCTACCCGCTCGGCAGCTGCACGATGAAGTACAACCCCAAGCTCCACGAGGACGCGGCGGACCGCTTCCTCGACCTGCACCCCTACCAGGATCCCGACCACGCACAGGGCATCCTGGCCTTGCTGCACGGCCTCCAGGGCGACCTGGCGACGATCACCGGCATGGACGCGATCAGCCTGCAGCCGGCGGCCGGCGCGCACGGGGAGTTGACCGGGATCCTCATGATCCGCGCGTACCACGAGGCGAACGGCGAGGGCGAGCAGCGGCGCGTCGTCATCTGCCCCGACGGCGCCCACGGGACCAACCCCGCCACCGCGTCGATGGCGGGTTACGACGTCGTCGAGGTGCCCACGGGACCCGACGGCGAGGTCGACATCGACGCCTTCGAGGCGTCGCTCGGTCCGGACACGGCCGCCGTCATGCTGACCAACCCCAACACCCTCGGCATCTTCGAGCGACGCATCCTGCGCATGTCCGAGGCCGCCCATGCGGTCGGCGCCCAGCTGTACTACGACGGCGCCAACCTCAACGCGGTCGTCGGGCGGGCGCGCCCCGGCGACATGGGCTTCGACGTCGTGCACCTCAACCTGCACAAGACCTTCACCACGCCGCACGGCGGCGGCGGTCCCGGGACCGGACCCGTGGGCGTCAAGGCGCACCTGGCGCCCTTCCTGCCGGTGCCACTGGTCGAGCGCGAGGGCGACCGCTACGTCCTCGACACGGACCGACCGCGTTCGATCGGCCGCATGCGCAGCTTCTACGGCAACGTCGGCAACCTCGTGCGCGCCTACGCCTACATCCGCACCCTCGGCGCCGAGGGCCTGCGGCAGGTGAGCAGCATGGCCGTCCTCAACGCCAACTACCTGCGCGTGAAGATGAAGGAGGCGGGCTTCACGATCGCCTTCGATCGCATCAACATGCACGAGTTCGTCGCGCAGCCCCCGGCCGGCCTGCGCACCCTCGACATCGCCAAGGCGCTCTTGGACCACGGCGTCCACCCGATGACGGTCTACTTCCCGTTGATCGTCAAGGAGGCGATGATGGTCGAGCCGACGGAGACCGAATCGCTCGAGACGCTCGACGCCTACGCGGACATCCTGGCCGAGGTCCTGGATCGCGCGGGGGCCGACCCGGCGTACCTGGCGGGCGCACCCCACCACACACCGGTGCGCCGTCTCGACGAGACGAACGCCGCCCGCAAGCCCGTGCTGCGCTTCGGGTTCGCGGCCGACTGAGCGAGCGCCCTCGGCGAGCGAGCGCGCTCGCTCGGCGCGCAAGAGCGCGGCCCGCCCCGGAGATCCGGGGCGGGCCGCCTGCGTGGAACGAGGAGCGGACCTCAGCCGCAGCCGCCGCTGCCCTCGCCGTCGGGGGCCGCCCGTCCGTCCGTGCGGAAGCTGCTACCGCAGCCGCAGGCGCTGGTCGCGTTGGGGTTGGTGACGTGGAAGCCGCCGCCCATCATGTTCTCGACGTAGTCGATCTCGCTGCCGCGCAGCAGCGGCCAACTGCGGGCGTCGACGACCACCCGGGCACCGCCATCGGCGAACTCGCGGTCGCCGTCGAGCCGCTGCTCGTCGATCGACATGCCGTAGCTGTAGCCGGAGCAGCCTCCGGACTTGATGAACACGCGGATCGCCGCGGCGGATGGCTGATCGGCGAGGAGGGCGGACGCCTTGGCCGCGCCCGCCGCCGAGAACGTGACGCGTTCGAGCGGATCGGTTGGCGGTCGGGCGCCGGGGCTCGACGCGTGGTGGGTCTGTGGCACGGGCACCTCCGGGCATCCCTAGCGGTTCACTAGGGTTGGTATAGCACGGGCCTGCCGGCGCGCCGCGCACGCATGCGACGGGGAACGCCGCGTCGGCGCCCAGCAAGGACGGCGGCCCCCGCCAGGGGGCCGCACGCGATCGGTTGGCGGGCGCAGAAGGACTCGAACCCTCGACCTACGGTTTTGGAGACCGCCGCTCTACCGACTGAGCTATACGCCCCCGCTCCGACCGCGGCGAGGATGCTACCACGCCCGCACGCGCGTGCCAAGCCGTCGCACGGATGGCCACCACGGCACCGCGCGGGCCGAACGAGGCCGCCCATTGGTGGCCAGGCGCCCGGAGAGCGGCAGCCCGCCGTGGTAGCCTCTTCGCGTGAGAGCCGTCGTCCGTGCCTGGCTTCGAACCGCACCCTCGCTGCGCTGGGGCGTGATCGCGCTGTTCCTCGCCGCCGGCACGCTGGCCGCCCTGCAGCCGCGCGCGTCCGCCCAGGACCGCGACGCCGTGTGGCTCGTGCCCATCGATACCGAGATCACCGCAGCCACCGCCCAGTTCGTCCGTGCCCGTGTCGAACGCGCGAACCGGGAGCAGCCGCTCGCTCTGCTCTTCTACGTCGACACCCCGGGCGGCTCGGTGACCGCCATGCAGCGCATCGTCGAGGACATCCTCAACCGCGCCCAGGTGCCGACGATGGCGGTCGTGCGCAACGCCTTCTCGGCGGGCGCGCTGATCGCCATGGCGGCCGAGCAAGTCGCCATGCTGCCGGGTTCGGCCATCGGCGCCGCGACCCCGATCGTCGCGACGCCCCTCGGCATCGCCCCGGTCGAGGAGAAGTTCAACTCCGCGGTCCGTGGCGAGTTCCGGGCCGTCGCCGAGGCCCGCGGGCGCGATCCGCGCATCGCTGAGGGCATGGTCGACGCCCGCGTCGAGGTGCCCGGCATCGCCAGCAGCGAGGAGCTGGTGACCCTGACCGCCGGTCAGGCCGTGCAGTTCGGGATCGCCGACTTCGAGGCCCGCACGCTGCAGGAGGCGGTGGAGCTCTTCGGCTACGCCGGCGCCAGCCTCGAGCGGCTCGAGCCGAACCTCACCGAACGGGTGGGCACCTGGCTGGCCAACCCGATCATCGTCGCCGTCCTGCTGGTGCTCGGCATCGGCGGCCTCCTGCTCGAATTCTTCAGCCCGGGCTTCGGCATCCCCGGTGGCATCGGTCTGCTGGCGCTGGCGCTGCTCGCGTTGACCGCCGTGGTCGCGACGCCGGCGACCGGCTTCGACCTCGCCCTGATCCTCGTGGGGGTGGTGCTCCTCGCGGTGGAGGCCCTGGTCATCCCCGGCTTCGGCGTCGCGGGCGTGCTCGGCATCGGCGTGCTGGCCTACGCCATCTTCCGCGTCTTCCAGGAGAGCTGGCTGACCGTGCTCGGCACCAGCACGGTGTTGGCGGGCCTCATGCTCGCCGGTCTGCTGTGGTTCTTGCCGTACTCGCGGCTCGCGGGGCGCCTGCGCCTCGCGACCCGCATCGGGCGCTCCCCCGACGACGCCGTGGCGACACCCGGTCGTGCCGGCGAGCGCGTCGACCTCGAGGGCGCCGTGGGCACGGCGCTCACCGACCTCCGCCCAGCCGGCCTCGCGCGCTTCGGTGACGAACGCGTCGACGTCGTGACGCTGGGCGACTTCATCATCGCCGGCACCCCGGTCCGCGTCGCGCGTGTCGAAGGCAACCGCGTGACCGTCCGCAGCCACCCCCCATCGACCGAGGCGCCCGCCGACGCGGACGCCAGCGCGAACTGAAGGAGCTCACCCATGGACATCGGAATCCTCGTCCTCGCCGGCGCCATCATCCTCTTCTTCCTCGTCCTGTTCACCATCATCCCGGTCGGCCTGTGGGTCTCCGCGGTCGCGGCCGGCGTCAAGGTCAGCCTCCTCAGCCTCGTCGCGATGCGGCTTCGGCGCGTGCCGCCGCACCGGATCATCCTGCCCCTGATCAAGGCCGACAAGGCCGGGATCGACGTCACGCAGGACCAGCTCGAGGCGCACTTCCTCGCGGGCGGCAACGTCGACCGCGTGGTCGACGCCCTCATCGCCGCCGACAAGGCGCGCATCGCCCTCCCCTTCGACCGCGCGGCGGCGATCGACCTCGCGGGGCGTGACGTGCTCGACGCGGTGAAGGTGTCGGTCAACCCGCGTGTCATCCAGACGCCGAACGTCTCGGCGGTCGCCAAGGACGGCATCGAGTTGATCAGCACGGCCCGCGTCACGGTCCGCGCCAACCTGGAACGGCTGGTCGGCGGTGCGGGTGAAGAGACGATCATCGCCCGCGTCGGCGAGGGCATCGTGTCGTCGATCGGTTCGACCGATACCCACAAGAAGGTGCTCGAGAACCCCGACGTCATCTCGAAGACGGTGCTCTCGAAGGGCCTCGACGCGGGCACGGCGTTCGAGATCCTGTCGATCGACATCGCCGACGTCAACGTCGGGCGCAACATCGGCGCCGAGCTGCAGACCGACCAGGCCGAGGCCGACAAGCGCGTCGCGCAGGCCAAGGCCGAGGAGCGTCGGGCGATGGCCGTCGCGGCCGAGCAGGAGAACCGCGCCCACGTCGAGGCGATGCGCGCCAAGGTCGTGGAGGCGGAAGCGCAGGTGCCGCTGGCCATCGCGGAGGCCTTCAAGGCCGGGAACCTCGGCGTGATGGATTACTACAACCTGCGCAACATCGAGTCGGACACCGACATGCGCGCCAACATCGCCCGCTCGACCGAGGGCGACGAGCGCAAGAAGTGAGGGAAGCTTGAGCTTCGGCGACCTGCTGGTCCTGTTGCTGTTCGTGGTCTTCGTGATCCTCCCGTCGATCACGAGACAGCAGCAGCGGCGTGGCGGTGCGCCCGGGGCGCCCGGGCGACCGCCGGCGCGTCCGCGGACGGGAAGCCCCACGGGGCTGCCGTCGGCGGGCGGGGATCCGGCCTCGACCCGGGGACCGGCCCCGTCCACCGCCGGTGAGGGCGGCACGGCGCCGTTCCCGCCGATCGACGACGACGACCTCGCCCGCCGCCTCGCCGAGGCCCGCGCGCGCGTGCAGCGCGCGATGGAGCAGCGTGGCGCGCCCGCCGTCCCGGTCGCCCCCCCGGACGACCCCCGGGCGCGGGCGCGGGCGCCGCTCGTCAGTGGCGCACCGCGGACGATCAGCGGGGCGCCGATCGGCTCCGGCTTCGACCCGCGGGCACGCGCGCGCGGCCCGCTCGTCAGCGGCGGCGCCCGCACCCTGAGCGGCGCGCCGGTCGGCTCCGGGGGCGCGCCGGGCGATCGCATGCCCTCACCCTTCCTCGGCCGCGAGGGGCGCCGCACGACGACGCCGGACGACGGCCCGTCGCCCCGCGACCTGCGCGCGAACGCCCCGCAACTGGAGGTCGAGCGGCTCGCCGGCTCCGTGGAGCGGCGTGCCGTCCGCCAGGGCGCGTTGCGCTACGACGCCGACGCCGTGTTCGCGGGCATCGTGTGGCATCAGGTGCTCGGCGCGCCGCGCGCGCGCCGCCGTGTCGGAGGCGGCCCATTCCCGGAACGGTGACCCTCAAACTGCGCAACCCGGCAGAGGCGCTGGCCCTCTTCGGCCAGAACGACGCCCACCTGCGCGTGCTCCGCCGGCGGCTCGGTGCCCGCGTGGTGGCCCGCGGCGACGAGCTGCGCCTGTCGGGCGACGACGCCCAGGTGGCCGAGGCCGAGCGGACCTTCCGCTCCCTGCTCGCCACCATCCGGGCGGGCGGCCAGATCAGCGTGACCGAGCTCGAGCACGGTGAACTCGAGCGCTGGACGCCCGAGGTCGGGCCGGCGGTGCCCGCAGCGCCCGACGCGGTCGGCGCGCCCGCGCTCCCCGGCCGCGCGCGTCCCAAGACGGCGGGGCAGCGGCGCTACGTCGAGGCGATCCACCGGCATCCGATCACCTTCGGGATCGGACCGGCGGGTACCGGGAAGACCTACCTGGCGGTCGCCATGGCGGTGCAGGCGCTGGCGACGAAGCGTGTCAAGCGATTGGTCCTCACGCGTCCGGCCGTCGAGGCCGGCGAGCGGCTCGGCTTCCTGCCCGGCGACCTGCAGGCCAAGATCGATCCCTACCTTCGACCCCTCTACGATGCGCTGTACGACATGCTGGCGCCGGACCGCGTCGACCAGCTGCTGGAGCAGGGCGCGATCGAGGTCGCGCCTCTGGCCTTCATGCGCGGCCGCACCCTCAACGATGCGTTCATCATCCTCGACGAGGCGCAGAACACCACCGGGGAACAGATGAAGATGTTCCTCACGCGGATGGGCTTCAACAGCAGCGTCGTCGTGACGGGCGACCGCACGCAGGTCGACCTGCCCGGCAACGTCCCGTCCGGCCTGCGCGTGGCCGAGCGGATCCTTCGGGGGATCGACGGCATCGCCTTCGTGCACTTCGACGAGGGCGACGTCGTCCGGCACCCGTTGGTGGCGAGCATCATCCGAGCGTATGAGCAGCAGAACTGAGCGGTCGCCCAAGCGGGCGCCGTGGCGGTTGGCCGGACTCGGCTTCGTCGCGACCTTGGCGGTCGTGCTGTTCTCCGTGTACGACGCCCCCACGCGCCGGACGCTCGTCGTCGGCGAGCCGAGTCCCCAGACGTTCGTCGCCCCGGTGGAGCTGCAGGTGGTCGATCGACGCGCGACCGAGGCGCGACGGCAGGCCGCAAGGCGCCAGGTGCCCGAGCTCACGAGCGCCGATCCGGAGCTGCGCGTCGTCGTCCTGGACGCGCTCGACGCGATCGACCTGCCCGAGGCGGTCGCGGCCCTGGTCGAGACCCGCTACGCCGATCCGAGCGGCGTCCGCTGGGACGAGGTCGACGACCTCATCCGGCGCGCGACCGACGCGGCCGCGCCCGAGCGGCGCGAGGAGGTCGCCGCCGCACTGCGCGAGCGCCTGATCGCCACCGCCGTGCCCGACCCGCAGCTGACCGAGGCCGCCCGCGCCGCGACCGCCAACGCCGTGCCGATCGTGTGGCGCTCGCTGGCGGCGGGGCAGGTCGTCCTCCGCGAGGGCGAGCCCGTCTCCACCGACGCACTCACCACGCTCGAGGCAGCCGGCCTGTACAACCCCGGCAGCGAGGCGCGCGGCCGATCGGCCCTCATCGCGCTGGGCGCCCTGCTGCTGGCGCTCATCGCGTCGGCGCCGCTGCCGTTCGTCGCCGCGCGGCTGTCGCCCCGGTACCGGCCGGAGCAGATCGCCGCCCTCGTCGCCTTGACGCTGGCGGTGGTCGTCCTGCAGCGCTTCGCGCTCGAGCTCTCCCCCAGCTTCGTGCTGGCGATGCTCGTGCCGCTGCTGGTCGCCGTCCTGGTGTCGCACGAGGTCGCGCTGCTGTGGGCAGGCTGGATGGCGGTGGTCACCGCCGTCCTCGTCCCCTCGACGCCCATGGTCACGCTCCTGGCGACCCTCGTCGGCGCCATCGTGGCCGTCCGCAGCGTTCGCAACGTCCAGGCTCGGCCGGCCATCGTCGCCGCCGGCGCCGTGGGCGGCGTCGCCGGTGGCGTGGCCCTGGTGGCCTGGGTGCTGGTCGGCGGGGGGCTGTCCCCCTGGGCGACGGCCGTCGCCTTCGCGGCCTTCGTCGCGGGTGGCGTCCTGGCGGGGGTGCTGGCGCTGGGCCTGCTGCCGCTCTTCGAGGTCGGGGCCGGCTTCCTCACGGGCTTCCGGCTGCTCGAGCTGTCGTCGCCGAGCCACCCGTTGCTGCAGCGCCTGCTCGTGGAGGCGCCCGGGAGCTACCAGCACTCGTTGATCATCTCCAACCTCGTGGAGCCCGCCGTCGCCGCCGTCGGCGGCGACGCGCTGCTCGCCCGGGTGGGTGCCCTCTACCACGACGTCGGCAAGATGCGCCGGCCGCAGTTCTTCGTCGAGAACCAGTTCGGCGGCGACAACCCGCACGACCGCATCAGCCCCCATCTCTCCTACCTGATCATCACGAGTCACGTCCGCGACGGACTGGAGCTGCTCCGTGCCTACCGCATGCCGCGCGAACTCGAGCCCTTCGTCCTCGAGCACCACGGCACGACGGTCCTGGCCTACTTCTACAAGCGCGCCCTGGAGGACACCTCGTCCGTCAGCGAGCTCAACTTCCGCTACCCCGGCCCGCGGCCGCGGAGCAAGGAGACGGCGGTGCTCATGCTCGCCGATGCGGTCGAGTCGGCCGCCCGGACGCTCGGTGACCCCACGCAGGGCAGCATTCGCGCGCTGATCGACCGGCTCTTCGAGCAGCGGCTGCAGGACGACCAGCTCTCCCAGAGTCAGCTCAACCTCCACGACCTGGAGGTCATCGCGGCCACCTTCGAGCGGATGCTCACCGCCATCCTTCACCGGCGCATCTCCTACCCCGACGCCGACGAGATTCGAGGTCTGAAGCGTGCTGATCGAGGTTCTGGACGAGACAGGCCGCTTCCGGCGGCGTGAACGGCTCACCCGGGCGCTGCGGCGCGTGGCCGCCGTCGTCCCCCTGCCGCGCCCGCCGGGCGGGGCGGAGCCGGAGATGACCGTCGTCTTGGTCGACGATGCCGCGATCGCCGAGCGCAACCTCGCGGACCGCGGCGTCGACGGCCCGACGGACGTGCTGGCGTACCCGCTGCACGAGCCCGACGACGCGGGCTTCCCGCGCATCGCCCACCTCGGCGACGTCGTCATCAGCCTCGACACCGCGAGGCGCCAGGCCCGCACGCGCGGCCGACCCGCCTGGCACGAGGTCACCGTGCTCGCCAGCCACGGCCTGCTGCACCTGATCGGTCTCGACCACCGCTCGACGGCCGAGTGGGCGCCGTTCGAGGCCGTGCAGGCCCTGGCGGAGGCCGAGGCCACGGCCGTCGACCGCTCGCGCGCCGCGTACCGGAGCCTGCGGGTGCCGGCATGACGCGGCCGCGAGCCTTCGCGGCGTCCGTCGCGGCCGCCTCCGCCGGCGTGCGCCACGCCTGGCGCGGCCAGCCGCACTTCCGCTTCGAGGTGCTCGCCGGGACGGCCGCGGTCGCCCTGGCCGTGTGGCTGCAGGCCGGGCTCCTGGCCGTGCTCATGGCCAGCGCGATCGTGCTGGTCGCCGAGATGGTGAACACCGCGCTGGAGGCCACCGTCGACCTGGTGTCGCCCGAGCGGCAGCCCCTGGCGGCCGCCGCCAAGGATGCCGCCGCCGGTGCGGTGCTCATCGCCGCCGGGTTCTCGGTGCTGATCGGTCTCGTGGCCTTGGGGCCGGCACTCTGGGCACGCGTCACCGGGGCCGCGGTGCCATGAGCGCGAGCGTGCTCGAGGCCATCCCGCGGGACGCCGTCCCGGCGGATCTGCTCGCCGCGGCGCGCGCGGCCTGGGCAAACGCCTACGCGCCATACTCCGGCTTCTCGGTCGGCGCCGCCCTGCGCGACGGCGAGGGACGCGTCCACGCCGGCGCCAACGTCGAGAACGCGTCCTACGGACTCGGCCGCTGCGCGGAGCAGTCCGCCGTCCAGGCGATGGCGACCGCCGGCGGTCGCCGCTTGCTGGAGATCGTCGTCGTGACGACGGCCGACCCGCCCGCCAGCCCCTGCGGGGCCTGTCGGCAGGTCCTGAGTGAGTTCGGTCCCGACGCGACGGTCTACCTGGTCAACGACGTGGGGGCGTGGCGCACGAGCGTCGCCAGCCTGCTGCCCGACGGGTTCCGCTTGCAGGACTGAGCGCGCCCCGCGGCGCGCAGGTCCCCGAGCTTCTCACGCGGTCGCGGTAGACTCCCCCGATGCGACCCTTCCTTCGACGCACCTTCGTGGCGACGCTCGCCGGGCTCCTGCTGACGCTCGCCGGCGCCGCGAGCGCCCAAGCCAGCGCGCAACGGATCGTCCTCCTGCCCTTCGACGTCGAGGCGTCGATCGACGCGTTCGCGTTGGCGTTCCCGAGTGCCCTGCAGCGGGCCATCAACGAGATCGACGGCGTCTACGTGCCGGCCGTCGGTGACGTCGCGGTCGTGGCGCAGCGCGTCTCCGACGCAGGCGGCGACGTGCTGGCCGAGATCCGCCGCGTCTTCGCCGCCGACGCCGTCGTGCTCGGCCGGATCCGCGGCAGCGACGCCCTGACGATCGAACTCGTCGTCGCCACGCAGGCCGGCGAGGAAGGCGCGACGACGGTGAGCGGTCGCCTCGGCGACCTGGCCGCGCTGTGGCGGGAGGCTGCCGATGGCGTCCTCGGGCTCGCCGGCATCGCGCCCAGCCTGGCCGACCTGGCCGACCTGCGGCGCGTCCTCGGGGACGTGCCGTCCCTGCCGAGCCTCGGTCCGGTCGGCAGTTCCAGCGCCCGCGTTCCAGGCGTTCGGCTCGACCAGCTCGAGGCCGCGGCCGCGTTGGACCCCGACTCCTCGTGGGTCACCGGCGAGCTCGCTCGGGTCGCGGCGATCGCCGGCGACACGGAGCGTGCGCTCGACGAGGCCGAGCGCGCCGTCGAACTCGGGGCCCACGCCGAGGCCTACGCGTTGCTCGGCATGGTGCGCCTTGCCCGCGACGACCCGGCGGCCGGCGAGGCGTTCGAGGCGGCGCTGAGCGCCAACCCCGCCCACGGCGTCGCGCTGGCGGGCCTGGCGCGATCCGGGGTCGGGCCCGAGCGCGCGGCCGAGCTGCTCGAGGCGGCGATCGCCGTGGCGCCGCGCCAGGTCGACGCGCACCTGGCGCTCGCGGAACTGCAGACCTCACCCGCCCGCGTCATCCAGCTGCTGCGGCGTGCCAGCGCCTGGCTGCCCGACTCCGTGGCCGTGCAGTTGGCGCTGGTCGATGCGGCGCTCGACGCCGGTGACGCGCGTGGTGCCATCGAACTGCTGCGTTCGGCCGCCGGCGATCCCGTCGGTCGTCGGCCGGCGATCTACCTCCTGGCCGCGCGCCTGCCGACCGAGGTGGCGCGGGACGCCCTCCTCTTCGCCCGCGAGGGCCGCACCGCCTTCCCCGACGACCCCGACCTGCGCCGCCTGGAGATCGACCTGCTGCGGGCCTCCGGCGACGCCGACGGCGCCGCCGCCGCTCTCGCGGCCTGGGTCGAGACGGGCGCGGCCCCGCTCCGCGAGGTCGTCGCGTTCGCCGAGGCACTGGCCTCGCAGGGTCGCTTCGACGAGGCCCAGTCGTGGTTGTCGACCGTCGCCGATGTCGACGACGACGCCGACCTGCGCAGCGCCCGGATCGAGTTGGCCGCCGGCCGCGCCAGGGCCGCCCTGACGACGCTGGAGCCGCGCGTCGCCGCCGGTGAGGCCGACGCGCTGCGGCGAACGCTCTACGCGATCGCCCTCGGTCGGATCGGAAGCGTCGACGAGGCGAGCGCCATGCTCGAGGAGGTGGTGAGTGGCGCGGGCGCGCCCGGCGCGGACGCTCGCACGCTCGAGGCCGGCGCTCTGGCGGAGCGCGCGTTGGCCGTCCTCGCGGACCAGCGTCGGGTCTCGGGCGGCGACGCGGTCGCCCTGGCGCCGGAGGCCTCGACCGCCTTCGAGCAGGGCCTCTTCGCCCTGGAGAACGGCGACATGGTGACGGCGCGCGACGCCTTCGTGCGGGCGCGTGGCTTCGACGACGCGGGGCTGCTGGCCTTCTACGAAGGCTACGCCCGGCAGGTCCTCGGCGACCCGCGCGGCGCCATCGGTGCCTACGAGGCCGCGCGGGACGGGCTTGGCGACAACGGCGTGTTGCTCAACAACCTCGGCTACGCGCAGCTGCAGGTCGGTCGCCTCGATCTCGCCCTCGAGACGCTCCGGCTGGCGCTCGAGGCGGACCCTGGCAACGCGCGCGCGCATCTCAACCTCGGCCTGACCTACTACGGCCTCTCGCGCTTCGCCCTGGCGGCCGACGCGTTCGACGAGGCGCTCGCGATCGACCCGTCGCTGGCGGGCGTCGCCGGGTCGGTCATCGACGATGCCCGACGTCGGGCCGGTCGCTGAGGAGCCGCGGGCATGGATGCGATGAACGTCAGGCCGGAAGTCCGGGCGGTGCCCGCGTACCGCTTCGAGGCACGCCCCGCGCTCGTCAAGCTCGATCAGAACGAGAGCCCGAACGACCTCCCGGCGCCGCTGCGGGCGGCCGCCCTGGCGCGGGTGGCGGCGGCCGAGTGGCACCGCTACCCGGCCCTCCACGCGGACGGGCTCGCCGCCCGGCTGGCCGCGCGCCACGACTGGCCGGCGGACGGCGTCGTCGTCGCCGGCGGCTCGAACGTCCTGATCCAGGCGCTGGTCGTCCTCTCGGGTCTGGGTCGGCGCGCCGTGGCCCTGAGCCCCTCCTTCCCGCTGTACGCCCAGCAGGCGCGGCTGCTCGGTTCCGAGCTGCGCGAGGTGCCGCTCGGGCCAGACCATGCCTTCCCGACGGAGGCCGTGATCGACGCGGTCGCCGCCGGTTCGGGCGTCGCCTTCCTCCCCGCCCCGCTGGCGCCGACCGGCAACGCCGTCGATCCGGGAGACCTGCAGCGGGTCGCCGAGGCGGCGGGTCCGGGCTGGACGATCGTGATCGACGAGGCCTACGCCGAGTTCGCCGGCTCCGATCACACGTCGCTCGCGCGGGCCTTTCCACGCGTGGTGCTGCTGCGCACCCTCTCGAAGGCCTTCGGCCTGGCCGGTGCCCGCCTCGGCTACGCCGTCGCGCATCCGACGTTGGCGGTGGAGCTGCGCAAGGTGGTGCTGCCGTTCTCGGTGTCGGCCCTGCAGCTCGCGGTCGGTGACGCGGTGCTCGACGCGCCCGAGTCGATCGACGAGCGCGTGCGCGCGACCGTCGCGGAGCGCGAGCGGCTGGTCGCCGAGCTCCGCGACCGGGGCGTGCGCTTCGTGCCCAGCGTGACGAACTTCCTCCTGCTGAGCGTGGCCGACGCCGGCGCGACCCACCGCGGGCTCTTGGAACGCGGTGTGCTCGTCCGCCGCCAGGACCACCTCCCCGGGTTGGCCGGCGCACTTCGCGTGACCGTCGGCAGCCGCGACGAGAACGACGCCTTCCTGCGGGCGTGGGACGCGCTGACGCGGGTGAACGGGGTGCCGCATGCCTGAACGCCGATCCGAGATCCAGCGCGTGACCCGCGAGACCGACGTGCGCGTGAACCTCGACCTGGACGGCGGTGGTCGGGGCGAGCCGGCGACCGGTCACGGGTTCCTCGATCACCTCCTCGAGCAGCTCGTCCGCCACGGGCGGCTCGGCCTCGAGGTCACCGCCGAGGGCGACCTGCACATCGACGTGCACCACCTCGCCGAGGACGTCGGCATCACCCTCGGCCAGGCGTGGCGCGAGGCGCTGGGCGACGCGCTGGGCATCGAGCGCTACGCGGACGCGTTCGTCCCGATGGACGAGACGCTGGTTCACGTGGTCGTCGACCTGTCGGGCCGTCCCTTCCTCGCGTTCGATCCCGCTGCGGTGCCGGGCGACGTCGGCGGCTTCTCGACCTTCCACCTGCGCGAGTTCTTGCGCGGGTTCGCGAACCATGCTCGGGCCACCATCCACGTCCGCTGGCTCGCGACCGGTGACCCCCACCACGGCTGCGAAGCGGTGATGAAGGCCTTCGCGAGGGCGTTGTACGCGGCGGCCCGCGTCACCGGCCACGCCCTGCCGTCGACCAAAGGGATGCTGTGAAGCGATGCGCGTCGCGCTGATCGACTACGGCGCGGGCAACCTGCACAGCGTCGCGAAGGCCCTGGCCGCCGCCGGCGTTCCGGCCTTCCGGACGCGCGATCCCGGGGCGGCGGGCGAGTCCGATGCCCTGGTGCTTCCCGGGCAGGGGCACTTCGGCCAGGTGATGACCGCGTTCGAGGCCAGCGGCTTCGAGGGCGTCGTGCGGCGCCATCTCGCCGAGCACAAGCCCTTCCTGGGCATCTGCGTCGGGCTGCAGTTGCTGATGGAGGGTTCCGACGAGGCGCCCGGGGTCGAGGGCCTCGGCCTCCTCCGGGGTCGGGTCGTTCGCTTCCCGGCCGCGGACGTCAGCGTGCCCCACATGGGCTGGAACGCCCTCCGACCGTGGGGCGACGCACCCCTGTTGGCGGGCATCGAAGACGGCGATCACGCCTACTTCGCGCACTCGTACCTGGTCGCCTTCGACGACACGGATCCGGCCGCGTCAGGCGTGCGCGGCGGCGCCTGGACCGATCACGGGCCGACGCGCTTCCTCAGCGCGCTGTCACGTGGCTCGGTGCACGCGACCCAGTTCCATCCCGAGAAGAGCCAGCGCGTGGGGCTGCGGCTGTTGGCGAACTTCGCCGCGCTCGTGCGGCGCGACGCGCTCGTGAGGCGCGACGCGCTCGTGCGGCGCGGGTCCGGCGGCGAGGCGACGACGGCGTGACCCGCGGGTGGACGGCGCTCCTGTTGGCCGGCTGGCTCGCTTGGGGCGGCGTGGCCTCGGCGCAGGCGGCCTGGACCGTCCAGACGGTGGCCCTGCGCGACCTGCGTGAGGCGAACGCCGAGGTCGCGCGGTTGAGCGATCTGGGGCTCGCCGCGTACACCGAGTTCACCATGCTCGACGGGTTGCAGTACGTGCGCGTGCGGGTCGGCTGCTTCGATCGCGAGAACGCCGAGCGCTGGGCGGCGCTGCTGCGCGCGGGCGTCGCGTCCGAGGCCGTCGCGCTGCCGCTGGACGCGCCGCCGCCCGCGGACGTGGCGTGCGTGGCGGTCGACGTCGGCTTCCGCAAGCCGGCCGCGTGGACGCTGGCGTCGCGTCCCGACGAGCAGCCGACCTTCCGCGTCGAGGTCGCGGGTCACGCCGCCTACCTCCGCTACGACGGCGCGGGTTGGCGCCTGTGGCAGGCGGTCGCGCCCCCACCCGAGCCCCTGGCGCCGGGGCCCGCCGCGGGGGTCGGCGTCGCCGGGCCTGGCGCCGGTGTCGTCCATCCGGCCAGCCTCGGGGGCCAGGACATCGTGCGGCATGCGGCGTGGGGCGCGCTCTGCCCCGGCCGGCTGGTGGCGACCATCGGGGATGTCGGCATCGTCGATCAGGGTGACGCGATCGTCGCCTGTGCCCCCGCGACGGCGCCGTGAGGCGCGGGCCGCCGATGCCCTCCAGTGCGCGCGGGAGGAGCTCCTGGCGGTACTGGCGCTACTGGCTCGTCCCCGGCATGGGCGTCAAGCGGCACGTCACGTGGGCCGTCCTCGGGGCGGCCGTCGCCATCGTCGGCACGATCGGCTTCACGCTGTGGCTGCTCGGTGACCAGCGCGAGGCCCTCGCGGCGCCGATCGAGGACCTGCTGGTCGGCGAGCGCTGGGGGCGCGCCGGCGGTTGGGCGACGGGTGCGCTGGTCGTGCTCGGCGTCGCGTTCAGCGTGGCCGCGATCGGGCGCCTCAACCGATCGCTCCTCGCGAACTGGCTCGACCGCCCCCAAGAGGCGGCGCAGCTCCTCCACCGCCGCCTGAAGCTCGCCCGCGGGCCCAGCATCGTGGCGATCGGCGGGGGCACCGGTCTCAGCCTCCTCCTTCGCGGCCTGCGCGAGCACACGTCGAACCTCACCGCCGTCGTGGCCGTGAGTGACGACGGCGGTTCGTCGGGGCGGCTCCGGGCGGCTTTCGGGATGCCCGCGCCGGGCGACCTGAGCGATTGCCTCGCCGCGCTGTCGGTGGACGAGGCGTCCCTCGGGCGCCTGCTGCAGTACCGCTTCACCCGTGGGGAGGAGCTCCAGGGCCACACCTTCGGGAACCTCCTCATCACCACCGTCAGCGAGGTGGAGAACGACTTCGGCGACGCCCTGCGGGTGATGCAACGCCTACTCGCCCTCAACGGTGCCGTCTGGCCGGCGACCGCACAGCCGGTGACGCTGCGGGTGGAGAAGGCCGACGGCAGCGTCATCGAGGGCGAGAGCGTGCTGGCCGCGCACCCGGGACCGGCGATGCGCGTCGCGCTGCGCCCGAGCGCACCCGAGGCCCTGCCGGAGGTGATCGACGCCCTGGCGGACGCCGACCTGGTCGTCCTCGGACCCGGCAGCCTGTTCACCAGCACCCTGCCGCCCGTCGTGGTGCCCGCCGTCGCCGCCGCGCTTCGCGACTCGCCGGCGACCCTCGTCTTGGTGGTCAACATCATGACGGAGGCCGGCGAGACCGACGGGTTCGACGCCTGGGACCACGTCGAGGCCATCGAGCGGCACGTCGGCCGGCGCCCCGACCTGGTGGTCGTCAACGCGACGCCCCTCGACGCGGAGCGCGTGGCCGCGTACCGCGCCGAGGGCGCCGAGGTCGTGGGGGTCGATCCGGGACGCTTCCGTGCGGGCAACGTGGAGGTCGTCGCCTGGCCGCTGCTCGGGCCCGCCCCGCAGGCGCAGCACGACGCGCCGGCGCTGGCGCGTGGTCTGGTGACCTGGTGGGCGCAGCGGGGGCGTGGATGAGGCGGACGGCGGCCGGCGTGGGGTGGCCGGGGCGCGGGGCCTGGGTCGCCATCGTGGCCTGCCTGCTGCTCGGCCTCGCCGCGGCCCAGGTGACCGACGAACCGCCCGAGGTCGGCGCGCCGCCCGGGCTGCTCGCGCCGACGTCGCCCGTCTATGCCGAGTTCGCCTGGTACGACCTGGTGGCGGTGCGTTGGGTCGAGCCCGAGGCCAACAGGGTGTGGCTCGAGGTCGAGCTGGCCGCCACCGATCCCGCGGGTACGGGCCCGCTGGGTCTGCGCCAACCGATCGTCGAGGTGTACGTCGACGACGGAGGTGGCGGCGCGGCGACGCTGCTCCCGGGCTCCGGCCTGCGCATGCCCGACGGAGACGGGTGGCGCCACGCCGTGCGGATCACCGGCGACGGCGTCTGGTGGTGGCAGGCGGCGATCGATGGGCGCGGCCTCCTGCCGCCGAGGTCACTGCCCGCGGTCCTCGACGGTCGCGTCGTCCGCATCGCGTGGCCGACGGACCTGCCCGGCGACGTCCGGGTGTACGCCATCAGTGGCGTCTACGACCCCTTCTCCCCCGACGGCTGGCGTCCGCTGGCGCCCACCGCCTCGCCGTGGGCGTTCGCGAGCGAGGAGAACGGACCGCCGGTGATCGACGTCCTGCCCGGCGGGACCGACGCCTGGGAGCGGGCCCGCGACGGCCGTGCCCTCGTGCGCGACGCGACGGCGTCGGCGTCGGGCCGCGGGGCGGCGTCGGGCTGGTACTGGTGGGCGCTCATGGCGGTGGGTCTCGGGCTCGCGTCGGGCGGCCTGTGGTGGCGGAGCCGGCCGCCGTCGGCTGGGGACCCGTCGAGCCATGGGGCGGAGGCGGCGGCCGTCGCGCCAGGCGACGGCGACGATGCCCTCATCACGGACGCGGAACTGAGTGTGACGCCCGGCGGTGGCCCCGCGTCGACGTCCGGGGACGCGCCGACGACCTCGACCGGGGGCGGTCCCGCGGACGATCAGCCGGCGGCGACGCCGGGGGGCGGCGATGCGGACGCCGGCGACGCGGTCACGGAGGGCGCCGACGCCGAGGGCAACTCGACGCGCGCGACCGAGGCGCCGAGCGAGGACAGCCGCTCCGCGAAGCGCTCGTAACCCCGATCGATCGACTCGACCCCGAGGACCCGGGTGGTCCCCTCCGCCGCCAGGCCGGCGACCGCCAGCGCGCCACCAGCGCGCAGATCGGCGGCGTGGACCTCGGCCCCCACCAGCGGGCCGCCGCGAACGACCAGCGTCCGCTCGGTGAGCTCCATGCGTGCGCCCATGCGCTGCAGCTCGGCGACGTGTGTGAAGCGGGCCGGGTAGACGCGGTCGCGGACGACCGAGACGCCTGGGACCGTCGCCAGGAACGCCCCGAAGGGCGCCTGCAGGTCGGTGGGGATGCCGGGGTACTCGACGGCGGTCACGTCCACGGCGGTGAGCTCGCCGGTGGCGTCGACGCGCCAGGCATCGCGGGCGACGTCGACGATGCGGACGCCGGCCTCGGTCAGCTTCTCGCGCACGGCGACGAGGTGGTCGGGGCGGATGCCACGCAGGGTGACGTCGCCGCGGGTGGCCGCCGCGGCCAGCATGAAGGTGCCGGCCTCGATCCGATCGGGGATCGGGCGAAAGCGCGCGCCGCTCAGGCGGTCGACGCCGTGGATGCGGATGAAGGGCGTTCCGGCACCCTCGATGCGTGCGCCCATGCGGTTGAGCAGCTCGGCGAGGTCCGCGATCTCCGGCTCGAGGGCGGCGTTCTCGATCTCGGCGACGCCGTCGCCCAACGCCGTCGCCAACAGGACGTTCTGCGTGCCGCCGACGGTGGGCGCCTCGAACACGACGCGGCCGGACAGCTGCCCGCGGCGCCGGGCGACGAAATCGCCGTTGTCGTCCGAGACCTCGACGCCGAGCGCCGCGAAGGCCTTGATGTGGCGGTCGACGGGCCGTGGTCCGAAGGCGCAGCCGCCGGGCATCGAGATGCGCGCCTCCCCGGCACGGCCGAGCAGGGCGCCCATGACGACGAAGCTCGCGCGCATCTTGCTGACCAGCCGGTACGGCGCGCTGGTGTCGCGGACGTCCTCGGCGTGGAGGTGCACGTCCGGTCCGTCCCACGCGACCCGCACGCCGGTGTGCTCGAGGATCTCGAGACCGACGAGCACGTCCGAGAGTCTCGGCACGCCCTCGATGACCACGGGCTCGTCGCTCAGCAGGCTGGCGAGGATCAGGTAGAGCGCGGAGTTCTTGGCCGCATGGACCTGGACGTCGCCCGCCAGGGGCCCGGCGCCCACGATCTCCAACGCGCTGCGCATCGTCATCGGTGCGCCTCCTCCCGGCGCCGTGGCCCCGTCGGGACACTCCTGGGCACCATGTGTAACTTGAGTGTAGCCCTCATCATCAGTTAGGTCAACCGGATACGGCTGCTACCGATGATGCTATGATGCACATGCAACCCGGTCCCCGGCGGACCGCGAACGACCTGGAGGTCGACGTGCCGAAGCGGGAGAAGAGCAAGCGTCTGCAGGTGGTGATCAGCGAGGAACAGGACTCGCTGCTGACCAAGACCGCCTACCACCTCTCGAACCCCGAGCGCCTGGTGTCCAAGTCCGAGGTCGTGCGGCTGGGCATCGCGATGCTCAACCGTGCGGTGGAGGACGGCCAGCTCGACCCGGAGTTGCTCCAGGCCCTCGACGACCACTGACCCGTGTTCCGTCCGGGTGACGTCATCGACGGCCGCTACGACGTGCTCGGCCCGCTCGGGCAGGGCGGCATGGGCCACGTGTTCCGCGCGCAGGACCGCCGGCTGGAGCGCATCGTCGCCCTCAAGGTCCTCCGCCCCCACCTGACCGAGACCGACGCGGACCGCTTTCGACGCGAGATCCGCGCCCTGAGCCGGCTCAACCACCCCGCGATCGTGTCGATCTACGATCTGGGCGAGGGCGAGCACGTGTACTTCGCCATGGAGCTGGTGGAGGGTGGTCCGTTCACCGAGCTCGGTCCCGTCACCGACGACGTCGAGCCGTTCAAGGCGCTGCTCGACGGCGCCGTTCTGGTGGCGGAGGCGCTGGCCTACGTGCACCGGCTCGGGATGGTGCACCGCGACCTCACGCCGCGCAACATCCTCCTCGGCGAGGGCGGGCGCCCGAAGGTCATGGACTTCGGCCTGGTGCAGCTCACCGAGACGTCGCGGCAGCTGACGCGCACGGGTTCCACCCTGGGGACCCCGCAGTACATGGCGCCCGAACAGGCGACCGGCGACGCCACCGGCGCGGCGACCGACCTCTACGCCTTCGGCGCCGTCCTCTACCGCACGGTCACGGGCCAGGCGCCCTTCGACGCCGAGAACGACCAGGCCATCATGTACCAGCACGTCTACCACACCCCCAGGCCCGCCTCGGAGGTGCACCCGGGTGTGCCAAGCGGCCTCTCCGCCCTCCTCGAACGCATGCTGGCCAAGCGCCCCGAGGATCGGCCCGCGTCCGCCGCCGCCGTCGCGGACGCGCTGCGGGCGCTGCGCGAGGACGGCCTGAGCCGCGCGACGCACCACCCGCACGGCGGCGCGGGGCGCCGCGGGGGCTACCCGACCGCGGTGGCCGACCCGGGACGGCTGACGCCGAGGTGGCAGGTCCGCCTGACCGAGGGCCCGCAGTGGCCCGCCGGCATGGCGGCGGCCGACGGCTTCCTGCTCGTCGGCCAGCGCAGCGACGCCCTCGCCGTCATCCGGCCGGCGGACGGCGAGATCCAGGCCACCCTCGAGCTCGACGACGAGGTGACCTCCCCCCCGCTCGTCCACGGCGATCGGGTCTGGGTGACCACCCGGGACGGTTCGCTCGCGGCCATCGCGTGGCCGAGCGGGGCGCGCGCCTGGACGGCCCGCGAGGTCGAGGCCGTCGGCCTCACCGCGCTCGCCCAGGACGTCCTGGTCGCCCGACGCGACGGCTCACTGGAGCGCTGGGGGCCCTCACCCGGGGCGGTGCGCTGGCGCGCCGAGTTGACGGCGCCCGCGACCACGCCGCCGACGGTCCTGGGCACGCTGGCGTTCGTCGGCAGCGAGGACGGCTGGCTGCACGCGCTCGATCTCGCGGATGGGCGGGCCCGCTTCAAGGTCGACGTGGGCGCGATGGTCGCCCCCACCGTCGCCGTCGACCACCTGTTGCTCGTGCCCACGCGCGCCGGCGAGCTCCATGCGTTCGACGTCCTGCGCCACGAGGTGGCCTGGACCTACGACCTCGAGGGCGAGTGCTGGGGCGCACCCGCGGTCGGGGGCCGGCACGTGTTCGTCGCGTCCTGGGGCGATCAGCTGCACGCCCTGGCGCTCCGCTCCGGCGACGACGTCTGGTCGCGCCCGCTGGCCCATCCGGTGACGGCGTCGCCCGTGCTCGCGGGAGGCACCCTGTACGTCGTCACCGAGGGCGGTGAGCTCCTGACCTTCGAGGCACGCAGCGGGCGCGAGCTCGGGCGCCATCGCGTGGCGCCCTCGGCCGTTCAGGCCAGCGCGCTGCCGCTCGGCGACGCCGTGATCGTGGCCGCCCTCGACGGCACCCTCACCTGCCTGGGATGAGCGTGGCCGCTGCCCCCACCTGCGCGGCGGGCTGCGGCGCGCCTCCGCGCAGGGCCGTGTCGGCCTGCAGCAGCGCCGCCAGGCGCACGTCCACCGCCACCGCCGGGTCCGGGATGGGAGCCACGCGCACGAACCCGGAACGCGCGGGCCCGCCGGCATCCAGCAGCGCGGCGGCATGGCCCGATCCCGTGACGGCCACGTGACGCCGCAGTAGGCGCTCGACCCAGGCGGCGTCATCGGCATCGAGGTCGCCGACGACCACGCTCCCCCGGTTGACGCGCCGCGAAACCGACCCGTCGCGATCGAGCACGAAGGCGACGCCGCCGGACATGCCCGCGCCGAAGTTGCGGCCGACCCGCCCGATGACGACGATCACGCCCCCGGTCATGTACTCGGCGCCGTGGTCGCCACAGCCCTCGACCACCGCGACCGCGCCCGAATTGCGCACGGCGAAGCGCTCACCCGCCTGGCCGGCAGCGAACAGCGCGCCGCCGGTCGCTCCATACAGCGCCGTGTTCCCGAGGATGACGCTACGCTCGCTGGGGAGCGGGTCGCCGGCCGGCGGCCGCAGCACCAGTTCGCCGCCGCTCATGCCCTTGCCGACGTAGTCCTGCGCCTCGCCGACGAGCGTCAGCTCCATGCCGGCAACGGTGAAGGCGCCGAAGCTCTGGCCGGCCGCGCCTCGCAGGCGTAGACGGATCGATCCCGGGGGGAGCCCCGCGTCACCGAAACGGCGCGCGACCTCGCCCGCGATGCGCGCCCCGAGCGAGCGGTCGCGGTTCGAGACGGCGTAGCCGCGGGACACCGCCTCGGCCCGCGCCAGCGCCGGGGCGACGTCGCGCAGGAGCTGCTCATCGAGCGGCTCGTCGCCGGGTCGATCGTTGCGCACGTCGGTCGCGCTCGCCCGCCGCACGGGCTCGGCGCCGGCGGCAGCGGGACGCGGCAGCCGCAGCAGTTCGCCGAGGTCGAGCCGCGCCACCTTGGGGGTCGCGATCTCGCGGGCGCGCAGCAGGTCGACGCGGCCGACGACCTCGTCGAGCGACCGCGCGCCGAGGTCCGCCAGGAGCATGCGGACCTGCTGGGCGACGTACAGCATGAAACGCATGACGTGCTCGGGTTCGCCGGGGTACTTCGCGCGCAGATCGGGCCGCTGGGTCGCGACCCCCACCGGACAGGTGTTGAGGTGGCACTGACGGATCATGGCGCAGCCCGCGGCCACCAGAGCCGCCGTGCCGAAACCGTAGGCGTCCGCCCCCAGCAGGGCGGCGACGACGACGTCGCGACCGGTCTTCAGACCGCCGTCGACGCGCAGCGTGACGCGGCCACGAAGGCCGTTGGCCACCAGCACCTGCTGGGTCTCCGCCAGGCCGAGCTCCCACGGCAGGCCCACGTGCTTGATCGAGGCGAGCGGCGAGGCGCCCGTACCGCCGTCGTTGCCGGAGACCTGGATGCTGTCGGCGTAGCCCTTCGCCACCCCGGCCGCGATCGTCCCGACGCCGGTCGTCGACACCAGCTTGACGCCGACGCGGGCCCGCGGGTTGACGCGCTTGAGGTCGTAGATCAGCTGCGAGAGGTCCTCGATGGAGTAGATGTCGTGGTGCGGTGGCGGCGAGATCAGCGTCACGCCCGGAACGCTGCGGCGGATGCGCGCGATCTCCTCGTCCACCTTGTGCCCCGGGATCTGACCCCCCTCGCCGGGCTTGGAGCCCTGCGCCATCTTGATCTCGATCTCGGCACCGGACGCCAGGTAGGCGGCCGTCACGCCGAAGCGGCCGGACGCGACCTGCTTGATCGAGCTGTTCGCGAGATCACCGGCCCGTGGGAACCAGCCGCCGTGCCCCAACTCGGTCATGTCGCGTTCGTACGGCGCGAAACGGGCCTCGTCCTCGCCCCCCTCCCCGGAGTTGCTCTTGGCCCCGAGCCGGTTCATGGCCACGGCGAGGGTCTCGTGGACCTCGCGCGACACGGCGCCGTGGCTCATGGCCTGCGTCGAGAAGCGGCGGACGATGGCATCGACGGGCTCCACCTCGTCCAGCGGCACCGCGGGGCCCAGCGCGACCGGTTCCAGCAGGTCGCGCAGGGTCGTGGGCGGGCGTTCGTCGACCTGCCGCGCGTACTCGGCGTAGGCGCCGGCATCGGCGGTCCGCACGGCCTTGTGCAGCGCCTTGAAGACCAGCGGGTGCAGCGCGTGGTACTCGCCGGCCTTGCGGAAGCGGTAGATGCCGCGGTCGCGCAACGTCGGATCCTCGCCGAAGGCCTCGGCATGGCAGCGCAGCGCGTCGCTGGCGAACGCCTCGAGGCCGGCGCCGCCGACGCGCCACGGCGTACCGCTGAAGTAGCGGTCGACGACGTCGCCGGCGACCCCGAGCATCTCGAAGATCTGCGCCCCGCGGTAGCTCGACACCGCCGAGATGCCCATCTTCGACATCGTCTTGAGCAACCCCTTCTCGACGGCCGTCAGGTATCGATCCGCGGCCGCGGCGCCGTCGGCGGTCGCCGCGGCCGCGGCGTCCGTCACGGCGTGGGTCGAAACGGACGCGCCGGTCGACGGCGCCCCTCGCGCCGGCTCGGCCCGGCGAGCCAGCTCGCGGACCGTCGCCAGCGCCAGGTACGGGTGCACCAAGGCGGCGCCGAAGCCGATGAGGCAGGCCACGTGGTGGTCCTCGCGCGCCTCGCCCGTGTCGGCGACGAGCGCGGTCCGCGTGCGCCGGCCGACACGCAGCAGGCGCTGGTGGACCGCCGAGACGGCGAGCAGCATCGGGATGGGCGCGTGCGCCTCGTCGGCGCCCCGGTCGGACACCACCAGGATCCCGTGGCCCTCCTCGACGGCGGTCACGGCGTCGTCGCACAGCGCCTCGAGCGCCGTCTCCATCCCCTCCGGCCCGTCCTCGACCCGCCACCTCGCCGACAGCACCGCCGGCCGGAACGACGCCTGCCCGAGAAGCCAGGCGTACTGTGCCTCGTCGATCACCGGGCCGTCGAAGCGGAGCACCGCCGACGAGGTCGGCGCCTCGTCGAGCAGCGGTCCACGGGGGCCGAGCACGGTGTGCAGCGACATGACGGCGCGCTCCCGCAACGGGTCGATCGGCGGGTTGGTCACCTGGGCGAAGCGCTGCTTGACGTAACGGTAGAGCGGCTGCGGTTGGGTCGAAAGGACGGCCAGCGGGGTGTCGTCGCCCATCGAGCCGACCGGGACGTCGGCGCCGGTCGCCATGGGGCCGATGATGCGGTCGAGGTCCTCGCTGCCGTAACCGAAGAGCTTCTGCGCGCGGACGAGCGCCTCCCCGCGCCACGCGAGGTCCGCAGGCGGCGGCGCCGCGCCCACCGGCGCGACCGTCGCTCGCGTGGGCGCGACCGCCAGGTGGCGGTCGACCCAGGCGCGGTAGGGGGCCTGCCGTGCGAGGCGGCGCTTGACGTCGGCGTTGCGCAGCAGCTCGCCCCGCTCGACGTCGACGGCCAGGACCGAACCCGGTCCGAGGCGGCCGCGCTCGGCGACCGCACGGTCGCCGAGCGGCACCATGCCGGCCTCGGACCCGACGACCACCAGGCCGTCGTCGGTGATCAGGTAGCGCTGCGGGCGCAGGCCGTTGCGGTCCAGCGAGGCGATCGCGAAGCGGCCGTCGGAGACGGCGAGCGCGGCCGGACCGTCCCATGGCTCCATGAGGGTGGCGTGGTACTCGTAGAAGCCCCGCAGATCGGCGTCCATCGCGTCGTCGTGCTCGAACGCCTCGGGCACGAGCATGGCCAACGCGTGCAGCGGGTCGCGGCCCGCCAGGGTCAGCAGCTCGAACGCGTTGTCGAGCGCGGCCGAGTCCGAGCCGTCGGGCTCGATGACCGGCAGCAGGTCGCCGATGGCGTCCCCGAACGCCCGGCTCTCCAGCACGGGCTCCCGCGAGCGCATGAAGTTGACGTTCCCCTGCAGCGTGTTGATCTCGCCGTTGTGGCCCAGGAAGCGGAACGGTTGGGCCAGCGACCAGCGCGGCAGCGTGTTCGTCGAGTAGCGCTCGTGGAAGATGGCGATCGCCGTCGCGTAGTCCGGGTCCGCCAGGTCACGGTAGAACGTCGCCAACGCGTCGCCCACCATGAGCCCCTTGTAGACGATCGTCCGGCTCGAGAACGACGGCACGTAGGCGCGCCCGAGCCCACTCGCGCGCAGGCGTCGCTCGATGCGCTTGCGGGTCAGGTACAGCAGGCGCTCGTAGCCGAGGTCGTCGAGTCCCGCCGGGCGGGCGACGAGGACCTGGCGCATGATCGGCCGCCGGGCCCGCGCCTGCTCACCGAGCGCGCCGTCGTCGATCGGCGGATCGCGCCAGGCGAGCTCGGTGAGCGCGCTGGCGGCGATCTCGGCGTCGATCACCGCGTAGATCTCGTCGACCGGCGCGTCGTTGGCGACGAAGAAGGAGCCGACCCCGAGGTCGCGGTCGTCGCCGAAGGAGACGCCCTGGGCGGCGAGCTCGCGCCGGAAGAGCGCGTGTGGGATCTGCGTGAGGATGCCGGCACCGTCGCCGGTGCGCCCGTCGGCCGACACGGCCCCTCGGTGGGCGAGGTTGCGCAGGGCCGCGAGGGCGTGGTCGAGCACCCCCCTGCGGGGACCGCCCTCGAGGGCGGCGATGAAGCCGACGCCGCACGCGTCGCGTTCTGCGGGCCAGGCCGATCGACGGATGTCGGAGAACTCGGGCATGCGGTCCTTTCGCGGGCGGGACCGCACGTTCGGTCCCCCACGGCAACGTCGTGGGATGGCTGGGGGGTGCGGGCGCCGTGGTGACGGACACGCCCGCTGCGCGGGCCCACGCTGGCGGCGTGGGAGACGCCCGCGACGGAAACCTCATGCGCCGGGAAGCGGGAGGCCCCGGCCGTGGCGCGAAGTGTAGCAACCGCCGCGCGGGGGTGTCAACGAGACCACCGTTCCCTAGGCCGCTCCAGGACGCAACCGATTCGCCGTCGACAACACCGCGGGCACGAATCCCAGGCGCTGCCGGGCTCCGGGAAGCGGACCGAAGGCGAGAAACGATGCACGGGTTTCGAAGGCGATGCACCCGCCCGGCGATGCCGTCAGCCGACTACGCGCCCGCCAGCACGCCCCCCGCCGCGGAGGCCGACACCCCGTCGGCCAGCAGTTTCGACTCGATGGCGTCGAGCAGCGCCTCGTACGACGCGTCGATGATGTTGCTGTGGGCCCCGACCGTGCCCCAGGAGGTGCGTCCGTCGGTCGTCTCGACGTGGACCCGCACGACGCTCGCCGTGCCGGTCGATGGGCCGTGCAGCACACGCACCTTGTAGTCGACCAGGCGGAGTTCCGAGAGCGTCGGGTAGAAGGGCAGCAGGGCCTTGCGCAGCGCCCGGTCGAGGGCGTTGACGGGACCGTCACCGCCGGCCGCCGTGTGCGCCGCCTCCCCGCCGACGGACAGGCGGACGGACGCCTCGCAGCGCGGCGCCTCGTCGCCGACGCGCTTGTCGATGAACACGGAGTAACCGTGGAGGTCGAAGAACGACCGGTGCTCGCCGCGCATGCGGCGCGCCAGGAGTCGGAAGGACGCCTCGGCACCCTCGAACGCGTAGCCCAGATGCTCGAGCTCCTTCATGCGCGCGACGAGCTGGCCCGCCGCGTCTGCGGCGGTCACCGGGTCGCCGCCGACCGCGTGGCCGCCGGTGCCCACGCCGACCGCGACGACGTTCGCGCGGCCGGAGAGGTCGGAGAGGAGCACCCGTCGCTGGTTGCCGACGGCCTCGGGCGGGACGTGCTCGTAGGTGTCCGGTCGCCGGTTCACCGCCGAGACGTGGATGCCGCCCTTGTGGGCGAAGGCCGCGTCGCCGACGTACGGTCGCCGAACGTTCGGCTCCAGGTTGGCGCGGTCGTCGACGTAGCGCGACAGGGCGAGCAACTCGCCGAGCGGCTGCGGCTGGTCCGCCCCGAGCTTGAGGACGAGGTTCGCCAGCACGGTGACGAGGTCGACGTTGCCGCAGCGCTCGCCATAGCCATTGATCGTCCCCTGGACCTGGCGGGAACCCGCCTGCACGCTGGCCAGCGCGTTGGCGACCGCGAGGCCCGCGTCGTCGTGCGGGTGGATGCCGAGCCGCACCCCGCGACCGTCAGCCGCGGTGGCCAGCGCCCGAGATGCCGCGCGCGTCCCCTCCGCGACGACGTCGGGGAGCGATCCACCGTTCGTGTCGC
Organism: uncultured bacterium; assembly: GCA_964549045.1. GTDB lineage: Bacteria > Deinococcota > Deinococci > Deinococcales > Trueperaceae > JAABTL01. The sequence continues at coordinate 20,393 of CAZJUA010000022.1, read as the reverse complement.
ACAGGACCACCGTGCTCGCGCCCGCGGCGACCGCGGCCTCCAGCGTCGCCAAGGCATACGCCGGGTCGGCGCGCCAGCCGTCGAAGTAGTGCTCCGCGTCGTAGACGACCTCGCGACCCGCCGCGAGCGCGAACGCGACCGAGTCGGCGATCATCGCGAGGTTCTCGTCGAGGCTGGCCCCGAGTGCCTCGCGCACGTGCAGCGGCCACGACTTGCCGAACAGGGTGACGACGGGCGTGGCGGCCGCCAGCAGCGCGGCGAGGGTGGCGTCGCCCTCCGGCGCGATCCCCTTCCGCCGCGTCGACCCGAAGGCCGTCAGCCGCGCGTGGGCGAGCGGCACGTCCCGCATGCGGGCGAAGAAGTCGACGTCCTTCGGGTTGGAGCCCGGCCAGCCTCCCTCGATGACGTCCATGCCGAAGGCGTCGAGTCGCAGGGCGACCGCGACCTTGTCGTCGCTGGTGAAGCTGACGCCCTCGCCCTGGGTGCCGTCGCGGAGCGTGGTGTCGTAGATCTCCACCCGCTCGCCGGCTACGCCCCCCGCGGCCGCGATCACGGTGTGGCGACGGGCTTCCGCTCGCGGCCCACGCCGGCCGCGAGCTTGTTGAGCACGTCGACGTAGGCGCGGGCCGACGCCTCGACGACGTCGGTCGATAGCCCGCGCCCGTGGACGGTGCGGCCGTCGGAGACCATGCGCACCGTCACCTCGCCGAGCGCATCCTTGCCGCTGCCGACGCTGCGGATCTCGTAGCTCTCCAGCACCAGCGGCACCTGGGCGATGCGCTCCAGGGCGTGGTAGACGGCGTCGACGGGACCGTCGCCGGTCGCGGCCTCCTCCATCGTCCCCGCGTCGCTGACGAGCCTGACGGTGGCGACGGGCGTCATGCCGGTGCCCGACTGGAACTGGACGGCCTCGAGGACGTAGGTCTCGGCGACCCGGGCGGTCTCGCTGTCGACCAGGGCACGGATGTCGTCGCTGGTGACGTGGCGCTTGCGGTCGCACAGGTCCTTGAACTGACGGAAGAGGGCGTTGACGGTGTCGTCTTCGAGCCCCTCGTAGCCGAGCTCACCGAGCGTCTTGCGGAAGGCTCGCCGGCCGGAGTGCTTGCCCATGACCAGCACGCCCGCATCGCGGCCGACGGTCTCGGCCGACATGATCTCGTAGGTCTCGAGCGCCTTGATCACGCCGTCCTGGTGGATGCCGGACTCGTGCGCGAAGGCGTTGTCGCCGACGACCGCCTTGTTCGGCGAGACGGACACGCCGGTGAACATGCTGACCATGCGCGACGCGCGGTAGAGCTCGCGGGTGTCGATCCGCGTGTGGTGCCCCCAGAAATCCTTGCGCGTCTCGAGGGCCATGACGACCTCCTCGAGCGACGCGTTGCCTGCGCGCTCACCGATGCCGTTCAGGGTGCACTCGATCTGCGTGGCGCCGGCGCCGACGGCGGCGAGCGAGTTGGCGACCGCCAGGCCGAGGTCGTCGTGGCAGTGGGTGGAGAAGTGCACGCCCTCGGCGGCGGGCAGGGCCGCGATCAGGGCGCGGAGCAGGCCGCCGTACTCGGCGGGCATGCCGTAGCCCACGGTGTCGGGCACGTTGAGCGTGGTGGCGCCGGCCTCGATGGCGGCCCCGTAGAGGCGGACGAGGAAGTCGAACTCGCTGCGGGTGCAGTCCTGTGCCGAGAACTGGACGTCGTCGGTGAACTCACGCGCGTAGCGCACGCTGTCGATCGTGGCGGCGACGACCTCGTCCTCGGTCTTGCGCAGCATGTGCTCGAGGTGGATCTTCGACCCCGAGGTGAAGACGTGGATGCGACCCGCCTCGGCCGGCTCGATCGCCTGGCCGGCCCGCTCGATGTCGGGCCTGGCCGTGCGCGCGAGCGCGCACACGATGGGGCCGCGCACCTCACGGGCGATGCGCTGGACCGCCTCGAAGTCGCCGGCGCTGGTGATCGGGAAGCCGGCCTCGATGACGTCGACGTTGAGCCGCGCCAGCTGCTTGGCGATCTCGATCTTCTGCGCCGTGTTGAGGGCGACGCCGGGCGTCTGTTCGCCGTCGCGCAGGGTCGTGTCGAAGATGCGGATGTGGGCCATGTGGGGTGCCTCCGGGGAGGGCCGGCCGGGACCGGCGCGGGGTCGGGTCGTCGAAAGGGTCCGCCGGGCCGACGGCGTCAGCCCGGCCGGCCTAGCCGGCGCCCCGCCCCGCCGCCGACGGTCCTCACTTGCCCTTGCCCGCGATGAACGGCATCATCTTGCGCAGCCGCGCGCCGACCTCGGCGACCTGCGACGCGGCGGTCGCGGCGCGCTGCGCCTTGAGGCGCGGCTGGCCGACCTGGTTCTCGAGCAGGAAGTCGCGGGCGAACACGCCCTGCTGGATGTCGCGCAAGACGCCGCGCATCGCGGCCCGGGTGTCGTCGGTGACCATCTTCGGACCGGTGACGTAGTCACCGTACTCCGCGGTGTTCGAGACGGAGTAGCGCATGCGCTCGAAGCCGCCCTCGTAGATCAGGTCGACGATCAGCTTCATCTCGTGCACGCACTCGAAGTAGGCGACCTCGGGCTGGTAGCCGGCCTCGACGAGCGTCTCGAAGCCCGCCTGCATCAGGGCCGTCACCCCGCCGCAAAGCACGGCCTGCTCGCCGAAGAGGTCCGTCTCGGTCTCCTCCTGGAAGCTCGTGAGGAGCACGCCGCCGCGGGTGCCGCCGATCGCCTTGGCGTAGGCCAGACCGCGCTGCATCGCCGTGCCGGTGGCGTCCTGGTGAACGGCGAGCAGGCAGGGTACGCCGCCGCCCTCGCTGTAGGTGCGTCGCACGAGGTGCCCGGGTCCCTTGGGCGCGACCATGAACACGTCGACCCCCTCCGGCGCGACCACCTGGTGGAAGTGCACGTTGAAGCCGTGGGCGAACAGCAGGGCGTTGCCGGGCCGCAGGTGCGGGGCGATGCGCTCGCGGTACACGGCGCCCTGCACCTCGTCCGGCAGCAGGACCATCACCAGGTCGCCGGCCGCGGCGGCTTCGTCGACCTCGAGCACGCGCAGGCCGGCGGCCTCGGCCTCGGCCCACGAGGCCGAGCCGCGCCGCAGGCCCACGACGACCTCCATGCCGCTGTCCATGGCGTTCAGGGCGTGGGCGTGGCCCTGCGAGCCGTAGCCGATCACGGCGATGGTGTGGCCGTCGAGGTGGGCGAGGTTGGCGTCGTCGTCGTAGTAGATGGTGGCCATCGGGGGTTCTCCTAGGCGCGCGTCACGCGGCGCGCGAGCGGGTTGCGGCGCGCTCGTCGCCGCCGGCGACGCCGTTGGCGCCGCTGCGGGGGGCGGTCCGGGGGAGCGCCACCCGGCCGGTGCGGATGAGGTCGAGCACGCCGAAGGTCCGCATCTGCTCGATGAAGGCGTCGGTCTTGGCCTCGTCGCCGGTGACCTCGAACACCAGCGCGTCGCGGGCGACGTCGATGATGCGGGCGCGGAAGTCCTGAGCGATCTGGCGCATCTCGACCCGCTCGTCCGGGTTGCGCACCGCGACCTTGATGAGCATGAGCTCGCGGTCGACGTACGGCCCCTCGGAGTGGTCGATCACCTTGAGGACGTCGATCAGCTTCTGCAGCTGCTTCTGCATCTGCTCGACGTGCGCGTCCTCGCCGGTGACGACGAACGTGGTGCGGCTCATGCCGGGCTCGTGGGTCTGGGCCACGGACAACGACTCGATGTTGTAGCCGCGGCGGGCGAACAGCGCGGCGATCCGGACGAGCACGCCGGGCTGGTCGCGCACCGTGACGGACATGACGTGCCGTCGCACGCTCACGCGGACACCCCCTCGGCCTCGTCGGCCTCCTGGTCGCCGATGATCATCTCGTCGACGCCGGCACCCGCGGGCACCATCGGGAACACCTTCTCCGACTCGTACACCACGAAGTTGATCAGCGCCGGCTTCTTGCTCGCCAGCACCTCGGGCACCAGCTTCGCCGCCGTCTCACGGTCGAAGACGTTGTAGCCGTCGATGCCGTACGCCTCCGCGAGCTTGGCGAAGTCCGGGTTCGAGTCCGCCAGGTACACCTCGGAGTAGCGCTGGGCGTGGAACATCTCCTGCCACTGCCGCACCATCCCGAGCATCCCGTTGTTGGTGATCGCGATGACGATCGGCAGCTGGTGCTTGTAGACGGTGGCCAGCTCCTGGATGTTCATCTGGATGCTGCCGTCGCCGGCGACGCAGACGACGGTCTCCCCCGGCCGCGCGAAGGCCGCGCCGATCGCCGCGGGGAGCCCGAAGCCCATCGTGCCCAGGCCGCCGGAGCTGATCCAGGTGCGCGGGCGGTTCGTCGGGAAGAGCCGGGCGGCGAACATCTGGTGCTGGCCGACCTCGGTCGTGACGACGCAATCGCCGCCGGTCTCGCGCGCCAGCAGCGCGATGACCTCCTGCGACACCAGCGGCTTGTCGGTCTTGTAGCGCTCGGGGTAGCTCGCCTTCCAGGCGTCGAGCTGCGCCCACCAGCCGCCGAGATCGAGCGGACCGAGCAGCTCGGTGAGGCGCGGCAGGACGTCGCGCAGGTCGCCGACCACGGGGACGTGCGCCTTGACCAGTTTCGAGATCTCGGCCGGGTCGATGTCGATGTGCACGATCGTGGCGTTGGGCGCGAAGCGGCTGAGCTTGCCCGTCACGCGGTCGTCGAAGCGGAGGCCGGCGCCGACGATGAGATCGCAGTGGCTGATCGCGCGGTTGGCCGTCACGGTGCCGTGCATGCCCGGCATGCCGAGCGACTGGGGCGCGCCGCCCGGGTAGGCGCCGATGCCCATGAGCGTGGTGATGACGGGGATACCCGTCAGGCGCGTGAACGCCTCGATCTCGTCGGCGGCCACCTGGGCGCCGCCCCCCACCATGAGCACGGGCCGCTCGGCCGCTTCGATCGCTTCGGCGGCGCGCCGGATCTGGCGGGCGTTGCCGACGACGGTGGGCCGGTAACCGGGGAGGTCGATCTCGACGTCGAAGTCGCCCTCGAAGGCCGCCAGCTGGACGTCCTTCGGTACGTCGACCAGGACGGGTCCTGGTCGCCCGCTGCGGGCGATGTGGAACGCCTCCGCGAGGACGCGCGGCAGGTCGCGAACGTCCTTCACGAGGTAGTTGTGCTTGGTGATCGGCAGGGTGACGCCGGTGATGTCGGCCTCCTGGAACGCGTCCGTGCCGATCAGCGAGAGCGGCACGTTGCCGGTCACGGCGACGACGGCAGACGAGTCCATGTAGGCGGTCGCCAGGCCGGTCACGAGGTTGGTGGCCCCGGGACCCGAGGTCGCGAAGCACACGCCGACGCGGCCGCTCGCCCGGTAGTAGGCGTCCGCAGCGTGGGCCCCGGCCTGCTCGTGACGCACCAGGACGTGCTGGATCGGCGAGTCGTAGAGGGCGTCGTAGATCGGGATGATGGCGCCGCCAGGGTGACCGAACACCGTGGTGACGCCCTGCCGTTCGAGCGCCTTGAGCACGGCCGCCGCCCCGTTCATCCGATTCCTCGTTGCATGATCTCCTCCAATGCGTCCTGCGCGTGAGCTCGTCGGACGCCGCGCCGTGCCATGCCCACCCTACGAGAAGACCCCGCCAGGTCCATGACCGTGACGGGGTCCAGGTGGTCGACCGCGAGCGGTGATCCCGTTACCCCTCCGTGGGTAGCCGCAGGGCGGCGACGTGGGCGGTCGGCGACGCGATCATCGCCGCGGAGTATACGGGGTGCTATCCTGGGTGTCAACCGACCGCCGAAGCACTCTGCTCCGTCCTGGCCGACGACTTCGCCGCCTCCTTCCCCCTAGCTCGGAGGTCCGCATGCCCACCCTGCGTGTGTCCGCGCAGTCCCGGCCCAACGCCGTGGCCGGTGCGATCGCTGCGCTCCTGCGCCTCGACGGCGCGGTCGAGATGCAGGCGATCGGCCCGCACGCCGTCAACCAAGCCGTCAAGTCGCTCGCGATCGCGCGCTCCTACCTCGAGCAGGACGCGCTCGACCTCGTCCTGGCGCCCGGCTTCGTCAAGCTCGAGCTGCACGACGAGGAGCGCACGGCCATGCGCTTCGACGTGCGTGCCGTCCCGCGGACAGACGCGCCGGTCGAGCCGGCCGGCGGCGAGCCCGGCGCAGCGGAGCCCGAGCCCGACGCCCCCGTCGACGAGGCGTGACCCGCCCCAAGGCTCCGTCAACGCGAGCCGCGGCTCCGCGGCGTGCCGCGGCGGGTTCGAGCCGGGCCCGGGTCCTGCACGTGCTCGACGCGGTCCAGCGCCACGATGCGGCGACCAGCGCCGCCCTGGCGCAGGCGCTGCAGGACGTCGATCCAGGGCCGGACCGCGCGATGATCACCGACATCGCCTACGGCACACTGCGCTGGTTGCCGGCGCTCGACGCGGCGCTGGGCGCGCGCCTCGCGGACGCGGCGGCGCTCCCCACCGTCGTGCTCGACGCGCTGCGAGCGGGCGCCTTCGAGCGCCTGGTGCGCGGCACGCCGGACCACGCCGCGGTCCACGCCTGGGTGGAGGAGGTCAAGCGGCTCCCGGGCGCGCCCGCGCGGCTGGCGGGGCTGGTGAACGCCGTGCTCCGCCGGGTCGATCTCGCGGATGCGGGCGGTCCGCCGGCCGGCGTCGGCCTCCCCCAGCCGCTGTGGGCGCACCTCGAGACGGGCCTCGGCCCGCACGCGGCGGGCGCCGCGCGCGCCATGCTGCAACCCGAGCCGCTGTGGGTGACCGTGTACCGCGACGACGCGCCCGAGCTGCTGCGGGACGAGGGCGCCGAGGCGCGTCCGGGTCCGCTCCCCGGCTCTTGGGCCGTGCGGCCCGGCCGGCCCCTGGGCACGCTGGCCGCGTTCCGCCGCGGGGCGATCCAGCCGCAGAACCCGAGCTCGGCCGCCGTGGTGAGCGCGCTCGGCAACGTCGCCGGCCGGCAGGTCCTCGACGTCGGATCGGGTCACGGCGTCAAGGCGGCGCAGTTGGTCGCCGCCGGCGCCGTCGTCGAGGCCGTCGAGATCGACGCGCGCCGCAGCGACGTGGGGCGGCGCAACCTCGGGCGCCTCGGGTTGAGCGCGCACCACCACGTCGTCGACGCCAGCCTCCCCATGGTCGGGGTCCCGACCGTCGACGCCGCGCTGCTCGACGCCCCCTGCACCGGCACGGGCACCCTGCGCGGCCACCCCGAGATCAAGCTGCGCTGGACACCGGACGACGCCCGACGGGCCGCGGCGCGCCAACGCGCGATGCTCGCGTCGGTCGCGGAGCGGGTCAGGCCGGGCGGCACGTTGGTGTACGCGGTCTGCGCCCTCGGGCTCGAGGAGGGGCCGGAGGTGGTCGCGGCGTTCCTCGCCGAGCACCCCACGTGGCGCGCGGTCACAGCAGGCGTGCCGCTACCTACGGTGCCCGCCCCCGTCGGTGCGTGGCTGCTGCCGAGCGACGAGGGCCTCGACGGCTTCTACCTCGCCCACCTGGAGCGCGCCGACGGCGGACCCCCGCGCGCGCGTTCGGCGTAGCCTCGCGCATGGCGATCGCCCCGCCCGTCCAGCTCTCCGAACGGGTCCACCTGCTGCCCGGGAGCGTGAACGTCGTCCTCGTGGTCGACGGCGGCCGCGCCCTCGTGATCGACGGTGGCCAGGGCAAGGATGGCGGGAAGCGCGTTCGGCGCGCGCTCGACACCCTGGGGGTCGCGGCATGCGCGATCCTGACGAGTCACGCTCACGCCGATCACTTCGGTGGGCATGCCACGCGCACCGGCAAGTGGCCTTCGAGGTCGACGACGTGCTACTCGCTGGCGATCCCCGACGTCGACCTGCCGCGCTGGCACCTCGACCACACCACCGTCCAGGCCCACCTGCAGGCGCTGCGCCAGGCCGGCGTCCTGCGACCGCGGCTCGTGGGTCACCGGCTCCTGTGGGGCCCGGCGTGAGCGGCCGGGACGCGCACCCGAGCGTCAGCGGCTGGTCGCTGTGCAGCGCCGGGGCCTGCGAGGGCGTGACGGGCAGCGCCCACCTGCTCACGACCGACGGCGCGCACGTCCTCGTGGACGCGGGCCTCTTCCAGGGGCCCGACGAGGAGGCGGCCAACCGGGCGCCGTGGCCCTTCGACCCGCGCTCGATCGATGCGGTCGTGCTGACCCACGGGCACCTCGACCATGTCGGCCGCCTCCCGCGCCTGTGGGCGGACGGCTTCCGCGGCCCCGTCTTCGCCTCCGCCGCCACGCTGGCGGTCGCCGAGGTGGTTCTGCGCGACGCCGCGCGCATCCAGGCCGAGGACCGCGCTCGCGCCCGCCGCCGCGCGCGTCGCGCCGGACGCGGCGCCGACGCGCCGCCGCCGGCGTACGGCGACAACGACCTCGAGGCCGTTCTCGCCCGTGGGCGGGCAGTCCCCTTCCACCGGCGCTTCACCGTCTGCCGCGGGGTCCACGGCACGCTTGGGCGCGCCGGCCACGTGCTCGGCGCCGCCTGGCTCGCGCTCGACGGACCCGGCGGGCGGGTCCTCCTCTCGGGCGACCTCGGTGACGCGGACGGTCCCCTGCACCCACCGCCGGAGCCGCCGCCCCCCAGTGACGCCCTCCTCATCGAGTCGACCTACGCCGACGCCCGACACCGCAGCTGGGACGCGACCGCCGACGCGTTCGGCGAGGTCGTCCGCCGCACGCTGGAGCGCGGCGGCAACGTGTTGATCCCGACCTTCGCCCTCGAGCGGACGCAGGCCGTGCTGAACACGCTGCAGGTGCTGGAGGCGGCGCATGCCATCCCGAGCGCGCGCGTGGTGCTCGACGCGCCGATGGGCGAGCGCATGACCGCGTTGTACCGACGCTACCCGCAGACGCTGCGGTCCGCGATCGCCGACCGGCTCGCGCATGGCGACGACCCCTTCCACCCCGCCCGGCTCGAGGTCTCGCGCGGTGGCGGCACGGCGCGCGACCTGCGCGATGCCCGGGGCGTCGTGATCGTCGCCGGCGCCGGCATGCTGACGGGCGGCCGCATGCTGCAGCACCTGGCCTTCCACCTCGGCGACCCGCGCAACGCGCTCGTCTTCGTGGGGTACCAGGCCGAGGGGACGCTAGGCCGGCAGATCGTCGACGGTGCGGACCGGGTCCGCGTCCTCGGCGACGTCCTGGAGGTCGCGGCGGAGATCGCCATCGTCCACGGCTTCTCGGCCCACGCGGACGCGGACGCGCTCGATGCCTGGTGGCGGGCGAGCGGTGCGCGCGTCGTCGTACCCGTCCACGGTGAGGCGCCGGCGCGCCAGGCGCTCGCCGACCGCGTCGCGGCCGCGGGCGCCGATGCCCGTCACGCAACGCTCGGCGAACCGCTCCCCCTGTGACCCGCGGTCACCGGCGGACCCCCGCCGCGTCCCCGTAAGCCCGCTTACCAAATCCGTCCAGGACGGACCTCGCGAGGTCAGCCGGGTTACCGACGGCGCCGCCCCGGCGGTGTTGGATGGGGCATGGATCGCGAACTGCCCGTCATCGCCCTGCGCACCCAGGTGGTGTTGCCGCGCACCCTGGAGAACGTCGACGTCGGCCGCCCCAAATCGAAGCGCGCCCTCGAGGAGGCGCAGGCCGGCGACAACCGCGTCCTCCTCGTCGTGCAGCGCGAGCCGCGGATCGACGACCCCAGCGGCGACGACCTGTACCAGGTCGGCACCCTGTGCGTCATCAAGCAGGTGATCCGCCTCCCGGACGACACGCTCCAGGTCCTGGTCGAGGGTCGTGAGCGCGCGCGGGTGGACGCCTACCTGCCGGGACCGACCCTCCGTGCGCAGGTCACCACCATCGCCGAGGTCGCCCCGGACAAGGGGGACCCGCGCGTGGGCGCGCTGGCCGATCAGGTGAAGAGCGCGTTCAGTGACTACGCCCAACAGAACAAGCACCTGCGGCTCGACTCCTTCCACCTCGAGAACCTCAAGGGCCTCAAGGAGGCCGGCCCGCTGGCCGACGTCGTGGCGAAGTACGCGACCTGGGAGGTCGCGGACAAGCAGGCCATCCTCGAGGAGCGCGATGCCCTCGCACGGCTCGAGAAGGTGCTCGCGCTGCTCAGCCGTGACCTCGAGCGCTTCGACACCGAGAAGCAGATCAGCGCCCGCGTCAAGCAACAGATGGATGCGAACCAGCGCGAGTACTACCTGCGCGAGCAGATGAAGGCGATCCAGAAGGAGCTCGGCGGCGACGAGGCCTCCGAGGCCGCGGAGCTGCGCGAGCGCCTCGAGGCGAAGGCCCTGCCCGAGCACGCGAAGGAGCGGGTCCTCAAGGAGATCGACCGGCTCGAGAAGATGGCGGCAGGATCGCCGGAGGCGACCGTCGTCCGCACCTACCTCGACGTGCTGCTCGAGCTCCCGTGGTCGGAGGCCGACGACGAGGTGCTCGACATCGCCCACACCTCGGAGATCCTCGAGGAGGACCACCACGCCCTCGAGGAGCCGAAGGCGCGCATTCTCGAGTTCCTCGCGGTCCGGCAGTTGACGAAGCAGCGCGAGGTGAAGGGCACCAAGGCGCCCATCCTCTGCCTCGTCGGGCCGCCAGGGGTCGGCAAGACCTCGCTCGGCAAGTCGATCGCGCGCAGCATGAACCGCTCCTTCGTCCGCATGAGCCTCGGCGGCGTGCGCGATGAGGCCGAGATCCGCGGCCACCGCCGGACCTACATCGGTTCGCTCCCCGGCCGGATCTTGCAGGGCATGAAGACCGCCGGCAAGATCAACCCGGTGTTCCTGCTCGACGAGGTCGACAAGATGACCTCGGACTTCCGCGGCGACCCGTCGTCCGCTCTGCTCGAGGTGCTCGACCCGGAGCAGAACGACACCTTCACGGACCACTACCTCGAGATCCCCTACGACCTCTCCAAGGTGATGTTCGTCACCACGGCGAACAGCCTGTCGAACATCCCGCGGGCGCTGCTCGACCGGATGGAGGTCATCCAGATCGCCGGCTACACGCTCGACGAGAAGCTGGCGATCGCCCGCCGCTACCGCATCCCGCGGCAGATCGAGGAACACGGCCTCGAGGGCTCGCTGGCGATCGCCGACGACGCCGTCCGCCTCATCGTCACGGACTACACGCGCGAGGCCGGGGTGCGGCAGCTCGACCGGCTCCTCGCCAAGATCGCCCGCAAGGAGGCCAAGGCGTACATCGAGACGCCCTGGAAGGGCGAGAAGGTCGTCGACGCCGACGTCGCGCGGGTCCTTCTCGGGGTTCCCCCCTTCCACGAGGAGCGGACCGAGAAGCAGCCGCAGGTGGGCCTGGCCCACGGGCTCGCTTGGACGTCGGTCGGGGGCGTCACGCTCGACATCGAGGCGGTGGCGCTGCCGGGCAAGGGCAAGGTGGCGCTGACGGGCCAGCTGGGCGACGTCATGAAGGAGAGCGCGCAGGCCGCGATCGCCTACCTCCGCCACCACGCCGGGGAGTTCGGGCTGCCGGCCGACTTCCATGAGAGCCGTGACCTGCACGTCCACGTGCTCGAGGGGGGCACCCCCAAGGACGGACCGTCCGCCGGCATCGCGATGGCGACGGCCGTGGTCTCGGCGCTCACCGGGCGCCCCGTGCGCGGCGACGTCGCGATGACCGGCGAGATCACCCTGCGCGGCCGCGTGCTGGCGATCGGCGGCGTCAAGGAGAAGCTCCTGGCCGCGCACCAGGCCGGCATCACGCGGGTGATCCTGCCGCACGCCAACGAGGCGAACCTCGAAGACGTGCCGGACGCGATCCTGGCGGACCTGACGATCCACACGGTGCGCGACTTCGACGAGGTCGTGCGCCACATGCTGGACGTCGAGACGCTCGAGGAACTCCCGCCGCCACCGGCGACCGCCGGCGAGGGCGCCCGGGCGCCGACGCAGGCCTGACGGTCAGGCGGGGTGTCTCGGCACCCCCAGCGGACCCGGCACCCAACAGCGGGCGCAGCGGGAGGGGCCCTGCAACGCGACGGGACCCAACCCGGCGGGCAGGAGCCACGAGGAGTTCGCCGTCACGCGCGCCTCGCCGCCGGCCCACCGCAGCGTGCCCACGCCGCTCGTGCCGGCGTCGCCAAGGTCGGTCAGCAGCTCGAACGAACCCGTGCCCACCTCCCAGGTCACCCCGCTCGCGCCGACGCCCTCCGCTCGCGGGTCGACGGCCTCGAGCACGAAGACGTCCGTGCGGGCGAGTTCGACGCGGCCCGACGCCCTCGCGACGGGTGTCGGCGCCGGCGCGGTGCCCGGCGTCAGGCGCGCGACCGCCAGCGCCCGTTCCAGGTGGAGCTCGCGGGGGCGGCCGTCCGCCCCCACGCGGCCGTGGTCGTACAGGCGGTAGGTCAGGTCCGAGGCCTGCTGCACCTCGTAGACGATCAGGCCCGCCCCCAGGGCGTGCACCGTCCCGGCGGGGTTGACGACGACGTCGCCGGCGGCGACCGGCAGCTCACGCAGCAGATCGCCCCAGTGGCCGCTCTCGGCCGCCCGCTCGACCTCGCCCTGCGTCACGTCGCGCGCGAAGCCCCAGATCACCCGGGCGCCCGGATCGGCGGACAGGACCCACCACGCCTCCGTCTTGCCGAGGTGGCCGCTGGCGGCCTCGAAGCGCAGGGCGTAGGCGTCGTCGGGGTGGACCTGCAGCGACAGCGGCTCGGCGGCATCGAGCAACTTGACGAGCAACGGGAAGCGCGCCCCGTACCGGCTCCAGGGCGCCGCGCCGAGCAGCGCCGCGCCGTGCTCCGCCGCCAGGGCGGCGAGGTCGCGGCCCGCATCGGGTCCCACCGCCACGCGGGTCCACGGGCCTGCCAGCCAGGCCTCGCCGACGGGCCCGCGGCCGTCCTCGACGTCGACCTCGCCGGGCGCCCAGCGAGCCGCGAGGCGGTCACCGCCCCAGGGCCGGCGGCGCAGATCGGCGCGCAGCGCCCACGGGCTCAGCATGCCCCGACCCCGGGGCGCGACGGTGAACGACGGGTGATGGGCGGGTGGCAGGCGTCCCACGAGAGGGTCATGGGCGAAGCGTAGTATGCCGACGGGCATATGACCGAGGCGATGACCAACTTCATCAACGACGCGGGGTGGTTCGCACCGCTGTACTACGTCCTGTCGTTCGTCGTGACGGCCCTGGTGCCGGTCATCCCCACGCCTCTGGTCGGCGCGTTGGGCGGCGCCGCGTTCGGCACGGTCCCTGCCGTCCTGTACGGCATCGTCGGCCTGGCCCTCGGGGCGCTCGTGGCCCTCAACCTGTCGCGACGGATCGGCCGACCGCTGCTGCTGCGCATCGTCAGCCCGAAGGCGTGGAACGAGTGGGAGGCGCTCGTCGGCATCCGGAGCGTCGTGCTGTGGGGCGTGATCTTCTTCGTGCTCAACATCGACGTGGCGGTGATCGCGGCCGGGCTCTCGCAGGTGCCGCTGCGCAGCCTGTGGCTGACCGCCATGATCGCGCGCTTCCCGTGGCTCGTCGCCAGCGCCTGGTTCGGCGAGGTGGTGTTCGTCTCCGACACGGTGATGTACCTCGCCCTCCTGGGCCTGATCGCCGGCGTCGTGGTGTTCCAGAAGCTGCGCCCGCGCTTCCAGCATTGGCTCGTCGAGCGCGTGGCGAGCGAGCAGGCGAAGGATGGCGACGCCCCCGCGGCCCCCGCGACGGACGGGGGACGACCGACCGTCACCCGCCCGGCGTGGTGGCGCCGCTGGTTCGGTGGTCGCCCGTGAGCTGGCCCTCGTCGAGCCAGGCCCGTCGATCGGCCCGCGCCGCCACGCGCTCGTCGTGGGTGACCAGAACGACGGCCGCACCGTCCGCCCCGGCCGCACGCAGCAGCACCTCGACCACCGTGTCGGCGCTCGCCCGGTCCAGGCTCCCCGTCGGCTCGTCCGCCAGCACGACCCGCGGCGAGCCGTAGAGCGCGCGGGCGACCGCGACCCGCAGCCGTTCGCCGCCGGACAGCGTGCGCGGCAGGGCATCGGTGCGCCCCGCCAGGTCGACGCTCTCGAGCAAGGCGAGGCCACGCGTCCGATCCGGTCGGCCGTGGACGCGCCCGGGGAGGGTGACGTTCTCGAGGGCCGTGAGGTCGGCGAGCAGGTGGTGCTGTTGGAACACGAGGCCGACGCGCCCCGCCCGGGCCCGGGCCGCCGCCTCCGGGGCGAGTTCGTGGACGGCCGTGCTCCCCCACCAGACACCGCCGGAGGTCGGGCGATCGAGGCCGGCCAGCAGGTGCAGCAGCGTGGACTTCCCCGAGCCCGAGGGGCCCTGGATCGCCCAACTCTCCCCGGCGTGCACCTGCAGGTCGACCCCGTCGAGGACCGTCAGCGGTCCCGCCGGGGTCGGGTAGCGACGCACGAGCGCTCTCGCGGCGAGCACGACCTCCACCCGGTTAGTATAGGGCCGCTTCGCGAGGTCGGCCCCCGTGGCCTCGGACCCGTGGCAGCGGGAGGCGCGATGAACGATCCGGCAACTTCCGGCGAGGTCCGTGCGTTCCTCGAGAACGTGCCGCTGTTCCGCGGTGCGCCGCCGCGGGCGCTCGACGTCGCCGCCAGCGTCGTCCGGCGCCGGCGCTTCGAGAGCGACACGCTGCTGTTCCAGGAGGGCGAGGCCGGCGACGCCCTCTACCTGCTGGCGGACGGGCTGGTGAAGCTGTCCAAGGTCGACCTGGGCGGTCACGAGAAGACGCTGGCGCTCCTGCGGCCCCCGGAGTTCTTCGGCGAGATGGCCCTTCTGGGGCACGCCAACCGCAGTGCGGCCGCCGTGACGCTGGCGCCCACGACCTGCTACCTGCTCTTCCGCGACGACTTCCAGCGCCTGCTGGCGGCGTACCCGACCGTGAGCCTCAACCTCACCAGCACGCTGGCCGAGCGGCTGCGGGGGATGGACGACGAGGCCCAGGTGCTGTCGTACCAGGACGCGCAGGGCCGGGTCGCCTACGTCCTCCTGAGGCTGTACCGCGACGGCGTCGTCGAGCTCCTCGAGGACCGCGCCCGGGCGCGCTTGACGCATCAGGACCTGGCCAACCTCGCGGGCACGTCGCGGGAGACCGTCACGCGCGCGCTCAAAGCGCTCGAGGCCGAGGGCCTGATCGAGACCCGACCCAGGGAGGTCGACCTGCTCGACGTTCAGGGTCTGGAAGAGGTCCTCCACGGCGTCCGCTGAGGCCGGGCCGCCGGCCCGAGGCGCCGACGCGCGTTTCCCGGGCCCTCGCGGGTGGGCGCACGCGCGCGTGATGAACCTCGCCGGCGGCGACGTCCGCGCGGCGCTCGACGCGTGCAGGCTCGCCCACGGTGACGCCTTCGTCTTCGGCTTCGGGCCGATCCGGTACCACTGGTTCCTCGGGCTCGAGGGCATGCGCTTCGTGCTGCTCGACGAGGCCGACGCCTTCGGCAACGCGGGCGCCTACGGCTTCCTGCAGCCGATCGGCGGTCCGACGGCGCTCATCGCCACGGACGATCCCGAACACCTGCGCCGACGGCGGTCGGTCCAGCCCGCCTTCCACCCGCGCCAGGTCGACGACTGGGCGGACGCCGCCGCCGCGCGCTTCGAGCGCTTCGTCGCCGAGCGCGTCGCCGACGGTGGCGGCCCCCTGCTGCCGGCGCTGCGCCCGGTGGTGCTCGAGATCGTCCTCGACGTGCTCCTCGGCCCCTCGGCGCGGCGCCGCCACCCGCGCCTCGCCGCCGACGTGGCCACGATGATGGCGTTCGCCAACCAGCCGTTGCTGGCCCAGACGATCAAGCTGCCGGTGCCGCCGGCGCCGTGGGCGGGCTTCGTCGCCGCTCGGCGGCGGGCCGACGCCGCCATCCGCGCCGACATACGAGAGCGGCGTGCGCGTCCCGGCCCCCCGGGGGCCGGCACCCTCGGAGCGGGCGGTGTGCTGGCGCTGCTGCTGGCGCTCGACGACGACCCCGTCACCCGCCTCAGCGAGGACGAGCTGCGCGACCAGGCGCTCAGCCTGGTCTCCGCCGGTTTCGACACGACGACGGCGGCGATCGCTTGGCTCGCCCTCTTGCTCACCCGTGAGGACCTGCGCGATCCCGTCGCGGACGAGCTGGTCGACGTCGCGCCAGCCGCGGCCGTGCGCGCGCCGCTGGCCGGCGCCCTGCTGAGCGAGTCGCTCCGTCTCTACCCGCCGGCACCGGCCATCCTGCGCCGGGTACGGCGCGCCGTGACCTGGCGCGGGCACCCGTTGCCCGTCGGCGCGGGCGTCGGGCTGTCGCTGTGGCACCTGCACCGCGATCCCGGGCTGTGGCGCGAGCCGACGCGCGTCGCCCCGCAGCGCTGGCTCGAGCGCAACGGCGTGTGGCGAGCGCCGCGCGAACCGCTCGCCTACCTCCCCTTCGGCCACGGTGGCCGCTACTGCATCGGCGCCGGCCTGGCTCGCACGCTGGCGCTCGCCTTCGCCTGGGCCGCGCTGCGGAGCGCGCGTTGGGCGACGCCGGACGCCGACGTCCGACCCGTGGGCATGACGCTCGTCCCCGCCGGGGGATTGCCCCTGGCGTGGCGCCGCAGGTGACACGGTCCACGCGTGCGCGCGCGGACCGCGCACGTGACTAACGCTCGACGGCGGTCGGGACGGACCCGACGCGGGCGCTCTCGAGGGCGCCCACCCCGTCCCAGGTGTACTCGACGATCTCGGCGTGCTCGATCGGCCGCCGGGTACCGACGACCGACTGGATGACGACGGCGTGCGTCACGACGACCACCCGGTGGTGGTCGCGGTAGCGCTCCAGGACCCGCAGCACCCGGTCGCGTACCTCGTCCAGCCGCTCCCAGGGGGCGTCGTCGCCCGGACGGGCGAGGTCGCTGCGCGCCCGACGCAAGAGGGCGGCGTCGATCTCGCCCAGCGAGTCCTTCTGCGGGAGCCACTCGTGGAGGTCGTACTCGACGAACAGCGGCTTGTTGAGGGCACGCGACAGCAGCGCCCCGGATTCCAGGGCGCGCGCGTACGAGGAGCACAGGATCGCGTCCGCCTCTCGCAGGCGGTAGTCACGGGCGATGACGTCGATCTGCAGCCGTCCAAGATGCGACAGCGGCGCGAACGAGGTCGCCCAACCGCGCACGCCGCGCGACGCGACCACGCCGTAATCCGTCTCCCCGTGCCGCACGAACAGTACCTGCAAGCGCCCGACCTCCGCGCGTCAGGGCGACCTTCCCAAGCGATCGCCCGCGTGAGGCACGCTACCAACGAAGGCTCGCCGGGGCGGTGCGAAGTCTTACTCGGGGTCCGGAGCCGGTAGACTGGGGTGTGCAGCCCACCCAAGCCCCTCGCACCCGAGACGTGCGCCGCGCGGTGCCCGCGTGCTGAACCTCTACCGCCGAGCCGTCCTCGGCGTGGCCGGCATCGGCCCCGTCGAGCGCTGGTCGCGCCGTCACGGCTGGCGCCTCGGGGCGCGTCGCTTCGTCGCCGGCGAGAGCGTCGACGACGCCCTGCCCACGCTGCGCGCGCTCGCCGAGCGCCGGCGGTCGCTCATCGTCGACGTCCTCGGCGAGTACGTGGCGGAGCGCGCGGCGGCAGAGGCGATGGCGGGCGGCGTCGAGAACACCATCGAGACGCTGTCGCGTGCCGGGTTGCCCCCGGTCCTGAGCATCAAGCCGACGCAGCTCGGACTCGCCTTCGACCGCGACCTGGCCGCCGAGCTGGCGACCGACCTCGCGGTGCGCGCGGAGGCGGGGGGCGGGCGCGTCTGCCTCGACATGGAGGACCACCGCTTCGTCGAGGGCACCCTCGAGTTGCTGGGCCGGCTGCGCCACGCTGGTGCTGCCCGCAGCTCGACCGTCCTGCAGGCCTACCTGCACCGGACCCCGGCCGACCTCGAGACCCTGCTCGCCGATGCCCCGGCGGGGAGCGAGGTGCGGATCGTCAAGGGCGCCTACCACGAGACGGCCGGCGTCGCGTTGCAAGACGGCGCCGCGATCCGTCGCACCTACCTGGCGCTGTGCGAGCGCGCTTGGGAGCTCGGCGCCAAGGTGAACGTCGCCACCCACGACGACGGCATCATCCGCGAGGCCACCGCGTTCGTGCGCGGCGCCGGACTCGGGCGCGACCGCTACGAGCTGCAGCTGCTCTACGGCGTGCGGCCGAGGCTCCAGCAGCGCCTGGTGGACGACGGC
The DNA here is from genome assembly GCA_964549045.1 of uncultured bacterium. Taxonomy (GTDB): domain Bacteria; phylum Deinococcota; class Deinococci; order Deinococcales; family Trueperaceae; genus JAABTL01. Next base: position 2,393 of record CAZJUA010000022.1, on the reverse strand, counting down.
CACCCGGTACGTCTGTACGTCCCCGTCGGCGCCGACTGGTACGGCTACTTCAGCCGCCGGCTGGCCGAGCGCCCCGCCAACGCAGCCGTCGTGCTGCGTGGCATCCTCGGCTGAGCACGCCCAAGGAGGCCCCATGTCCACCGTCGTCCCCTTCTCCCCCGAACCGTTCACCGACCTCCGCGATCCCCATGCGCGCGACGCGTACCGCATCGCCCTCGACGAGGTGGCCGAGAAGCTCGGCAGGACCTGGCCCCTGATCATCGGCGGTGAGCGCGTCGAGACCGGCCGGACCTTCGATTCCGTCGACCCCTGCGCCCCCTCCCGCGTGATCGGGCGGGTGTCGATGGCGGGCCCCGCCGAGGTCGACCGCGCGTTCGCCGCGGCCGAGGCCGGCTTCGCGGTGTGGTCCTCGTGGCCCGCCGCGGCCCGCGCCCGCGCCCTGTGGCGGCTGGCGGCGATCATGCGTCGGCGCAGGCTCGAGTTCTGTGCCTGGGAGACGGTCGAGGCGGGCAAGAACTACCGCGAGGCCGACGCCGACGTCGCCGAGGCCATCGACTTCGTCGAGTACTACGCAAGAGGGGCGCTCGAGCTGGAGCCGCCACGCGTGACGACGCCGTTCCCGGGCGAGGACAACGTCACGACGCTCGAGCCGATCGGCGTGGGCCTCGTCATCCCGCCGTGGAACTTCCCGCTGGCCATCATGGTGGGCACGTCCATGGGCCCCGTCGCCGCCGGCAACACGATCGTCCTCAAGCCCTCGCGGGTCACGCCCGTCATCGCCGGCGTCTTCCTCGAGTGCGTCGAGGAGGCGGGCTGGCCCGCCGGCGTCGTCAACCTGCTCACGGGCACCGAGGAGGGGATGGGCGACTCCCTCGTCGACGACGTGCGCACGCGCTTCGTCAACTTCACGGGTTCGGTCGGCGTCGGCCTGCGGATCCTCGAACGCGCGGCCAAGGTGCACCCGGGCCAGCGCCACATCAAGAAGGCGTTCATGGAGCTCGGCGGCAAGGACGCGATGATCGTCGACGAGACCGCCGACCTCGACGTCGCCGTCACGGCCGCCGTCCAGGGGGCCTTCGGCTACAACGGCCAGAAGTGCTCGGCGATGTCGCGCCTCATCCTGGTCGACGAGATCCACGACGAGATGCTGGCGGCCTTCGTGGCGGCCACCGAGCGACTCACCGTCGGCCCCGCGGTGGACGACTTCGACGTCACCGCGCTGTCCAGCGAGAAGCAGTACCGCAGCGTCCTCGAGTACTGCGCGCTGGCCCACGAGGAGGGGCGCGTGGTGCTCGGCGGCGGCCGGGCGGAGGGCTTCGCCGAGGGCTACTACGTGGCGCCGACGATCGTCGCCGACGTCGACCCCAAGGCGCGCCTGGCGCAGGAGGAGGTCTTCGGCCCGGTCGTCGCCGTCCTGCGGGCGAGGGACTTCGACCACGCGCTCGAGATCGCCAACGACACCGACTTCGGCCTGACCGGCGGCCTCGTGAGCCGCTCGCGGGAGCGTCTCGAGCGGGCCAGGCGCGAGTTCAAGGTCGGCAACCTCTACCTCAACCGCAAGATCACGGGCGCCCTCGTGGGCGTGCAGCCGTTCGGTGGCTTCAAGCTGTCCGGCTCCAACAGCAAGGCCGGCGGGCCCGACTACCTGCGCCTGTTCGTCGAGGCCCGGACGGTCACCGAGCGGTTCTAGGACATCGTGACCCTTGTCCGCCCAGCGGGCGGGCAAGGCATGCCAGGCAGGAGGGTCGACATGAGCAAGCGGAAGGTCCTGCTCCCGCTCGACGGGTCCGACTTCGGCCGCATGGCGTTCCGCACCGTGGGCCGGCTGTTCGACCCCGAGACGACGCACGTCACGATCGCCCACGTCGCCCCGGTCCCGGAAGGGGTCACGGGCCCGCTGCCGCCCCCGTCCGTCATCGCGGGCTGGAGCGACTCCGTACTCATGCCGTGGCGCGAGCGCGGCGAGTTCGAGCACCCGATCTACCAGAGCCAGGCCTGGGTCTCCACCCGCGAGGAGGTCATCGACGCGATGGACGACGACGTCCGCAGGCTTGCCGAGGCCGGCTACGAGGTGTCCCTGGCCGTGCGCTTCGGCGACCCCGCGCAGGAGCTGGCCGACCTCGTCGACGAGGAGGACGTCGACGCGGTGGTCATCGCCACCCACGGCCGCAGCGGGCTCTCACGCGCCCTGCTCGGCAGCGTCGCCGAGCGTCTCCTCCGCATGGTGGTCGTGCCGGTCATCATGGTGCGGCCGCACGACGTCGGCACCGACCCCGCGCCGCTGGCGCCGTACGGCTGACGGCCACCGCCCCGCACGACGAAGCCCCGCCGATGGCGGGGCTTCCTCTTGGAGCCAATGGTCAGATTCGAACTGACGACCTGCCGATTACGAA
>CAZJUA010000021.1:0-6167 GCA_964549045.1 uncultured bacterium | reverse complement strand
TTTTTGTGCGGAAGGGGGGTGCGCCGCGCGGGGGGCCCCCCGGGGGGGGGGCGGGGGGGGGCCGTTCCGGGGGGGGCCCCCCGCCCCCGCCGAGATCGGCCCGACCCGTACCGACCCGAGGGGGCCCCATGCGTCGGCGCACCATCTTCCGTAACAAACTCCTGCCGTACATCCTGCTCGCGCCCCAACTCGCCATCACGGTCGTGTTCTTCTTCTGGCCGGCCGCCCAGGCGATCTACCAGTCGCTGCTGATCGAGAACCCGTTCGGCCTCAAGTCCGAGTTCGTCTGGTTCGAGAACTACCAGATCGTCGTCTCGAACCCCGTGTACCTCGAAGCCGTGCGCGTGACCCTGATCTTCTCCACCGCGGTGACGCTGTTCGCCATGCTGCCCGCGCTCCTGCTCGCCGTCATGGCGGACCAGGTGGTGCGCGGTGCCACCGGCTATCGCACGTTGATCGTATGGCCGTACGCGATCGCCCCGGCGGTCGCGGCCGTGCTGTGGCTGTTCATCTTCCACCCGACCATCGGGCAGATCGGCCAGGGGCTGCGCGAGCTCGGGATCCCCTGGGACTACCGCATCAACGGTAACCAGGCCCTGGCCCTCACGATCTTCGTGGCGGCCTGGAAGCAGGTCAGCTACAACTTCCTCTTCTTCCTCGCCGGACTGCAGTCGATCCCCAAGACGATCGTCGAGGCGGCTGCGATCGACGGTGCGTCGCCCACCCGGCGGTTCTGGCAGGTGGTCTTCCCGCTGCTCTCCCCCACCACCTTCTTCCTCCTGGTGGTCAACATCATCTACTCGTTCTTCGAGACCTTCGGCGTGATCCACGCGATCACCCAAGGCGGCCCGGGCCGGGCCACCACGACACTGATGTACCGGCTCTACCGCGATGGATGGGTGAACCTCGACCTGGGTGGCTCTTCGGCCCAGTCCGCGATCCTGATGACGGTCGTCATCCTGCTGACCGTCGTCCAGTTCCGCTTCATCGAGCGGCGGGTGCATTACTGATGGCCATCGGACGCAATCGCTGGCTGCCTCACCTGGTCCTGCTCTTGGGCGTGGTGATCTTCGTCTTCCCCATCTACCTGGCGTTCATCGGGTCCACCCACGACGCCGCCACCATCGCGCGCGGCGACATGCCGCTGACGATGGGTCCGCACTTGATCGAGAACTACGACCTCGCGCTGTTCAGCGGCGTGGGCGAGCGCGTTCGTGGAACGCCCGCCACGACGCTCATGCGCAACAGCTTGTACATGGCCCTGGCGATCGTCGTCGGCAAGATCTCGATCTCGCTGCTGTCAGCGTTCGCCGTGGTGTTCTTCGAGTTCCCGGGCCGGATGTTCTTCTTCTGGATGATCTTCATCACCCTGATGCTGCCGGTCGAGGTGCGGATGATCCCCACCTACGCCGTGGTCGCCAACATGGGCCTGGTCGACACCTTCGCCGGCCTCACGATCCCGCTGATCGCCTCCGCCACCGCGACGCTGCTCTTCCGGCAACACTTCCTGACGATCCCGGACGAACTCGTCGACGCAGCACAGATCGACGGCGCAGGCGCCATGCGCTTTTTCTGGAGCGTGCTGCTCCCGCTGTCCAGGACGAACATCGCGGCCCTCGCGGTCATCATGTTCCTCTATGGCTGGAACCAGTACCTGTGGCCGCTGCTCGTCACCACCAGCCGCGGGCGCGAGACGATCGTCATCGGCATCGTGAAGATGATCGGCAGCGGCGAGTCGCAGACCGACTGGCAGTTGATCATGGCGGTGGCGATGCTCGCGCTGATTCCGCCAGTGCTGGTGATCATCTTCATGCAGCGCTGGTTCGTGAAGGGGTTGGTCGACGCCGAGAAGTAACCTTGTTCCAACGGAGGATCCACCTTGCCCACCCACCTGCGCCCCATCCTCGACGTCGCCCGCGACCTCGGCCTCGACCCCGACCGCTGCACGCCCCTCGGCCGCCACAAGGCCAAGGTCGACCGCGACGGCGGCGCCAGCCAGGCCACCGGCCGCCTGGTGTTGGTCTCCGCCGTCACGCCCACGCCCGCCGGCGAGGGCAAGACGACCGTCAGCGTCGGTCTCACGCAGGGCCTGCAGCGCATCGGCGCGCGCGTGGCCCTGTGCCTCCGCGAGCCCTCGCTCGGCCCCGTGTTCGGTGTCAAGGGCGGCGGCACCGGCGGCGGCGAGGCCCAGGTCGAGCCCGCCGACGACGTCAACCTCCACTTCACCGGCGACCTGCACGCCATCTCCAGCGCCCACAACCTGCTCGCCGCGATGGTCGACACCGACCTGTACTTCGGCGGGCCGAGCGGCCTCACGCCCGAGACCACCACCTGGCCGCGCGTCGTCGACATGAACGACCGCGCGCTGCGCAAGGTCGTGATCGGCGCCGGCGGCAAGGCCGAGCGCAGCACGCGCTTCGACATCACCGCCGCCAGCGAGGTCATGGCGATCATGGCGCTGGCGACCTCGGAGGACGACCTGCGCGCCCGCATCGCGCGCATCGTCGTCGGGCGCACCGCGGACGGCGTCCCGGTGACGGCCGACGACCTCGGCGCCACCGACGCGATGGTCGTGCTGCTGCGCGAGGCCCTGCGGCCGAACCTCGTGCAGACGCGCGAGGGCGCGCCCGCGTTCGTGCACTGCGGTCCCTTCGCCAACATCGCCCACGGCTGCTCGAGCGTGGTCGCCACCGACCTCGCCCTGCGCCACGCCGACGTCGTCATCACCGAGGCCGGCTTCGGCTTCGACCTCGGCGGCGAGAAGTTCCTCGACCTGAAGATGCGCCAGGCGGGCCTGTGGCCGCGCGCCGTCGTGCTCGTCGCGACCGTACGGGCGCTCAAGAGCCACGGCGACGGCGACCTGACGCTGGGCCTGCAGCACCTCGACCGCCAGCTCGCCAACGTCCGCGCCTTCGGCCTGCCGCCGCTGGTGGCCCTCAACGTCTTCCCCGACGACACCGAGGCTGAACTGGCGGCGATCGAGACGTTCGCGACCGCCGCCGGCGCCGTCGCCGGACGCTCCACGGGTTTCACCGACGGCGGTGCCGGCGCGACGATCCTGGCCGAGCGGCTCATGGCGCTGCTCGAGGCCACCGACGCCGACCCGCCGCGGCCGACCTTCCTCTACCCGGAGGGCACGCCGGTGCTCGACGCGCTGCACGCCGTCGCCTCGACGATCTACGGCGCCGGCGAGGTCCGGCTCTCCGAGGCCGCCGAGGCCGACCTAGCGTGGCTGCGCCAGGCCGGCTTCGACCGTCTGCCCGTGTGCATCGCCAAGACCCACCTGTCGCTCACCGACGACCCGAAGGGCGGCGGCCTGGCCCGCGGCTTCCCGGTCACCGTCCACGAGCTGCGCCTGTCGGCCGGCGCCGGCTTCGTCGTCGCCCGCATGGGCCGCATCTTCACCATGCCCGGCCTGCCGCGCGAGCCCGCGGCGAAGAACGTCCGCCTGCGGCCCGACGGCTCCGTCCAGGGGCTGATGCAGGGCGACTGAGCGGTCGGCCGCGGAGGCGCGCGGCTGCGGTTCCGGCGTCGCGCCGGCCGTGGTCTCCACATCGCCGCCGGCGTTACGCTGGCGGCGATGCCGCTGTCGCCCGACGACGTCTACCCCGCCGGCGCCGGCGCCCCGCCCTTCGCGCTCATCGACGTGCGCTCGCCCGGCGAGGTCGCCCGCGGCGCCCTGCCCGGCGCCCACGCCCTGCCGCTGATGACCGACGACGAGCGCCATCTGGTGGGCCTGCGCTACGCGGAGGCCGGGCCGGAGGCCGCCATCGCGCTCGGCTACGAACTCGCCGGGCCCGACCTCCCCGCGCGGGCGGCGGCGTGGCAGGCCGTGGCGGACGCCGGACCGACCGCGGTCGCCTGCTGGCGCGGCGGCCTGCGCAGCGCGCTCGCCGTGCGTCACCTCGACCGGCCGGGTGTCGAGACGGTCGCCGGCGGCTACAAGGCCCTGCGGCGCCACCTCATGGGCGGCCTGCGTCGCGCCGTGGACGCGAAACGCGTCGCCGACGCCAAGCGCGTCGACATCCTGGGCGGCCTCACCGGCTCCGGCAAGACGGAGGTCCTCCAGGCGCTGGGCGGCGTGCCCGACCTGCTGGCGCTCGACCTCGAGGCCCACGCTCGCCACCGCGGCAGCGCCTTCGGCGCGGAGGACGAGCCCCAGCCCGCCCAGGCGACCTTCGAGAACGCCGTGGCGGCCGCGGTCGTGCTCAGCTCGGCCCCGCGCATCCTCGCCGAGGACGAGTCGCGCTTCGTCGGTCGCCGCACGGTCCCGGACGCGCTGTGGGCGGCGATGCGGGCTGCGCCCGTCGTATGGCTCGAGGCGCCCCTCGAGGAGCGCGTGCGCCGCGTGTTCGAGGGCTACGTCCGCGCGCCGGCCGAGCGGCACGGCGTCGCCGCCGCCCGTGCGCGGCTCGCGGGCGACGTCCGCCGCGTGCGGAAGCGGCTGGGCGGACAGCGCTGCGACGCCGTGCTCGCGGCGCTCGCGGCGGCGGAGGTCGCCTGGTTCGACCCGGACGCCCACGCCGGCTGGATCGCGACGCTGCTCGTGGACTACTACGACAAGCTCTACCTGCGGGCGTTCGCAGCGAGCGGCCGGACCCGATCGTTCGCCGGGGACGCCGAGGCCGTGATCGGCCACCTCGCGCGGCCGGCCTGAGGCGGCGCGCGCCGCCGGCGACATGCGCGCGGGGCGCGATACCCCAGACGCCACGACGATGCCGCATGGGTGCGACGATGGGCGCATGGACGCCCTCAGGCTCACCCACACGGTGAAGAAGGGCGGCTGCGCCGCCAAGATCGCCGCCGGCACGCTCACCGACCTGCTCCGCACGCTGCCGCGCTCCTCCCACCCCGACCTGCTGGTCGGCCGCGACCTCTTCGACGACGCCGCCGTGTGGCGCGTGTCGGACGACGTCGCCATGGTCCAGACGCTCGACTTCTTCACGCCGATCCTCGACGACCCGCACGACTTCGGCGCCGTCGCCGCCGCCAACGCCCTCTCCGACGTCTTCGCCATGGGCGCCACGCCGGTCACCGCCCTGACGATCCTGGCGTACCCCCTCGACACCCTGCCGCCCGAGGTGCTGCAGGCGCTCATGGCCGGCGCGCTCGAGGTGATCCACGAGGCGGGCGCCCACCTGGTCGGCGGGCACTCGATCGAGGACGACACGCTCAAGCTCGGCTTCGCCGTCACCGGCCTCGGCCACCCGCAGCGGCTGTGGACCAACGCCGGCGCCCTTCCGGGCGACGTGCTGCTGCTGACCAAGGCGGTCGGCACGGGCACCCTGGCCGGGGCGCGCAAGAGCGACGAGATCGACGCCGCCGCGATGGCGCCCGCGATCGCCTCGATGCGGCAGGTCAACCGGCTCGACCTGCCGCCCGAGCTGCACGCCGCGGTGCACGCCGCCACCGACGTCACCGGCTTCGGCGTGCTGGGCCACGGCCTGCACGTGGCGCAGGGCTCGGGCGTGAGCCTGCGCATCCACGCCGCCGCGGTGCCGCTGCTGCCGGGGGCGGCGGACACCCTGCGGCGCGGCATCCTCACCAAGGCGCACACGAGCAACACCCGCTACGTGGCGCCCCACGTCGCGGGCCGCGAGGGTCTCGACGAGGTCGCCTGGTGGTCGCTGGTCGACCCGCAGACCAGCGGCGGGCTGCTGTTGGCGGTGGCAGCCGAGGCGGCCGAGGCCGTCCTCGCGCACGTGCGCGAGCGCTTCCCGCGGGCGGCCAGGGTGGGCGAGGTGACCGCCGCCGGCGACGCATCGCTCGTCGTCACGGGCGGCGGCTGAGCGCCGAGACACCGCCGCTTGGCGGCCGCGGCAACCACGTTCTCGATCCGAACGTGGCCGGGGGACGTTCGTCCCGATGCGAGCTAGATACCCCTAGGGGGTATTATCGGGCGTCGCGGGGAGCGCGCGCCCTCCATCTCGGCGCGGGCGCCCCGACCGCCGCACCCCGACCCGTCGGGGCGGCGCGCGACCCACGCCCGAAGGAGTCCCCATGAACAGCAAAGCGATCGCCGCCATCGTCGTCAGCTTCCTCGCCGGCCTACTCGTCATGGGCGCCCGGGTCTGGACCCAGGCGCCCTCGCTGATGATGCTGCAGGACGAGAGCCCGTACGGTTACGAGGAGACCGTGGCCGTCTTCCGCGAGGCCGCGGCCGACGC
>CAZJUA010000020.1:0-9326 GCA_964549045.1 uncultured bacterium | reverse complement strand
GCTACCCACCCAAACGCGCCAAGCATGCCAACTGGCCGCAACCGACCAAGAACCCCGAACAAGCCATCATCATCCTAAAGTGAACGGTATTGCGGCTAGCCCCCAACCGTCACGCTGCAGCGCGCCCGCGACGCCGAAGGCGGTACGGAGGCGCAAACCGAACGGGTCGCGCCACCCGCCGCCGAGCCGAAGCGACAGGTCCTCGAGTGTGACGTCGACGTACGACCGGCGCCACGCGGGTGCGTCGATGCGGGCGTCCAGCACGACGAAGTCCGACAGCGCGCCCTCGACGCCGAAGGCCGAGTTCCAACCGCCACCGGTGTCGACACCCCACCCGACGAAGGCGTCCAGCGCGAAGGGCTCGGGCTCGGGCGTGCCGTACCGCAGAACGGACACGATGCGGCGCACCTCTGCGCCCTGCGCGCTGGTCAGCACGACCGTGTGGATGCCGTCATCGCGGAGCTCGAACGCGATCTCCTCACGATCGCCGGGGTCGATGGTGAACGCCCGGCGCTCGACGACGTCCGCTCCACGCCGCAGTTCCACCGCCACTTCGTCCGCCGCGTTGCCGCGGTTCAGCACGGTGACCGGCAGCCCTTCAGCACCCAGCGTGACCTCCCGCGGCACCGAGAGATCGACTTCGAATCGCTCGGTGATGGTGAGGACCACGACGCGCTCGAGCCGGGCGCTTGGAGCCGTGACGAGCAGTCTCACCCGCTCCTCGGAGAAGGCGGTGGCGTCGGCAGGAGCTTCGATGGTCGCCACGACGGGCGTGCTGCGCCCGGCCTCGAGGCGCACGCTGCCCGGCTGCCGCAGGACCGGCCATCCGCGCTCGGTGTCGACCGCGATATCGACCTCTAGCGGTACCGGCGACGTCAGCCGGAAAACGAGGGTGACGAACTCGCCCGGCGCAGCAAAGCGATCCGGCGGCACCGCGACTTCGACCCCCTGCGCCCGAACGCTCGTCAGTGCGATCACGAGGCAGACGAGGACGAGCGCACGGAGCCGCATGACCGCCAACGTTACCAACCAGCCGCGATGGACGCCCCCTACGGAGGCTCGGCCAGGTAACCTGTCTTCCGCGTGGGCCCGTAGCTCAGTGGATAGAGCGGGGGACTCCTAAGCCCTGCGCGCCAGTTCGATTCTGGCCGGGCCCACCACCCCATCGCGACACCCGCACGAAGCAGGGCCGCCCTGCGCGCCAGTCAAGCGACCCGCTTGCGGGTCGCCCTGGCCGGGCCCACCAACCCCTTCATCGGCTTCACCTGCGCCCGCGGTACACCTGCGCATGGTTCGCGCCGTTCGTCTCCTCATCGCCCTTTGCGCACTGCTGCCCGCGTCGGCGGCCTTCGCCGACGCCTGGACGGTCGGCGTCATCGTCTCGACCAGCGGTCCGCACGCCGAGGTGGGGCGCGCCCAGGCCTACGCGGCCGAGCGGACGGCGGCGGCGCTGGCCCGTGACGGCGTGTTCGGCGCCCCCTTCGAGGTGCTGGTCCGCGACGACGCGGGCGATCCACGGCGCGCGGAGGCGCTCGCCAGCGAGCTGGCCGACGCGGGTGCCCTCGCGGTCGTGTGCTGCACCACCCCGGCCGCCACGGCCAGGGTCGCCGAGACCCTCGACACGCGCATGACGCCGCACCTGGCGCTCGCCGTGTCCGATCTCGCGGGCCGCTTCTGGAGCGTGTCGCTCGCGCCGAGCGACCGCTCGCGGTTGACCGCCATCGCCGTGGACGCGAGCGGGCAGGGCAAGGCCAGCCTGGCGATGATGACGCTGGACAGCGACTTCGGCGTCGCCTCGCTCGATGCCTTCGAGCGGGCCCTGGCCGACGCCGGCCGCTCGCTCGCGGGGGAGGCGCGCTACCCGGCCGATGCCACCGTGCTGACACCGGAGGGCCTGTGGATCGCCACCCGCCAGCCGGGCGCCGTCGTCGTGTGGGGTCTGCCGCGTGACCTGCCGGTCGCCCTCGACGGCCTCCGCCGTCGCGGGTACGAGGGCATCGTCTACGCCCGTGACGCGGCCCTGCCGGCCCCTTCCTGGGAGCGGCTGGCGCTCGCCGGCGCCCATGCGTTCGACCCGGACGACGCCTGGACCGGCGTGCGCGTCGCCGTCTCCCCCGCCGCGCTGGCGGACCGGCTGCCGCCCGACCACCCGCACGCGAGCGGCGTGGCGGCCTTCGTCGGCCGCGTGCTCGGCGGCGACCCGACCGTCGCATCGTCCGGGGATCGCGCGACGATGGCGCAGATCGACGATGCCCTGGTGTGGCTGCACGCGGCCTTCGAGCAGGTGGCGGCGATCGGCCTCGACGCGAGCGCGGTCACCCGCCGGTTGGCGGTCCGCGACGCCCTGATCGGGGCGCCCCTGACGCGCCTCGCCGCCGGCGCGTACGACGCCCGCGAGGACGACCCGCAGGCGGCCCGCTGGCAGGGTCTGGTGGTCGCGATCGTGGCGCCGCACACGCGGTGAGCGCGGGCGCCGCACGCCCGGTGGGCGTCAGCGCCGCTCACGCGGTGAGCGTCGGGCGGCCACCGGGGGCCCGCGGATGCCACGGTAGAGTGCCCCGATGATCCCACCGCTCCGACCCCTCCTCGACGAGTTCGAGGCGCTCGAGCGGCAGTTGGCCGACCCCGAGGTCGCCGCCGATCCCGAACGCGCCCGCCGGGCGGGCCGGCGCTACGCCGAACTGCGCCCGCAGGTGGCCCTCGCGAAGGCGCTAGAGAAGCAGGAGGCGCGCGCGCAGGACGCCCGCGCCGCCCTCGACGACCCCGAGCTCGGGGACATGGCCCGCACCGAGCTGGCCGAGGCGGAGGCACGCATCGCCGCCCTGGCTGAGGAGCTCCGCGACGCGCTGCTGCCGCGCGATCCCGACGACGACAAGGACGTGATCCTCGAGGTCCGCGCCGCCGCCGGCGGCGACGAGGCCTCGCTCTTCGCCGCCGAACTGCTGCAGGCGTACCTGCGCTACGCGGCCACCGAGGGCCTGCGGAGCGAGATGCTCGACAGCCACCCCACGGAGGTCGGCGGGTTCTCCAAGGCCTCCGCGGAGATCACCGGCACCGGCGCGTACGCCCGCTTCAAGTTCGAGTCCGGCGTCCACCGCGTGCAGCGCGTCCCGGCCACCGAGGCGCAAGGGCGCATCCACACCAGCACCGTGACGGTGGCGGTCATGCCGGCCGCCGAGGACGTCGACGTCGTGCTCGACCCGGCCGACCTGCGCGTCGACGTCTTCCGCTCCTCCGGCCCCGGTGGCCAATCGGTGAACACGACCGACTCGGCGGTCCGGGTGACGTACCGGCCGGGCACGCCCGAGGAGCTGGTGGCCACCTGCCAGGACGGCAAGTCGCAGACGAAGAACAAGGAGAAGGCGGTGGCCGTGCTTCGTGCCCGCCTCCTCGAACGCGAGCGCGCGCGGGCCCAGAGCGAGGCGCGGGCCACCCGCCTCGTGCAGATCGGTGGCGGCGACCGCAGCGAGAAGGTGCGCACCTACAACGTGCCGCAGTCGCGGGTCACCGACCACCGCATCGGCTTCACGACCCACGACCTCGCGGGCGTGATGGCCGGGCACTTCCAGGAACTGCATGCGGCGCTCGCCGCCGAGGAGCGCGCGCGTCGCGCGGCCGACGCGGTCGTGGCGTCGGCGGCGACGGACGCCGCCGATGCCGACCCGGCGGCCGGCGGGCCGCGACGGGGGCAGCATGGCGCGGCGTGAGTTCGTGGTCGCCGCCGCCATCCTGCTCGATCGGCAAGGGCGCGTCCTCCTCGTCGGCAACGACTGGCAGGGCCTGGGCAAGGTGCGCTGGACGCTGCCGGGCGGGGTGGTCGAGCGCGGGGAGTCCACCGTGGACGCGCTATCGCGGGAGGTGCTCGAGGAGACCGGCCTCACGATCACCGGCGTGCGCGAACTCGCCTACGCGGTGCACGTCGAGGACCAACGCCGCAACGACCGCGCGATCAGCTTCGCGTTCGTGGCCGAGTACGATGGCCTGCTCAACCCGCGGGACCCGGACGGCTTCATCGTGGAGGCGCGCTTCGTGCCGGCGGACGAGGTGCGCAGCATCGTGCCGCTGCCGCCCCTGCGCGATCCGCTGGTCAACTTCCTCACGGACCGGGTCGCCGGGCGCTTCTACAGCTTCGCCAGCTGGGACGGCCGCGTACCCCAGCGCGTCGGGTAACCAACGGGCGCCCGAGGCCCGGCGTCGGCCCGCCGCGGAAGAGCGGCGACCGCAGCTCGGGTATGCTCCGGCATGGGTGACGCACGAGGTATCTCCGTCAGCGACGCGATCGCGTGCGTGGCCGCGGCCATGGGCCGGCTGCCGAGCGTCGAACTCCCGCTCGATGACGCCCATGGGCGCGTCCTGACGAACGACCTGCTGGCCCGCGCCGACCACCCGACCGCCGATGATGCCGCCCTCGACGGGGTCGCCTGCCGCCTGGCCGACACGGTGGGCGCCACCCACGACGAGCCCGTGCGGCTGCGGTGGATCGGGGAGGTCCCGGCCGGTCGGCCCTTCGACGGCGCCGTGGGCCCGGGCGAGGCCGTCTCGGTCTACACCGGCGGGCTCATGCCGAGCGGCGCGGATGGCGTGGTGCCGGTCGAGCGCCTCCGCCGCGATGGCGACACCGTGTGGGTCATGCAACCGGCCTCGCTGCGCGACGTTCGTCCGCGCGGTCAGGCGCTGCGCGCCGGCAGCCTGGCGCTCGCGGCCGGCAGCCGGCTCGACGCCGGTCGCCTGGCCCTGGCCGCCTCCGCTGGGCACGGCCGCGTCGACGTGGCCCGCGCGCCGCGCGTGGTCGTGATCGCCACCGGCGACGAGCTGATGCCCGCCGGGGCGACCGCGATCGGCCCCGGACGGTCGTTCGAGTCGAACGGCCCCGGGCTGGTCGCCCTCGCCCGCGAGGCGCACGCCCACGTCCTCCGCAGCGAACGCGTCGGCGACGACCCGGACGCGCTGCGCCAGCGTCTCGATCGCGCCGCCGACGACGCCGACCTGATCGTGACGAGCGGTGGCGTCTCGATGGGGGCGAAGGACCACGTCCGCGGGTTGCTGGAGCGGGAGGGCGAGGTGACGTTCTGGCGCGTGGCGATGAAACCAGGTGGCCCCGCGCTCCTCGGGCGTTGGCGCGGGAAGCCGCTCCTCGGCCTACCCGGGAACCCGGTGGCATCGCTGCTCGTCTTCTGGCTCTTGGGCCTCCCGGCGCTGCAGGCGCTCGAGGGCGGCCTCGGCCCCTCTCCCCTCGACGCGACCTGGCCGGCCCGCGCGGGCCATGGGCTCCAGGGCGCGACCGGCCGCATCCACTTCGCCCGGGTGCGCCTGAGGCGCGACGGCGGCTCGTGGGTCGCCGATCCCGTGTCGACCCAATCCTCGGGCGTGCTGCGGTCGCTGACGGAGGCGGACGCGCTGGCGGTCCTGGCGCCGGACGCCAGCCCGCAGCCGGGCGACCCGATCGAGGTCCTGCCCTGGCGGTGGGCGCCGCGCGCCTAGCCCTGGCCCTCGCCTTCGCTCTCCCCCTCGTTGTCGTCCTCGCCGCCACCCTCGTTCCCGTTCGCTCGCGGGCGCCCGGCACGCTTCGGGGGCGCTGCCTGCTCCGCGAACTCTTCCGCCGGCGCGTGCCGGCCCTCGCGAAGCCCCTCGACGACGGGCTCGACGTGCATGGTCGTCGTCAGTCCCGTCAGGCGGGCGTGCACGAAGTCCTCCAGCTCGGCCACCACCTCGTGGGCGGCCCGCACGCTCATCTCCGGGTCGACGAACAGGTCGACCTCGGCGAAGCGGGCGCGACCCGCGCGGCGGGTGCGCAGCCGATGGTAGCCGGCCACCGCCGGATGGTTGGCCAAGGCGTCGAGGATCACCCGCTCCTCGGCCTCGGGGAGCCGCTCGTCCATCAGCCGCGACAGGTTGGCGGTGAGGATCCGCACGCCCTCGCGGGCCACGTAGGCGGCCACCACCAGCGCGAGCAGCGGATCCAGCCGCTCCAGCCCGGTCCACGACACCAGACCGACGCCCAGCAGCACGCCCACCGAGGTCCACACGTCGGTGAGGACGTGACGCCCGTTGGCGAGCAGCGCGGGCGACTCCAGGCGGGCGCCTTGGCGCAACAGGTAGGCGCCCAAGGCGCCGTTGACGAGGCCGGCCGCCATCGCGATGCCCATCCCGAGGGGGACGTTCTCCAGCGGCTGCGGCGCCCACAGGCGCTGGAACGCGGAGACGGCGATCGCCCCGGCCGCGAGGAGGATCAGGCTGGCCTCGAAGACGCTGGAGAGGTACTCGGCCTTCTGGTGGCCGTACGGGTGCTCGAGATCGGGCCCCCGCGCCGCGATGCGCAGCGCGACGAGCAGGCTGACGGCCGCCGTGACGTTGACCAGCGACTCGGCGGCGTCGGACAGCAGCGACACCGACCCCGTGAGCAGCCACGCCGCGCCCTTGAGGCCGAGCACGAGCAGCGCCGCGAGGAGGCTGATGCGGGCCGCGAGCCCCCGGGCGCGGCGCGCCGACGCCTCGGCGCCGGCGACGATCGGCACGACGTGGGGCGGGGTCGACACCGGAGGCCGCCTCAGCGGTCGCGCGAGCGCACGTCGTCGTCGGGCTCGTCGTCCACGGACGTTTCGTCGGCGGACGTTTCGTCCGCGGACGTTTCGTCCGCGGACGTTTCGTCCGCGGGGTCGTCGTCGTCGTCGTCCGGGTCGATCTCGCCGAGCGCGTTGGGATCCTCCGCGAGCATCGCCATCGCCGCCTCGAGGTCGTCGCCGTGGTAATCGGTCACCGTCTCCGCGATGAGCGCGAGCGCCGCCTCGGCGTCGGCCTCGGGCACGAGCACGACCGACACGCCGGCAGACCCGACGCCGAGGTGCGCCAGCGTGTCGCCCAGCAGGGCGATGCCGCGGACCACCGCCACGTACCCCTCGTCCTCGAGCAGCGCCGCGACCATCTCCGCCAACGGCTCGGCGGGGGCGACGTCGACGACCACCCAGGGATCGCCGTTGAGGAGGATCGTCTCGCCCTTCACGGGCGCGCGCCGCTCTGCGTCGTGGTCATGCGTCCCTCCCAGGGAAGCGCTCCTTCGAGGAAGGCGGTCGCCAGCGCGGCGTACGCCTGCACGGCCGTCACGAGCGACGCCGCGTCGATGGCCTCGCGGGTGGTGTGGGCGAGCTCGGGGTCGCCCGGGCCGAAGCCGAGCACCGGCGCGCCCATGCGCGACAGGTGGGGGGCGTCGGTGGCGAACCACCAGGTGCCCACGTCCACCGGTCGGCCGAGCGCGCGGTCGAGGACCTCGCGCGCCCAAGCGATCGACGGGTGCCCGGGCTCGACCCGGTAGGCGGGGTTGATGCGCGGGAAACGTCGCTCGACGGCGCCGTCCTCGCTGACCGCGTGCTCCTCGGACACCTCGACGCGAGCCTCGGGATCGAGGGATGCGAGGCGCGCCACGACCTCCTCGGGCGCCTCGGCGCTGACGTGGCGGTAGTCGATCGTGAGGTCGGCGCGGCCGGGCACCACGTTCGGCCCGTCGCTCGGGAACCCGTTCAGCTGCGTCAGGGTGGCACTGGATCGTCCCAGGACCGCGTCGACCGGCAACTCGAGGGCGTCGAGCGCCAGCGCGTAGCGTGCGGCGCGGAGGAGCGCGTTCTCGCCCAGCTCCGCCTTGGCCGCGTGGGCGATGCGGCCCGGGAGCGTCACCCGAGCCTCGATGCGCCCGCGATGGCCCAGCCGCAGACCGAGGTCGCTCGGCTCGCCGAGCACGACGAGGTCGGCGGTGTTGCGCTCTCCGAACCAGCGCGCGCCGAGGCCGCCGACCTCCTCCTGCACCATGCCGGCCACGACCAGCGTGCCCGCGAAGCCATCGTCGGCGGCGATCCTGGCCGCGACGGCCATCGCCGCCAGCGCGCCCTTCATGTCGACCGATCCGCGCCCCCACACCCGGCCATCGACCAGCTCGCCCGCCAGGGGGTCGACCGGCCACGCGGCGGGGTCACCGGTCGGCACCGTGTCGAGGTGCCCGTTGAACAGCAACTTCGGGCCCTCACCACGTGCGATCGTCCCGACGGCGTTGCCGGCCTCGTCGACCTCGACCCGATCGAAGCCGAGGTCGCGCATGGCGGCCGCGAAGGCCTCGACCGCGGGTCGCTCGCGGCCCGAGGGGCTGGGCGCGCGCACGAGCGACCGCAGGAGCTCGACGGCGGCCGTGGGGAGGGTCGCAGGACTGGGCATGCCCGCATCGTACCCGTGAGGCGAAGCGCACCGCAGGGCTACCCGGGATCGGCGTAACCTGCCGCGTGAGCTGGAGCTGTCCAGAGTGCAGCCACCTCAACACCGAGGGGCTCGTGTGCGAGGCCTGCGGCGTGGCGCGCCGGTGGCACGAAGACCCGCCCCTGGAACTGCCGCGCGCACCGGCTTGGCACGAGCTGTCCGCCGCCTGGCTGGGCGGCATGTGGGGCGCCCTGACGGCCGCCGGGGCGCTGGCGCTCACCATCCCGCCGCTGCGGGCGGCCATCGGGATCGACGCCAGGTGGATCGCGCTCGAGGTGGCCCTGGCGGCGTTCGCCACCTGGTCCTCCTGGCAGGAGGCCTGGTTCCAGAAGCACTTCAACCAGGTGAAGGTCGACGCCCCGACGAAAGCGCGAACCGGGCAACCCTTCGAGGTGCGGGTCACGCTGGTGCCCTACGAGCGTATCGACGGCCTCGACGTGACCGTCGAGCTGGTCGACCGCTATTACGTCGACGTCGAGCGGCGCGGGCGCCGCCAGGTGGAGACGCGCCAGCGGCTGGTCGAGCGGGTGGTGCTGGAGCGCGGCGCGCGCCTCGGCGGCCGCCGCGAGCACGGCTACCAGGCCTCCTTCGACGCCCCGTTCCCGACGACCGTCCACGAGCACACGGGCGCCCAGCTGATCGCCAGCGTGCTCGGCCCGGTGGGCTTCCTCGTCCCGGGCCTGGGGCACTACGCGCGCAACCTGCGCGAGCACGGCGGCTTCTACGTGCGGGCGACGGTGCGCTCGAGCATCTTCCGGCGGCGCTTCGAGCAGCGCGTCATCGTGGTCCACGTCGGGCCGTCGATCGCGTTCGGCTGAACCTCAAGCGGCCGGCGGCGTCTCCCACGGCCACGCCTCGAGCGGCGGCGTCCAGCCCCAGCGGGCGAGGTCGATCCCGTGCTCGCCCACCTCGACGCCCTCGGAGCGCAAGAGGGCGGTCTGCAATTCACCCGCACCGACCTTGAAGGTGGAGATGCCGCCGCGTGAGTTGATGACTCGCTGCCACGGCACGTCGCCGTCCACCTCGCGCAGGCCGAACAGCACCCCACCCACCTGCCGCGCGGCCCTCGGCGACCCCGCCCACAGGGC
>CAZJUA010000019.1:0-14972 GCA_964549045.1 uncultured bacterium | reverse complement strand
ACGAGCTCGGCTCCCCACGCCCGGGCTCGCTCCTCCTCGCCCGCCACGAGCGCGCCCACGCCATCGGCCGAGTAGAACTTGCGGGGCTTGCCAACGAGCCGCCCGCCGGCGCGTCGCAGACGCCCGGCGATCGTGGGCCCGCTCCGGTCGAACACGTCGAGGATGCGCGGGCTCGCCATCCGCGTGTCCCACACCGCCACAGGCTGACGCCGCCGGACCAGCCGGACGCCCTCGAGCCACTCGCGCAGGCCTCGCTCGGCCGGCTGAAGGGTCCCGTCGCCCCCGGCCGCGGCCTCGGCACGGGTTTCGGGACGAGGCAGGCCCGCCTTGTGGTTGGGCCCACCCACCACGATGAGGTCGGCATCGACGCTCGGGGGCGCGTCCCGGGCTTCGACGACCGTCGTCGCGGCGTCACCACCGATGCCGACGGCGACCGCCTCGGCGATCCTCCGGTTGGACCCGTATAGGGACTCGTAGACGACGAGCACGCGCATGAACCCCTCCTCACGTCACGACCGTGTGACACGGCATCCGAGCCCAGGTCACACGCGAGCGCTCCCCCTGACGGGCCCATCGCCCGACGCCGCCAGGCTCGCCTCGATCGCGACCTGCACGCGCGGCAGCGACGAACGGATGCGCGTCGGGCCGCAAGAGCGGTGACGCGTGACCCTTGGCGCGCACCTGCGTTCGCTCCATCATGACGCGATCGCGCGTCGCATCGAGGGGCGGCCGCCCCGCCCACCCATGAGGAGCCGCCGTGACCACCCGCATGATCGCCATCCGCCCACCCATCCCCGCACGCCTGCGGGCCCTGCGCGGGGCGATCGCCGCACTCGCGGCCGCAACGGCGGTGGTCTACCTACTGATCGGGCTCGAGATCCTCGCCGTCGTCGACGTCGGTCCCGACGATCCCAGCCTGCTCTGGTTCGGCATACCGGCGTCCCTGGCCTTCCTCTTCGGAGCGTTCGTCATGATCGTGACCGAGCGTCGCCTGTGGTGGGCGCTCGGCGCCGCCTTCCAGGCCTTCGCGATCATCGCCTACTTCAACGTCGCCCCGGACCGGACCCCGCCGTTCGAGTTCTGGGGCATCGCTCTGCGCGTCGTGCAGGCGATCATCCTGGCAGGGCTGGTCGCGCTCCTGATCCGCTATCCGCAGCCGGCCCGCCACGCCGCGGCCGCCACCCCGGCCCACGAACCGACGGTGCCCGGCTAGGCTCGGACCGCCGACTCGCGCGCGATCGGAGTCAGCGACCGGCCGCGCGCAGCAGGTCGGCGAGCTCCTCCGCGGCTTCGTCGGACGTCATGTGCAACGCGAACCGCACCTCGCGTCCGCGCTCGTCGGGCGCGAAGAAGGAGACGACCCGGCGGCCCACCATCGCGTCGATGGCGGCGCGGTAAGGGAACAGCACGACCTCCAACCCGCCCTTGGACCACCCGAGGCCGACGTCCACCTCGGAGACGGACGCGAGCGGATACTCCAGCGCGCGAAAGCGACCGCTCTCCACCGCCGCGAGCTCCCCCAGCCCGGGCCAGAGCCCGGCCCCCAGCATCGAGACGGCCCAACTGACGACGAAGGCCGCCAGCGCCACCAGCGCCCAGCGCCCGTCCCACAGGACCACGGCCGCCACCAGCAGCGGCAGGACCAGCGCCAGCAAGACGCCCTGGAACCCCATCCACGCCCGGTACAGCGCGTCGGGCACGCGTGGCCCGGCCACGGACACGCGCCCGCCGTGCGCGACGATCCGGACCCGCCCGGCGAACCGCGCCCCGACGCGGAACGACCAGGCGTCGTACGCCACGGCCCCCTCGGGCACGGTGGCGCCCACCAGGGCCGACTCGAGCGCCGTCGCCTCGCGCTCGACCGCTGGCGCGTCGGCCCGCCGCCCGAACAGGCGGAACAGCGCGGCCAGCATCCACGCCAGCGACACGACGGTGATCGAAACGATCACCCACCACGCCCAGAGCGAACCCGTGAACACGGCGATCCTCCCTACGCGCCTCCGGCCGGCGCATCTCGACTCGACCACGCGCGAGGCGTGGCTCGTGTCCTACGCGGCGCCGCCCCCGGGCCCGCCCCGCTCCATGACGATCAGACGCAAGGCCGTCCCGGACACCTCGACCGACCGCTCGCCGACCTCCACGAAGCCGGCCTTGGCGTAGAACGCCCGCCCCTTCGGGTTCTGCGCCTCGACCTCCAACCGCGCACGCGCCCGATCGGGGAAGGCCGCGAGCGCGGCCGCCAGCAAGCGCCCGCCAAGCCCGCGCCGCTGCGCGCCCGGGCGCACGTACAGGCGCGCGATCTCGACCACCTCGGTCCGAAGGCGCGCCGTCACCATGCCGACGACGCCGGTCCCGTCCTCCACGACGCCCGTGAACGTGCCCGCCCGCGCCAGCTCCGCCGCCAGCACGTGCGGCGCGTGCCACGCCGCGGTGGCCCGCTCGATCGCCTCGAGCGGGATGAACGCGCCGTACGTGTCTCGCCAGGTCTCCGCCAGCACCGCGCGGATGCCGGGGATGTCGGCCTTCATCGCGCGGCGCACCCGGGGCCCGAGTGTCATGAGATGCAGTAGAACTCCGGGTCGCGCGCGAAGCGCCCTTCCCTGCACGCGGGGCACGGCCGCCCCTCGAGCTCGAAGGTGTCGACCAGCGCCTCGGCCCCGCACGCCGAACACACGCGGGTCGGGTGGAGCGAGTCCACCATCACCTCCACGCCACAAGCGAGGCACAGGTGCGGCGCGTCGTTGCCGATGCACAGCGCCAGCAAGTCGTGGTGGGGGTGGAAGGCGTACTTCTTGGCGCCGTCCTCGTCGAGGTAGTACGGGTTCCCGTCGGACCACGACTCGATCGCGTGCCCGCAGGCGTCGCACACGAAGCGAATGCCTTCCGCCATGGTGGAACCAGCCTAAAGGACCGGCGCGCCCAGCGGGGTCAGTCCACCAACTCGGCCGCCACCGCCGCCCGCTCCACCGTCGCCAGCACCGCCGGTCCATCCGGATAGCTGCTCGCCGTCCCCGCGATCAGCAGCAGGTCGGTCAGCGGCTCGTCGACGGCGGTGCCCCCGCGTGGCGCGGCGACGAACGCGTACGCGCCGACGAGACGCGGCGGCAGGCGCACCCCCAACGAGCGGGCCCCGTCGAGGGTGACGAAGCGCAGGCCGGCGTACTCGCTGCACGCCACGACCGGGTCGTCGGCCACGGAGAGCGTCACGAAGCGCGCCCAGTGGCACGCGAAGGTGAGCTGGGTCGCCGCGCCCCACGCCGTCGCCGCGTCGGGCTTGACCCAGTGCACCAGCGCCGCGCGGTTCGCGTCCGCCGGATCGAAGTAGGTCTTGAGCAACAGGTGCGCCGCGCCACCGTCGTCCAGGTAGAGGTCGCTGACCTCGACCAGGCGTCGTCGGCTGGCGGCCAACGGGTGACCGCGGTAGTCGACGATGTCGACCTCCTCGGACACCACGGACGAGCCGACCCCCACCTGCCACAGCAGCACCTGCTGGTAGCGGTTCCCGAGACCGTCGTCCTCGTGCTCGTTCTCCACCGCCGCGACGAGCGCCCGCTCGCCGTCGCTCGCCACGTACGGGTACTGGAAGTTCGCGTCGACCGGCAGCGTCGCGACCTCCGGCCACTCGCTGATGGCGGCCCCCAGCGCCGCGCGGCGCAGGCGCACGACCAACTGCGCGCCCACCGTCTCGCTCCAGACGGCGAGTCCGTCGCCGTCTGGGAGCACCGTGGTGCCGAAGCGGATGTTGGATGCCGGCGCGATCTTGGCCATCGTGGGCGCGGCGCCGTCACGCTCGACGGCGTAGCTCAGCAGCCCACCCGACGACGGGTCGGTCGCCATGTCGTTCGGGGCGAAGAGCACGGCGTGGAGTTCCTCCCCGGCGAGCAGCAGGTGGCCGGGGCGCGAGGTCTCCAGCCGGGCGAGCTCGGCCATGGCGCCCGCGGCGTCCACCCGAAGCACGCGCATGCCGTACGGCTCCCCCAACGCCACGTCGTTGTCGAGGAGCGCCACGAACACGTCGTCACCGTCGCGCACGAGCTTGCTCTGGTGGTAGCCCCACCAGCTCGCGTTGGCGTGCCAGCGGCTCGCGGGCAGGCGCCGGAGCCGCACGCCGGCCAGCACCGGTTCGCCCTCGAACCAGTCGAGGCCGTCGGCGTCCTGCGCCACGGTCGTCTCGAACGCCTGCACGACACCGCCCGCCATCGCCGTGATCTCGGTCCGGAGGGCGTTCCAGCCCGGCCGCAGCGCCAAGTCCAGGTCGTGCACCACCGCGCCGCCGCCGAAGCTGCAGCTGCCGGTGACGGTCAGCGACCGCGCCACGTAGACGAAGCGGTGGATCACGTCGCCGACGCCGAAGGCGCTCGGCAGCTCGAAGCCGATGCCCGGGCGCGAGGCGGCCGTCAGCGGGGCCAGGAGGTCGGGCCCCACGCGCCACAGCCGGTCGATCACGGCCACCGCGAGCGGCGAGCGCGACGTCGTCACGCCGGAGGGGTCGAGGCCAGCGCAGAGCAGGGCGTCGAGGTCGGCGGCGTCCCACAGGACCTCGGGGGGCGGCGCGCTCGGGAGCGACAAGGAGAAGGCGTCGCCACCCGTCGGAACGCCGCTGGCGAGCACGACGAACGGGTCGTCGCCCCACCCCTCGCCCTCCGCCCTCATGCTGCCCGCGGCGACGCCGGCCGGCAGCGTGCCGCCAACGGTGAGGGGATGGGGATCCCCCTCGATCGGGTCCCCTTGGCAGCCGACCAGCGCGACGAGCGACAGCGACAGCGACAGCGACAGCGACACGAGCACACGCAGGACCCGCGAGCTCATCACGGCCTCCATGACGGGCCGCCGCACCTACCTGGTTCCGGGAGGCGGCGACCGGTGGCGCCCTTCCACGCCTCGATCTTGAGGCCAGGCCGGGCGTCGCGTTGGGCGATCGTCCACTTCTCCCGTCCACGGCGAGAAGGGGCTCCGAAGCGCTCGCTCGTCCGCGGTCAACGGGTGGGCACCGCGGCGGCGCGCCCTCGGACGCGCCGTATGCTGCATCCCACGACGTATCCGGAGGTGGCCATGCCCGCCACGCGCTCGCACGCCGTCATCACCGCCCGACTGCTGATCGAGACCGTGACGCTGCTGGTCGCGACCGCCTGGGCCGCCATCGCGATCGCCGGGCAGGCCGCCGGCACGGTTGCGGCCTCCGGCGACGCCCGCTGGTGGTGGCTCTACCCGCCGGTGCTGCTGCTGCAGGCGCTGCTGTTCCAGCGGCTGTACATCATCGGCCACGAGGCTTCGCACCGGAAGCTGGTCCCCGGTGACGCGCTGCGCAACGACCTGCTGGGGCAGCTCATGATGCTGCCGATCCTGATCCCGGTGCGCATCTACCGGCAGGTGCACATGTTCCACCACGGCTTCAACCGGCGCGACCACCACACCTCGGCGCTCGACGTGTTCGTGTCGCCCTGGCCGCTCACCCCGCTGGTGCGGGCGTACTTCACGCTGCTGTGGTACCTGGGCGTGTTCGCCGGCGGCTACTTCCTGCACTCGGTCGCGTCGGTGATCATCTTCCTGTTCGTGCCGACGCGCCACGCGGAGCGGGTGTCGCCGGCCTTCAAGCGCTGGGGCGACCGAGACCGGCTGACCGCCTGGGTCCAACTGCTCGCCTGCTTCGCGTTCGTGATCGGCCTGGGGCTCGTGCTCGGCTGGGACGCCTGGCGCTTCGCGTGGCTCTACCCCTTCCTGGCGTTCGCTTGGGTGTGGTCGCTGCTGGTGTACGTCTTCCACTACCACACCACGATCGGCGAGCACACCCGCTTCAACGTGCGCGCGCTGCGCCAGCACGGTGTGCTCTCGTGGCTGTGGCTGAACTTCAACCAGCACGCCAGCCACCACATGTCCCCCAACGTCCCCTGGTACCAGCTCCCCGAGCGCAAGCAGGAGCTGCCCGAGCCGTTCCGCGTCAAGAACCAGGACACCGACCGCTACTGGCGGGCGATCCTGCAGCAACTGGCGGGGCCGACGATCGTCTACGCGAAGGACGCCGACCCCACCCCGCACCTGTTCGTCCGCTGGGAGGACTGAATCGATGGACGCGACGGGGGCCGACCACCCGACCGAACTAGGCGGCGTGGCGCAGTCCCGGGGCCGCGGCCATCGCGCCGTCCGCCCGGGCGAACCCGCCGACCTCGATGGCCTCGTAGCCCTGCGCGAGGCCCGCGCCTGGCGCGCCGACGCGCCGTCCGGCGCGCCGGGCGGCTTCCTGCTGGGATCGGACCGCGACCAGTACCGCGAGCACGTGTCCCACGGCCGCGTGATGGTGTCGCAGGGTCGTGACGGCGGCATCGACGCCTTCTCGGTGGTCCTCGACGACGACGCCTTCCGCGCCTCGGTGCTGTGGGAGCAGCGTCACCACGCCGAGGTGCCGGCCGAGCTGGTGGGGCGCTTCGAGCGTGCGCGCCTCGCCTACTTCGACCAGCTCGTCGCGCGGCCGGGCCGCGCCTGGGCCAGCACCCGCCTGGCGTTCCACCACGTGGTCGACGCGATGCGACGGCACGACGCGCTGCTGGCGACCACGGTGGTCGAGCCGGTGGTCAACGGCGCCGCCCTGCCCTTCCTGCTCGAGGTCGGCTTCGTGGGCGTCGGCCACGTGTCTGAGACGTACCCGCGGATCGGCCGGCTGCGCTCCGCCGTGCATCTGCTCACGCGTGACGCCTTCGAGCGGCGCATGGCGCGGCCCGACGCTCGGCGGTTCGCCGCGTTGGTGGGCGTTGCTGAGGGCGATCCCCGCGATCTCAGTGGAGTTCGCCGCGGACGGCGGCCAGGAACGCCGCTGGCGTGAACACGGGCAGCGACGCCGCCGCGAACCCGGCGCCGTCGCGGGACACGATCGCGTCCGCCCCGGCGACGACGCCGGCCTCGTGTAGGACGCCGTCCTCGAAGTCGTCGAAGCCCGCATCGAGCGCCGCGACCAGCACGGCACGATCCACCACGGCCACGTCGAACAGGTCGAGCAGGGACCGCACGTGCGCCCGCGCTCGGGGGACCCCTACGCCCTTGGCGGCCAGGTAGAAGACCGTCGTGATCGTCGTGGCACCGAGGACCCCCCTCAACCGGCCCGAATCGACCAGGGCGAAGACGGCGAGGGCGTGGTCCACGTGCGGTCGCCGCGCCATCAGCACGTCGAGCACGACGTTGGTGTCGATCAGGATCCTCACGCGTGCTTGCGTTCCAGGTGCGCCCGGTACGCCGCCTCCGGGTCGGGCGTGCTGGGCAGGACGCCGACGAGGGCGCGAACGCGGGGCGACGGCGCGGGCAAGTCACCGCGACCGAGGTCGCCGGCCGCAAGTGCCTCCAATGCCTCGACGTAGGCCGCGACCATCCGCGACACCGACGTACCCCGGGCCGCGGCGTGGCGCTTCGCCGCTGCGATCAGGCGCTCGTCCATGCGGAGCGTGAGCTTCGTCGCCACGTCGACCTCCTGACGTACAGCTTAGCAGAATCCGTACGTACACGGTGGCTTCGGGAACGCGCTCGTCGGGCCTTGCCACGTGCGGAGCGCGCGCGTTCGGCATCGAACGCAGCCATGCCGCTCGGCGTCGGGTAGGGGCCGACGTGGCGGGCGTCGGCGGGCCGGCTCATCGAGTGAGCGGGCCAGGGCTGCTACGATGTCGGCATGAAAGGACATCGGGCGTTGCGCGGCACCCGCGGTGCCATACCTCGCCTGTCCGACGCCGCGAGGGCGCGGGCCGAAGCCGAGGGCGTCGTCACCATGGCCCGCTGGAGCTCCAGAGCGCAGCACCTGCAGCGCGTCTTCGTGGCCGTCGTGGTCCCGTGGTTCGTCGCCAACCTGGCATGGGGCGACGGGGTCATGCAGCTGCCCGCCCTCGGCTGGCTCGCCTGGCCGGCGGCGTCCGCGGTCATCTACCTGGCCTTGCAGCGCTGGGCGCGATCGACGAACGCCACCACGGCCGCGTTCGGCGCCACCACTCTTCTGCAACTCGTCGTCCAGGTCGTCACCTGGCGCGGCCGGTCGTGACGCCGGCCGCCGCCTACCGCCCCGCCTCGACGTAGCGCGCGAAGCTGTCCAGGATCGCCTGCCACCCCTGCCGCTGCAGTTCCATCGGGTTCGTCGCCTCGGCGTCGAAGACCTCGCGCACGCGGACGCCGGCATCCTCGGCCGCGAAGTCGACGACCACCGTGCGTCCGTCGTCCATCGCGTACGCGATGCGCTCCTGCGGCACGACCTCGGTGTAGGTCCCCTCGAAGTCGAAGCCCATGCTGCCGTCCTTGGCCTCCATGCGTGACGTGAACGTGCCGCCCACCCGCAGATCGACGGCGGCCGCGGTGGTGTGCCAGTCATCGGACGCCGCGTTCCAGCGGACGATGTCGTCCGGCGTGGTCCAGGCGCGCCAGACCGTGTGGAGCGGGGCGCGGACGTACGTCTCGACCGTGATCTTCATGGGTAGCTCCCTCCTGCGGCGCCCGCCTCACTCGCGGCGCCACGTGCGGCGACGCGCGGCTTCACCGCCTACCGCCCGTCCCAAGCCCGCAGCAGCTCGGCTTCGGCGACCTCGTCCAGGCCGGTGATCGCCTCGCCGTGCGCGTCGTGCCAGGCGAGCGTGTCGCGGATGGTGGCGGCGACGTCGGTGTGCTCGAGACCGAGGCGATGCGCGCGCTCGAGCGCGAACGGCTCGACCTCTCGCCACGGAACCGGGTAGACCATCGGCAACCCGGAGGGCAGCGCGCCCCGCTCGCGCAGGAAGTCCTCGGGCAGCCACTCGAAGTCGGCGTCCGACCCCGTCACCTCGCGCGCGAGCGCGAGGACCTCGCCCCAGGTCGTCCGCTCGGCGGGGCCGCTGGCGTTCACCGCGCCGACCGCGGCGCGCTCGCACAGGACCTTGAGGCCGCCGTAGGTCTCGCCGTCGATCGTCTCGCTGGCCGGGTCGGCGAGCGTGCGCAGCGCCGCGTCCTCGTGCGCCGGCGGCGTGGCCTGCGCGAAGTCGTAGACCGCGGCCGCGGAGACGAAGAGGTAGCGCCGCACGCGCCCGGACAGCCGCTCGGCGCTCGCGCGGACCTGCCGCGGGAGGTAGGCGCTGACGTCGACGACCGCGTCCCATCCGCCGTCGAACCCGGAGAGGTCGCCGTCGCGGTCGCCGGGCACGTGGCGCGTGCCGGGCGGGATCGGCGAGCTGCCGCGCGAGAAAACGTCGACCCGGTGGCCGGCGGCCAGGGCCGCCTCCACCACGTGCAGGCCGACGAAACGCGTGCCGCCGAGGACGAGGATGTGCATGCAGGGACCCCCTTGGGGCGCTCGGGCGCCCGGTTCGTGGTGCTCAAGAGGGTAACGCGACCTCGCTCAGCGGCTGTGGCGCCGGTGCAGCGCTTCGACGCTTCGCCTCATAGGATGGCAACGAGTTCCCGAAGGACCCGTTCACGCAACTGCGGATGAAGCGAGCCGGGCGTTGCCACGTCGACGTCGCGTCCGAAGGCTTCGCACAGGTCCAGACGAAGACCCGAGAGATCCAACAGCGTCCGGCCCTGCTCGAACTCCACCAGGAAATCGATGTCGCTGGACTCCGTCGCGTCACCACGAGCGAACGACCCGAAGACGCCTGCGCGGACGACGCCCCGACGCGCCATGGGGAGCGCGACGGTCCGGCGGATGTCGTCGACGGTGGGTCCCATGCGTCCAATGTACGGCGTGTCGATGCCCGGCTCAACGCCCTGCGAACCGGCCCTCAGCCCCCGGCCTCCCGCAGCAGCCGCTCCACCATCCCGCGGTAGCCATCGCCGAAGAGCAACAGGTGCACGATCGCCGGCCACAGCTGGTAGATCGGACGCCGCTCGCGCCAGTCGGCGGCGACGGGATACGCGTCGTAGAAGCGCGCGTCGGGCCGGTCGAACAGGGTGAGCATCGCCAGGTCGACCTCGCCGTGGCCGTGGTAGCAGGCGGGATCGATCAGCGCGCTCACGCGGTCGCCGTCGACCAGCACGTTGCCGCCCCACAGGTCGCCGTGCAGCAGCGACGGGCGCGGGCGCGCGGGCAGCCGCGCGGGGATCTCGGCCGCCAGCGCGGCGACGCGGCGCGCGAGTTCGGCCGGGAGCCGGTCGGCGTGAGCCAGCAGCCGGCGCTCGGCCCAGAACGCGGGCCAGTCGTCGGTTGGGGCGTTGGGGAGGGCGATGGGGCCGTAGGCGTAGTCGGCGTCCCAGCCGTAGCGTTCGCCCTCGGACGCGTGCAGCGTGGCGAGCACGCGTCCCAGGTCGCCCCAGGCGTCGGCGAGCACACCCCTTCGCGGCCGCTCCTCCATGACCAGCAGCGCGTCGTCGGCCGCCAGGACGCGCGGCGCGGGCACGCCGGCGGCGCGCATCGCCTCGAGCATCGCCGCCTCGACCCGCGGCGCCGGCCCGCCCTTGGCCACCGCCCGGCGGCGGCCGTCGCGCAGCGTCACGCGCGTCACCTCCTCGAGGCAGCCGCCACCGAGCGGCTCGGCGTGGGCGGCCTCGCCGCCGAGCAGGGCGGCGGCCGCGTGGGCCATGCGCATGGTCACGGCCGCAGGCTACGCCGATCCCGTTCCGCTTGGGCCGCGCAGCGCTACGCCTCCGGCGGCTCGAGGCCGAACCGTCGGCACAACGCATCGACGTCGTGCACGTCCTTCTCCGTCCACCGGTAGCCACTGTGGAAACGGACCAGCCACGCGGCCGAAATGCAGCGCACCCGGCGGCCGTCGATGATCCCGACGCCCGTCAGCGCGTCCGCCCGGTAGACATCGCCATTCTCGGGCGGCCCGTACACCCCGTCGCCGCTCTCGTCGAACGTGAAGGCGTGGGCATCGATCTGGAGCCCGGCACCGTCGTCGAGAACGAAGTTCCACGCAGAACTGTCGTCGCGCCGAACCTCGCGGAACCCCAGCTCCGCCAGGACCTCACGAAGCCGCCCGACGCACCCCGTCTCGAGCGCGATGTCCAGATCGGCATGTGGCCGGGTCGGCTCGCCGAGGAGTGCGTCCACCGCCCAACCCCCATCGATCCACACGTCGATGCCCGCGCGCTCGAGCAACTCGTAGAGCCGTCGTGCGTCGTGCGCCGACATGTGCGGTCCTCCTGGCATGCGCTCCATCATCCTCGCCCCCGACCCCGAACCTGCCCACCGCCGGGCGTAGGCGCTTCGCCGATGCGCTCGCTCAGCTCGATCGCCCCGTCCGGCCGTCGCGACGGGTCACGGCGCGCGCCGCTGCATCTGCAGCGCCAGCAGGCGCCATGCGCCCTCGCGACGGACGTACGTCGACGTGTACCTGAGCTGGGACTGGGTCTCGAGTTCGCCAGGGGCGGCGAACCGCAGTTCCGTCGTGCCGAAGACCAGCGCGACGTGGTCCTCGACGAGGACCGACCGTTCGCTGAGCGTCTGCCCGACCATGTGCATGGCCAGGATGCTCTCGATCAGCGCCTCCTTGTCGCTGGTGGTGCCGTCACCCGCGTTGAAGACGAAGCGGTCATCGACGAGCCGGCGCAGGGCCGCCTCGTCGCGGGCGAGTTCGGCCGCCACGTAGGCGTCCTCGACCGCGAGGACGCGCAGCGTTTCGGTCTGCTCGATCGGGGTGGTAGGCATGCACGGAGGTTAGCGCGTGGGAGCGCCGCGCTCTTCCGCTCGACGCGTTCGTGACGCGCCTGGCGCAGGCGCTGGCGCGGGAGGGCGGGACGACGCGGGCGAAGTGAGGGGTCGGGGGAGACGGCCGCCCTGCCTCAGGCTTCCCACCGGAACCGCCACGCCGCGAACGCCGCTGCGACGACCAGCAGACCCACGATGACGGCCGCGGACGCCGCCAGCGCGCTCCACGGCTCCCCGAACCACGCGCCGCGCAGCAGCGTCACCGCGTGGTACAGGGGGTTGAGTTGGGCCGCGCGCTGCACCGCGGCCGGCATGACCTCCAGCGGCGCGGTGGCGCCCGACAGGAAGAGCATCGGGACCGCCAGCACGTTGCCCACCACGGGGACGGCGCGGGCGTTGGGCAGCAGCGCTGCCAGCGCGTAGCCGAACGCCAGGAAGGCGACGATGTCCAGCAGGGCCGCGCCGACGACCACGAGCGGGGAGCCGCCGCCGCGGGCGCCGAAGGCCCAGGCACCGACCGCGAACAGCAACGCGAGCCCCAGCAGGGCCTGCCCGAGGTGGACGACGACGTCGGCGGCCAGGTAGGCGGCGGGGCGCAACGGCGTGACCTGGAAGCGCCGCAGCGTGCCGGCGTCGCGCCGGCCGAGCAGCGCCATCGGGACCGTGAACAGGCCGGTCATGGCGAAGACCCATGCGGCGATCGCGGGCAGCTGGTGGTCCATGCCGCCGCGGCCTTCGCCGAGGGGGATCGGGACGTTGCCGAAGGCGAGGCCGAAGAGCGCCACCAGTCCAGCCGGCAGGACCAACGTGAAGAACACGGCCAGCGGTTCGCGCAGGGCCAGCTTCGCGAGCACCCAGGCGAGGGAGCGGAACGCGCGCATCATGGCCTCCTAGAGCGGTCCGCGGGTCGCCGGTCGGGCGCGCCGCCGCCCGGACGCGCGGCGCCTCGAGGCGGCGCGCCGTCGCCGAACCACGCGCTCCCCGTCCGCGCCAGGAACACGTCCTCGAGCGTGGGGCGCTCGACGCGCAGCTCGTCGAACGCCACGCCGGCCTCCTCCAGCGCGGTCGTGACGCGGCCCGCGGTGCCGACGCCGCGGACCGAGACGATCACGCGGTCCCCCAGGCGCTCGACGCGCACGACCCCCGGCAGGCCGCGCACGCGCGCGTCGTCGAACGCGCCCTCGTGCACGAACGCCACCCGCCGCTCCTCGCCCAGCGAGGCGACGAGGCGACCCACCGTGTCCAGCGCGACGATGCGGCCGTGGTCGACGATGGCCACGCGGTCGCACAGCCGTTCGGCCTCCTCCATGAAGTGGGTGGTGAGGATCACCGTGGCGCCGCGCTCGCGAATCTCGCGCACCAGTGCCCAGGCGTCGCGGCGCGCCTGCGGGTCGAGGCCGGTGGTCAGCTCGTCGAGCAGCACGACCTCGGGCTCGTGCACCAGGGCGAGCGCGATGAAGAGCCGCTGGCGCTGGCCGCCCGAGAGGTCGGAGACGCGCGTGCCACGGCGGTCGTCGAGGCCGACGCGCCGCAGCGCCGCGGCAGGGTCGCCGGCGCGTGGGTAGAACGACGTGAACAGCGCGACGGCCTCGCCCACGCGCAGCGCGTCGGGCAGCGCGGCCGCCTGCAGCTGCACGCCGATGCGCTCGCGCACGGCGTAGCGGTCGCGCTGGGGATCGAGCCCGAGCACGCGCACGCGGCCGGCGTCGGGCCGCCGCAGCCCGGTGACGCACTCCAGGATCGTCGTCTTGCCGGCCCCGTTGGGGCCGACCATGCCGAAGACCTCGCCGCGTGCGACCTCGAAGTTCACGTCGGCGGCGGCGGTCACGTCGCCGTAGGTCTTGCGCAGGCCCTCCACCGTCACGACCGGGTCCATCTACGGCCTCCTTCTGCGGCGCGCGGACGGCGGTCGGGCCGCCGCGCGCCGCGAGGCAGGTAGCGGCGCCGTGGGCGGCGCCGCCCCGCTCAGCGCGCCGGGAAGCGCTCCTGCAGCCACCCGCTGATCGTCTCGAGCACGATGGGGTCGATGGTGACGTCGATGGCCCCGTACTCGTCGACGTTGCCGGTCGTGGCCGGCTGCATGAGGTGGTTGAGACCGGGGAACGTGATCACGGTGGCGTCCGGGTTGCCGGCGGCGGTGAGCGCCTCGCGCATGGGACCCTCGCTCTGCTCGGCGGGCACCTGCAGGTCGAGGCCGCCGAAGAAGGCCAGCGTCGGGATCGTGAGCTGGCGCAGGTAGGGCTGTGGGTCGAAAGCCAGGAACGCACGGAAGGCAGGGGCGATGACGCCCTCCTGGTTCGCCGCGATCATCGCCTCGATGGTGGCGTCGTCGGGCCGCTGCTCGGCCGGCAGGGCGGCCAACTCGGTCTCGACGCGCTCGCGCAGCAGCGCGCGGGCGCCTTCGATGTCTTGGGCCTGCAGCAGCGGGTTGAGGGCCTCCAGGAACGCGACCTGGCTGCCGACGACGGCCGCGACGTCCTCGTCGCTGACGGTCGGGTCGGCAGCGCGCATCGCGGCCTCGATGATCCGCTCGTTCTGCGCCAGCAGCGTGGCGAAGCCGTCGACGGCGGGGCCCGCCATCAGGATGACGAAGGCGACGCCGCCGTCGGCGGCCAGCGCCGCTGCTGGCGCCAGGAAGCCGCCCTGGCTGTGGCCCAGCAGGCCGACGCGCTCGGGATCCACGCGCGGGTGGTCGCGCAGCAGCGCGACGCCGGCGAGCACGTCGCCGAGCAACTCCTCGTAGGTGGCCGACGCGTCGTCGCCGGTGCTGCCGCCCACGCCGCGGTCGTCGACGCGCAGGACGGCGTAGCCGGCGCGGGTGAGGTGGTCGGCGATCACCAGGAAGGGCTTGTGGCCGAGGATCTCCTCGTTGCGGTCCTGGGCGCCGCTGCCGGTGATGAGCAAGAGCGCGGGGACGCGCCCGTCACCGGGCGGCAGGGTCAACGTTCCGGCGAGGGTGACGTCGCCGCTGGCGTAGGTCACCTCGTGTTCGCCGTAGGGGAAGGGCGGGAGCGGCTCCTGCGGCCGCCGCGCGGCGGGTTCCGCATCGCGCTCCAGGAAGAACGGCAGCGCCTGGCCGCTTTGGGTGAAGGTGCCCTCGATGCGGTCCCCAGCGATCACGCCGACGAAGGCGGGGTCGCCCGGGACGGGCATCACGAAGGCGATCCGATCGCCATCGAGTACGACGTCCGCCAACGGAAACGCCACCAGGCCCTGGGCCGGGATGTCGATGGTGCCGACCAGGCCTGCGCCGGTGTCGTCGGCCGCGATCGTGACGCTGATCTCGAGATCGATGACGCCGGGGCCGAGCGCGCCGCGCCAGGTACCGTGCGGGTCGGGCTGCGCCGCCGCGGCGGCGAACATGAGGGCGATCAGCAGGGGGATGAGG
>CAZJUA010000018.1:0-2815 GCA_964549045.1 uncultured bacterium | reverse complement strand
CAGCTTCCAGGACGCCGATGGCGACGGCGTGGGCGATCTGGCGGGCATCGCCCAGCGACTCGACTACCTGA
Source organism: uncultured bacterium (assembly GCA_964549045.1). Taxonomy (GTDB): domain Bacteria; phylum Deinococcota; class Deinococci; order Deinococcales; family Trueperaceae; genus JAABTL01. The sequence continues at coordinate 2,744 of CAZJUA010000018.1, read as the reverse complement.
CCTGGCTCGGGGTGGACGCCATCTGGCTCTCGCCCATCTACCCGTCGCCGCTGGTGGACTTCGGGTACGACGTCGCCGACTACACGGGAATCGACCCGATCTACGGCACGCTCGACGACTTCGACCGGCTGGTGACCGCGGTGCACGCCCGCGGGCTGCGGCTGATCCTCGACCTGGTCCCCAGCCACACCTCCGACGAGCATCCGTGGTTCGAGGCCGCCCGCAGCTCTCGCGACGACCCCCACCGCGACTGGTACCTGTGGCGCGACCCCGCGCCGGACGGCGGGCCGCCCAACAACTGGCTCAGCCACTTCGGGGGGCCGGCCTGGACGTGGGACGCGGCGACCGGTCAGTACTACCTGCACAGCTTCGTGCCCGAGCAACCGGACCTGAACTGGCGCAACCCCGAGGTGGTGGACGCCATGGCGGGGGTCATGCGCTTCTGGTTGGAGCGCGGCATCGACGGTTTCCGCGTCGACGTCATCCACAACCTGCTGAAGGCCGCGGCGTTCCGCGACGCCCCGCCGAACCCCGACTTCGTGCCCGGGCCGGGCGTCAACCCCTACGGCTCGCTGCGCCACCTCCACAGCAGCGACCAGCCCGACGTGCACCGGCTCATGCTTTGGTTCCGGCGGCAGATCGACGCCTACCCCGGGCGCGTGCTCATCGGCGAGGTCGAGTACGGCTCGTCGGTCGAGCGCCTGGCCAGCTTCTACGGCGACGGCGACGAGCTGCACCTGGCGCTCAACTTCTCGCTCATGACGCTGCCCTGGAAGAGCACGGCGATCGCCGACCACCTCGCGCGCTACGACGCCGCGCTACCCCCCGGCGCCTGCCCGACGTTCGTCATCGGCAACCACGACCGCGCCCGGGTCGCCACCCGCATCGGCACGGCGCAGGCCAGGGTCGCCGCCATGTTGCTGCTGACGAGTCGCAACACGCCGTTCGTCTACCAAGGCGACGAGCTCGGCCTGCGCAACGCCGAGCTGGCGCCGGAGCACCATCGCGACCCCTGGGGACTGCGGGTCCCCGGCCACGGCCGCGCCCCGGTGCGCACGCCCATGCGCTGGGACGCGTCCGACAACGCCGGCTTCACCACCGGCGAGCCGTGGCTGCCGGTCGGCGACGACGCCGACGTCGTCAACGTGGCGCACCTCAGCCGCGACGAGCGCTCGATCCTCACGCTCTACCGCCGGCTGCTCACGCTGCGCCGCGGCGATGCGCTCTTCACGCTAGGTCGTCAGCGGGTGCTGCCGGTCGCGGGGGACGTCGTGGGGTACCTGCGTGAGGGTGGGGAGCGGCGGGCGTGGGTCGTCCTCAACCTCGGTTCGCGCGAGGTCGAGGTCGAGACGCCGGGCACGGGCGGCGGCGCGATCGCGCTGTCGACCGCGCTCGACCGCGAGGGCGAGGCCGTGGGGCGGTCGTTGCGGTTGCGGGGGGACGAGGGGTGCGTGGTGGTGATCGGCGGGGGGTAGCCGGCGGACGCACGCGACGGCGCCGTCGCCGCAAGCGGCACCCGGGGGCCGGTGGCGAAGAACGAGAGATCCGCCCGATCGGCGCCGACGGGATCGTGCTACCTTCCAGCCCTCGAGGCGATCCGGCACGACGACCGACGTCGCGCGCCGTCGCCGGGGAGGTCGTGTGGCGGATCGTCGTTCCTGGTTGCTCGTCGTCCTGCTCGTGCTGGGCGTGGGTTGGCTCGGCGCCTGCCAGGCGCCCCTGCGCGTGGGGGAAGGCGACGGGGCGTCGGATCGGCCCGGCAACGACGACTTCCTGGAACGCGCCGAGCTCGCGGGCCCCGCAGGTGCGGTGGCCGGATCGAGCGTCGGCGCCACCGCCGAGGCCGGTGAGCCCGCGCATGCCGGGGAACCCCCGCGCCATTCCGTGTGGTGGACGTGGACGGCACCGGCCGATGGGAAGGCATCGTTCGACGCGCGCGGCAGCGGGTTCGACGCGGTGGTGGACGCCTACCGTGGAGGTGCCCTGGCGGGACTGGCTCCCGCCGCACCTACCGACGGCAGCGACGCCGTGGCCGGCCTGGTGGCCTTCGATGTGAGCGCGGGGGAGGCCATTGCGATCGCGGTCGACGGCCTCGCCGGTGCCAGCGGCGCGGTCGCGTTGGCGTGGACCCTCGACGACCCCGAACCCGAGCCCGAACCCGAGGCCGACCCCGATCCCGATCCCGAACCGGATCCCGAGCCGGATCCCGAACCCGAACCGGATCCCGAGCCGGAACCCGAGGTGCCGTTCGACGGGTCCTTCGAGCCCGAGGCGCTGAGCTTCGCCGGGGCCGTGGGCGGCGTCACCCCCGCCGCGCGCGCGGCGATGCTCACGAACGTGGGGGACGCGAGCGGGTCCTTCGAGCTCGCGACCGACCGCGACTGGCTGTCGGTGACGCCTACGACGGGCACGCTTGCTGCCCTGGCGTCCGCGAACCTGAGCGTCACCGTCGATGCCTGCACCGTCGAGGGCAGCGAGACCGGATCGGTGCTCCTCGTCGCCGGCGCGACCTCGGCCACCATCGTCGTCGAGCGCACGTGCACGGTGCCCGTCGAGCTGCCGACGCTCGACCTCGTCCTCGAGCGGCTCTACGTGACGCAATCGGTGCCGGCGCAGGACAGCGCGAGCCCGGCCGAGGAGCGCGTGCCGCTGGTCGCGGGGCGACCCGGTCTGCTGCGGGTGTTCGTCACCGCGAACGAGCCGAACGACGCCCAGCCGATCGTCCGCCTGCACTACCGCCACGG
>CAZJUA010000017.1:0-2021 GCA_964549045.1 uncultured bacterium | reverse complement strand
TCGATCGCCGCCACTGCGCCGAGGGCGATCAGCCAGGCCACGAGTTCGAGGTCGCCCTGCTCGGGCTCGGTGGAACCGGCGGTTGCGGCGGCCAGCTCGCGGGTGGCGGCGTCGACGTGGGCGGTGGCCGCGCCGGGGTCGGGGATCCGCAGCGCGCCCGCGGCGGCGTGCGCGTGGGCCGTGGCGCGCTGGTATGGGTAGCGTGACGTGGCCAATGCCCGCTCGGCCAGGTCGACCGCCTCCCTGCCGGACGCGACGAACAGGTTGGCGGCCAGCAGGGCGTCGCGGGCGAGGGAACTGGGGCGCCACGCGTGCGTGTCGTCCTCGACGCGGTCGAGCACCCCGCCGATCAGCCGGCGCGCGTGCCGGAGGTCGGGGGTATCGGTCCCCAACCCGGGGCCGATGGCGAAGGGACGGCGGAAGGGCTGGCCGACCGCCCGACAGCCGTAGGCGATGCCGAGGCGCAGGGTGCTGCGCAGGACGCGGTAGGTGGCGTCGACGCCGTGGGCGTCGGCGTACGCTCGGAAGCGGCGAAGGTTGCCATCGAAGGCCATCGCGGCGTCGTCGAAGCGTCCCTCCGCCAGCAGCAGGAGGCCGGCCTCGTCCTCGATGCGCGCGAGCCAGAACTGTCGCTCCCACGAGTCGCCGTCGCTGCCCACGTCGGGGGCCCCCGAGAGCAGCAGCGCACGTGCCGCCTCGAAGTCGGTCGCCGAGCGCGCCAGATCGCCACGCCGGCGGTGCACCGTGGCCCGACGCGCCAGGTAGCGCGTCCGTTCCGACGCCAGCGCGTCGGAGCGGGTGGCCAACGCGACAGCGTCGTCCATCGCGCGCAGGGCGCGGTCGTAGTGGCCGAGGCGCATGAAGACGTCGCCGCGCTGGAAGGCGACGCGGGCGGCGTCCAGGTCGTCGGCCCGCGGCACGGAGTCGAAGCTCGCCAGGGCGGCGTCGAGGTCGCCCTGGTCCTTGGCCAGCACCCCCGCCCACAGGGCCGCCTTCACCCGCACGGCGTCGGTCTCGCCGCCCGACGGCGCCCGTCGCAGGTGGTGGGGTGCCTCGCCGAACACCAGCCGCATGGCCTCGTCGCGGCGGCCGCGCCAGCGCGCGATCGACGCCCGGGCGATCGCCCCGTCGGCCGCCAGCCGCGCGTCGTCGGTCGGCGGCAGGGCCGTCAGCAGCGCCTCGGCCTGGTCGTGGTGCCCGCGCAGCGACAGGCCTTCGGCGCGTCGCAGGGCCGTCCACGCACGCAGGCTCGGGTCGGAGGAGGCGGCCATCACCGCGAAGGCGTCGCGCACGTCCGGGTGCTGGAACGTGCCGAGCTTGACGTAGTGCGCGGCGACGCGCTGGGCGAAGCGCTGGACCTCGGGTCCGGGCGGGAGTTCCACCTGGGCGGTGGCCCACAGCCGCCCGACCAGCGCCTGCGGTGCCCCGTGTCGGGACATCCAGTCGCTGAGGTCGTCCCACGCACGGGCCTCGAGCAGGAACGTGAGGTAGCGGCTGGCGGCCTCGCCTCGCGGCCGTGCACGCGCCTCCGGCTCCACGTGGGCGGCGGCGTGGCGGTGCAACGCGCGGTAGGTCGCGGGGTCCTGGGACGCGAGGCGGCGGCGCAGCTCGCGGGCGAGCTCGCGCGAGAAGCAGCGCACGAGGTCGGAGCGGCCCGGGACCCCGTCCAGGAAGGTGCCGTCGACCTCGCCGGTCTCGTCCTCGGTGAGCTGCAGGAGGTGCGCCAGCTCGGCCCGCGCGAACTCCGGGTAGTCCGGCAGCGACAGCGCCGCCACGGCCGCCAGGAAGCGTCGGAGGTGCGGCTCGCCGCCCTCGATCGCCCGCGCGAGCTGCATCACGGAGCGCTCGGGCGTGGTCGTCGGCTCGGACGCGGGGTCGCGGATCTCGGTGAGCAGCGTCAGGGTTCGGAGCTCCTCGAACGAGCGCCCGGCGAGCCGTACGATGCGCTCGTGCTGCTCCGCCTCGGCGTGGGGCAGGCGCGCGCGCACGAAGCGGCGGGCCTCCGAGAGGGTCGGCGGCGT
>CAZJUA010000016.1:0-4214 GCA_964549045.1 uncultured bacterium | reverse complement strand
CCGCCCCCGCCCCCCGCGGCCCCGCCGCCGCCGGGCTGCGCCGGCGCCAGCGGCCGAAGCCCGTCCCCCCCTCGGCGGGGCGGGGGCGCGCGGGCGGGGTGGGCATGGGGTCAGCCTACCGCCCGTGCCGTGAGCCCCTACGCTCCCGCCGGGTCGCCGGTCGGTCCCGGGCATGCGCCGCGATAGGCTGCCGCATGCCGATCGAAGACGACCTGATCCAGCGCACGCTCGCCGAGCTGTCGGCCGCCATGGTGCGGCTCCGGCGGCGGGCCGAGCCCGCGGCCGTCGAGGCGGCACGCGAGCTGCTCGACCGCGCCTACCGCCGGCACCTGGGCGTGGCCGGCGAGGTCGTGCGCCGCCTCCCCAGCGAGCAGCTGCTGGCCGTCATCTCCACCACCGGGCGCGTCGACGGCGAGCGGGCGTTCCTCACGGCGGCGCTGATCGAGGTCGACGCGGCGATGCCGGGCGGCGAGGCCCCGCCGGCACCCGCCGGCGCCACGCCCGCCCGGGCGCCGGCGGGCGCCGATCCCGCCCGGGCGCCGGCCGGCGCCGATCCCGCCCGGGCGGCGGTGCTGCGGCTGCGGGCCCTCGACCTCTACACCGAGGCCGGCGCCGCCAGGGTCGGCGTCGCCGACCTGCCCGAGCGCGTGCGGCGCGTGCGCGCCGCCCTGCTCGACCACGTGCTGCCCGAGCCCAGCTACGCTCGTCTGCTGCGCTACTTCGTGCACGAGGGACGCTTCGCGGTCGCCGAGGACCTGCTGTTCGAGTGGCTCGAGGAGCACGGCGCCACCGCCGCCCTGCGCGCGGCCGGCGAGGGCCTCTACGACGACCTCGAGGCCGAGTCGAACGAGCGCCTGCTCGCGGGCGAGCTGCCGCGCGACGAGCTCGCCGAGGGGCGCGCGATGTTCCGGCGCAGCTGCGCAGGCTGACCGGGTAGGCTCGGTCATGGCCAGCGAGCCGCGCCCCGCGACGGCGGCCGATCCCGGTTCCACCCCGGGCGCGGTCCGCATCGCCGACTCGGTGGGCGCCCGCATCGCCTCCGCCCGCGCCCGCGCGATGCCCGAGAGCGTGTTCGCCCACATGGACGCCGCCAAGGCCGCGGCGCGGGCGGACGGGCGCGACGTCATCGACCTGTCCATCGGCTCCTCCGACCTGTCGCCGCCCCCCGAGGCGCTCGCCGCCCTGCGGGAGGCGACCGCCGACCCCACCACCTACGGCTACTGCCTCGCGAGCGGGTCGCGGCCGCTGCGGGAGGCCGCCGTCCGCTGGCACCGCGAGCGCTTCGGCGACCCGCCGGACGGGGCGCTCGATCCCGACGCGCACGCGCTGCAGCTCATCGGCTCGCAGGAGGGCCTCGCCCACCTCCTGTGGGCGGTCGCCGACCCCGGCGACGCCGTCTTGCTGCCCGACCCCGCCTACCCCTCGTACTTCGGCGCGGTCGCGGTCGCCGGGCTCGATCGGGTCCCGCTTCCGCTGCGCGAGGCGAACGGCTACCTGCCCGACCTCGACGCGGTCGATCCCGGCGACGCCGACCGGGCCCGCGCGCTGGTGCTCAACTACCCCAACAACCCCACGGCCGGCGTCGCGGACGACGGCTTCTTCGACCGTGCCGTCGCCTTCTGCCGGCGCCACGACCTGCTGCTGATCCACGACTTCCCCTACGTCGACACGGTCGACGGCGAGGCCTGCGCACCCTCGGTGCTGACGCGGCCCGGCGCGCTCGAGGTGGCCATCGAGCTCTACTCCGCGAGCAAGAGCTTCCACATGGGCGGCTTCCGGATCGGTTGGGCACTCGGGCACCCCGAGGCGATCGCCGCGCTGGCGCGCGTCAAGAGCGCCGTCGACTTCAACGCCTACCTGGGCATCCAGCGCGCCGCCGTGGCGGCCCTCGCGCGGCCCCGCAGCGCCGCCCGCCGCGACGCCCTGGTGTTCGCCGCCCGCCGCGCCGCCCTGGTGACAGCCCTCGCCGAGGTCGGCTGGTCGCTCGACGCGCCGCCCGCGGGCATGTACCTGTGGGCCCGCATCCCGGCCGCGGCGGGCGCCCCCGCCGCCGACTCGCTCGCCTTCTGCGACGCGCTGGTGCGCGACACGGGCGTCGCCCTCGCGCCCGGCCGCGGCTTCGGCCCCAACGGCGAGGGCCACGTCCGCTTCGCGCTCGTGCGTGACGCCGACGCCCTGCGCGAGGCCGCACGACGCGTCGGCGCCTTCCTCGCGTGAGCCGGCCGACGCGGCCGGGCCGACCGGCCCGCCCACGTCGGTGCGTCCGCGTCGGAAGCACGCCGGCGGGCGAGGCGGCGGGGGGCAGCGCCCGGCCTGCAACCGCGCCGCGTACGCCAACGCCTCCTCCCGCGTGCCGACGTCGCCCAGCGCACGCGCCTCGGCGATCGCCGCGAGCAGCTCCCCGACGCGCGGTCCGGGCGCGATGCCCAGGGCCGCCATGAGCGCACGCCCGTCGACGAGCGGCGCCGGCGGCGGCGGTTCCTCCAGCGCGGCCAGCACCAGGCCCACGCGCTCCCGGTAACGCCGGCGCGCCGCCGCCGACGCGCCGCGACCACGGGCGGCCTCGCGGTCGGCGAGCATCAACCGCAGCAGGTCGGGCAGCAGGGGCCGGAGCCGGTGCGCGAAGCGCCGGGCGCCGCGCTCGTCGTCGGGCAGGGGCCGCATGTGGGCGGCGACCAGGTCCTGGACGCGCGCGACGAGGGCCCGCGGGCGCCGCAGCCGCCGCAGCGCCGCGGCCGCCAGCTCGGCGCCAACCGCGTCGTGCCCGTGGAAGCGATCGCGCAGCACCAGGCCGTCCTCGGTCACGCCGCCCGGCGTCCGCGTGGGCGGCTTGCCGACGTCGTGCAGGAGCGTGGCCCAGCGCAGCGCCAGGTCGGCGTCGGGGAAGGCGTCGACGAGTCGCTGCAGCGCCTCGAGCTGGTGCCGCAGCACGTCGAGGTGGTGCAGCCCGCCCTGGGCGACGCCGCGCCCGGTCGTCAGCTCGGGGAGGACGGGCGCCAGCAGGCCGAGATCGTCGAGCGCGGCGAAGGCACGGCCGGCCACCGGCGTGGCGATCGTGTCGTCGAGTTCGGCGCCCAGGCGCTCCGGCGCGGGGAGGACGACGTCGGCGTGCAGCGGGCCATCGCGGTCGAGCGCCCGCGCGAGCACCTGCGTCCACCCGCGCGTGCGCCGCTCGACGCGGAAACCGAGCTGTGCCGCGAAACGCACGACGCGCCACGCCCGCAAAGGGTCGGCCCACAGGTTCTCCCGCGCGACGGCGCGCACCAGCCCCCGGCGCAGGTCGGCGAGGCCGCCCGTCGGATCGACGACCTCGCCGGTCTCGGGCCGGAACGCCAGCGCGTTGACCGTGAGGTCGCGCCGCCGCAGGTCCGCCGCGACGACCGACGGGTCGCTAGGGTCACCGGGCGGGTCGGGGGCGGCGAGGTCCCATGCGTGCGCGCCGGGGCGCGCGGGGGCGTCGGCGTCGCCCGCGCCCCACACCACCCGCCAGTGCCCGCGCTCGGGGTCGAGCGCCACCAGCGCGCCACCGGTGGCGTCCGCCAAGGCGCGCGCGGCCGCTTCCGGGTCGCGCACCAGCCAGTCCACGTCGCGCGCCGGCACGCCCAGGTGCGCGTCGCGCACCGCGCCGCCCACCACCACCGCGCCCGCGAGCGGATCGCGGCCGGCGAGGCCGGGCGGGGGCGCCGTACACTGCCGCATGAGCGCGCGCACGACCGATGGCGAGGGGCGGTCACGGCGGTCCACGGCCCCAGGCTACCCGCCCAGGATCGGCCTCACCGGCAGCGTCGGCGCGGGCAAGTCGAGCGTCGCGCGACGGCTGGCCGAGCGCGGCGCGCTGGTCATCGACGCGGACGCGCTGGCGCGCCGCGCCACCGAGGACCCCGAGGTGCTCGCCCGCATCGCGTCGGAGGTCGGTGCCGACCTGGTGGTGGATGGGCGGCTGGACCGCGCCGCCACCGCCCGGCGGGTCTTCGACGACCCCGACGCGCGGCGGCGCCTCGAGGCGATCGTGCACCCCTGGGTGCGGCGGGCCGGGGCGGCCATGGAGGCGGCGGCCGTCTCCACGGCGCCACCTCCCATGATCGTGCACGACGTCCCGCTGCTGTTCGAGACCGGCCTCGACGCCGACATGGACGCCACCGTCGTCGTCGACGCGCCGTTCGCGGCGCGCGCGGCGCGGCTCGCGGCCCGCTCCGGGATGGACGAGGCGGCGG
>CAZJUA010000015.1:0-6316 GCA_964549045.1 uncultured bacterium | reverse complement strand
GCGCGGCGCGTCATCGAGAACATGGGCTACGAGACGGCGGAGCTCCACGGCTGGCTGCAGGACGAGATCCGCGAGGCGGAGCGCTCCGGCGTCAAGCTGACCGCGGAGGCCAAGCGCGAGATGACCGAGCTCTACGACGCGGAGTTGGTGGGTTACACGTACCTGGAACAGGTGTAGGCCGGCAGCGCGCCGGGCCTCGTCCGCGGACGCGTGTGTGCGCATGCGCGTGTGCGCGCCAAGGAGCGGCGGCCCCGGATGATCCCGGAGCCGCCGCGAGCGTGGTGAGGCGCGTCTAGCTCAGAAGGTGAAGGGGTCGACGTAGTGCGCGCCGCCGCTGGTGCTGCGGGCGTGGGCGCGGGAGACGTCCATCACGGTGGCGTAGGCGAACATGAGGATCATCGGCTCGCCGGGGACGATGTCGACGTCGGAGGGCTGGCCAGTGACCAGCGGCCGGGTGGCCTCGACGGTCCACACGTCGTTCTCGAACGTCGCCGCGAAAGCGGTGTAGGAGTTGCTGCCGCCGTGCTCCTCGTCCATCTCGGACTCGCCGCGGGCCGACGCCTGGAACATGTCGAGCAGCACCGGCGCTCCGTCTTGCATGGTAACGATCAGGATGTCGGCGCCCGCCTTGCGGTTGCTCTGCTCGGCCAGCCAGCCGATGCCGGCCCAGCCGCGTGACGGGAAGGTGAACGCGAGGTGGATGTCGTCGCCGTCGATCGTCCAGTGGAGAACGGCGTCGGTATCCGCGTCGACGAACGTGTTGGCGTACTCGCCGTCGGCGATCGCACCGTCGATCGCGGGCTGGGCCAGCGCGACGGTGCCGACGAGGGCGAGCGCGAGGGCGGTGATGAGCATCTTCTTGATCATGGGTTGCCTCCTAAGGGGCGGAACGGGTCAGTCCTTCACCCAGGCGGTGAGGCCGACGGCGAGGCCCACCGCGCCCACGTGGGTGTGGGCGAGACCGGCGAGCACGGGGCGGTAGGGGACCTGCATGGACTCGAGGAACCCGCTGATGCTGAACAGCGAGACGCCGAGGTCGCTGGCGTTGAAGACGAGGTGCAGCAGGGCGCCGAGGAGTCCGGCGAGGAACGAGAGGGCCATGCCGCCGACGAAGGCGTAGGTCAGCCACTTGCGGGTGGAGAAGAACATGGCGATCGCCAGCGGCGTGACGGCGATGGACACCCAGGCGGGGATCAACGCCGTCCAGTGCGTCAGGGTCTGGTGGTCGATCACCCAGTGCTCGATCCCGTAGAACACGAGGCCGAAGGCGGCGATCAGCAGGAAGAGGTTCTGCAGGAACGCGAGCGTGCGCTCGTCGTCGGTCTGGGCGCGCATCAAACGCTGGATCATGTCGTCACCTCACCTGGCCCTGTAGATGCAGGCTAGACCGGTCACGCCCATGTTGGTGTAGGCCAACGCGGCGAGGATGGGGCGGAAGCCGTGGAAGTTCTCCATCGCGGGCGTGAAGGACCAGTCGACGTCGCCCGCGTCCAACATGTTCCACAGCCAGTGGTAGTACGCGCCCAGCGCGCCGGTGACGATCAAGACCAGCATCGTGACGATGAAGGCGATGCGGACCCACGGCGTGGTGCGGTCGAAGAAGATCCAGGCGATGAAGACCACGCCCGGGATGGTCACGTAGAAGGGGATCTGCGACTGGAACGTGGGCAGCCAGTGGCCGATGACGTAGAGCTCGAGCGCGTAGCCGAGGAGGCCACCCCACACCAGGAACATGAGCGCCATGCGCACGATCTCGAGCGCGCGCCCCGTGTTCGTGGTGGCGGCGCGGAAGGCGGGGATCATGCCGCGCCCGCTTCGGGATGGCCGCGCTGGCGGGCGCGCGCGTCTTGGCTCGTCTGCAGATCCCTCACGGTGGACCTCCCAAGGGAATCGGGCCCCTGCGGGGGACGTCGGCTAGCCCCGCGCATCGGCCCGGCTCGATGCAAGCGATTGTAGCCTAAGCTCCCATTCATCATGGTCCACAGGGGCATTCGTTGGGATCGATGCGTCTTCACCGTTCGGTCACCGTGCCCGCGGGGCGCCGCGCTCCGGCGGTGGGGGCTACCGTCTCCCATACCGTTGACAACGCGCGCGCCAGGCCGCATCCTGGGGGCGCCACGGGGAGTCCTGATGGCGTGTGTTCGGCGCGGCCCTGCGGGCCGGCACGAACACCTTGGGTTTCGGCCCTGTGGGCCGAAACCCTGGTGTGAGCGCGCATCGGCGCAAGGGCCGTCCGATCACCTGGAGTTTCTCGCCACAGGCGAGAAACTCTCGTGTGTGAGGGCAGGCCCAGCCTGCGCCGACCGTTCACACGTAAGGCTCCGACGACCGACGCCGACCGCGGACGCGGCGGCCGAGCGGCGCGCGTGGCTCGTGACCCCCACGACCCAGAGCGCGATCGCACCACGTGGAGGGATCGACCATGAGCCACACCAGAAGCAAGCCCGAACTCCTGCAGACCGTCGTGCGCCACCTCGACATCAAGCAGGTCGACGTCACGCCCCTCGTCGACATGATGGGCGAGACCGCCTTCAGCGCCCGCGACCTGGCCCGCGCCGGCCGCATCCTCGACATGATGGTGCGCGACCCCGAGGCCGGCGTCATCCTCACGCTGGCGGGCTCGATCGTCTCCGCCGGCCAGAAGCAGGTGATCGTCGACCTGCTGCGCGCCAACATGGTCGACGCCATCGTCTCGACCGGCGCCAACGTCGTCGACCAGGACTTCTTCGAGGCGCTCGGCTTCCGCCACTACCAGGGCGACAAGTTCGCCAGCGACGCCATGTTGCGCGACCTGATGATCGACCGCATCTACGACACCTACATCGACGAGGAGCAGCTGCGCGTCTGCGACGACACCGTGCTGCAGATCGCCGAGACGCTCACGCCGGGGACGTACTCCAGCCGCGAGTTCCTGCGGGAGATGGGCCGCTACCTCGCCGAACGCGACCTCGGGGCCGACAGCATCCTGCGCACGGCCTACGAACTCGACGTGCCCGTGTTCGTGCCGGCCTTCAGCGACTGCTCCGCCGGCTTCGGCCTGGTGGCGCACCAGGTGCGCCACCCCGAGGCCCACGTGGCGATCGACGCCGTCAAGGACTTCCGCGAGCTCACCGGCATCAAGGTCCACCAGGGCACCACCGGCATCTTCATGATCGGCGGCGGCGTGCCCAAGAACTTCGTGCAGGACATCGTCGTCTCCGCCGAGTTCCTCGGCTTCGAGGCCGAGATGCACAAGTACGCGGTGCAGCTCACCGTCGCCGACGAGCGCGACGGCGCCCTCTCCGGCTCGACGCTCAAGGAGGCGAGCAGCTGGGGCAAGGTCGACCTGGCGTTCGAGCAGATGGTCTACGGAGAGGCGACCGTCACGCTGCCGCTGGTCGCCGGCTACGCCTGGCACAAGCGCGGCTGGGAGGGGCGCGCCCCGCGACGCTACGCGCGCTTGTGGGACGCCGGCGCGCCGACCGCGCGCCAACCGATGGCGACGGCCGCGGGCGTCAGCGGGTAACGTGCGCCGTCGAAGCCGATCTCCAGGGCCGAGAAGCGGTCCCGTGCGCAGGCCATCTCGGGACCGTGCTCGTCGAAGTCGTGCGGCAGATGGACGAGCACCAGGCGGCCCGCGCCGGCCTCGACGGCGACCTGCGCCGCCTGGCAGGGCGAGGCGTGCATGGCGTTCTCACCGGCGGCCTCGTGCAGCAGCAGGTCGGCGCCGCGGGCCAGGTCGACGATGCCAGGATCGTAGGTCGTGTCGCACGAGTACGCCACCACGGCGCCGCCCGTGGCCTCGATGCGCAGGCCGATCACCGGGACCGAGTGCGTCCCCGGGGCGGACGTGATGCGCCAGTCGGCGTTCCGCAGCACCGGCGCGCCGACCTCGTGCGGCACCACCTGCGGCGCGATGCCGGCGTAACCGGGCCAGTCGTCGGTGTCGAACGCGTCGTGCAGGCGCACGGCCTGGGCGACGGCGGGGGCGATGCCGATCACGGGCAGCGGCGTGCGCCGACCGGCGAGCCACAGCCGCTCGAGCATCAGCGGTAGGCCGCCGACGTGGTCGGCGTGCTCGTGCGTGACGATGAGCGCCGTCACCCGCAAGGGGTCGAGGCCCTGGGCGAGCAGCCGCTGCACGACGTCGCCGCCGCAGTCGACCACCACGATGCCGGAGGAGCCCTCGAGGGCCAGCATGGTGGTGGTGCGGCTGCCGTCGCTGAACGCGGCGCCCGATCCCAGGACGTGGACGACCTCCACCAACACGACCCCCTCCGAACCTCTCTGTTGCGATGATAGGGGCCGGCCGGTCGGTTACTCGGTACGGATGCCCGCGCGCTCGGTGGGCGCCGCCAGCCGTCGCGCGTAGGCGCGCTCGAGCCCCGCGAACAGCCGCAGGCTGGCCTGCATCAGCGGGCCGATCGCCAGGGCGAAGGCCACGGTGCCCACGCCGACCGTGCCGCCCAGCAGCCAGCCGCTGGTCAGCACGACGACCTCGACGAGCGTGCGTGCCCGCCGCACCGTGATCCGCAGCAGCTTGGCGAGCGCCAGGGCGAAGCCGTCGCGCGGGCCGGCGCCCAGGCCGCCGGTGAGATAGAGACCGGTCGCGACGCCGTTGAGGGCCAGCCCCATCCCGAAGAGCGCGGCGCCGTCGAACCAACCGACCGCCTGCGGGAAGCCGGGCAGCGCCAGGAAGAGGTCGACCCACGCGCCGATGAACACCATGTTCATCACCGTGCCGATCCCGGGCCGCACCTTCGCCAGCGCGGCCGAGAGGGCCATCAGCGCGAAGCCGGCGCCGATCATCGCCTGGCCGATCGTCAGCGGCGTGCGCAGCGAGAGGCCCTCGTGGAACACGTCCCACGGCCCTAGGCCCACGCCCGCCCGCAACATGAGCGCGATGCTGAAGCCGAACAGGGCGAGACCGACGTTGACGTGGAGGAAGCGAAGCGGGAAGAGGAGCCAGCGGCGTCGGCGCACGGGCGAATCTACCGCCTCAGGGGCGGGATCTCGGGGTTCGTTCGCCGCATCGTGCGAGGTGTCGACGCGTGGCGTACCCTGCGGGTCGTCGTGCGGCCGCCGCGCCCAGCGGAGGGTCGCCAGGAGGACCCCCGCATGCCCATCGATCCCGACCGGTTCCGACAGACGCTGGGGAGACTCCCCACCGGCATCACCGTGGTCACCTTCGCGAGGCGCGACGGGGCCGCCGGCGGCGCTTCCCCCTTCGGGGCCGTCCACGGCATCACGGTCAACTCGTTCACCTCGCTGTCGCTCGTGCCGCCGCTGGTGGGGGTGGCGATCGACGTGAAGGCCCGGGCCCACGCGCTGCTGCCGGCGCTGGCGCGCTACGGCGTCAGCATCCTGTCGGCCGATCAGGCCGGCGTCTCGGACCACTTCGCCGGTCGGCCCGTGCCCCTCGCGGACGACCCCTTCGAGGAGCTCGACGGCCACCCGGTGATCGGGGGCGCCGCCGCGCAGCTGGTGTGCGTGGTGGTCGACCAGGTGCCGGTCGGCGACCACACGCTGGTGGTCGGCCGCGTCGAGCACGCGCGCGTCGCCGACACCGCCTCGCTCGCGTACGTGCGCGGGCGCTACGGACGCGTCGAGCCCGTCTGACGCCGACCCCCCCGCTCAGAGCGCGCGCAGCGTCGCCAGGTCGCGCGCGTGCCCCAGGCCGTCGTCGCCCAGAGGCGTCTCCAGCACCATGGGCACGTCGCCCCAGCGGGGGTCCGCCAGCCAGCGGGCGAAGGCCTCGAGCCCGAGCTCGCCCTCGCCGATCGAGGCGTGGCGGTCCTTGTGGCTGTCGAGCCCGAAGAGGCTGTCGTTGAGGTGGACGGCGGCCACCCGCTCGAGCGTGACCGTGCGCGCCACCTGGTCGACGAAGGCGGCGTAGCCCTCGTCGCTGCGCAGGTCGTAGCCGGCGGCGAACGCGTGGCAGGTGTCGAGGCAGACGCCGACGCGCTCGGGGGCGTCGACCCTGGCCACGATCGTGGCGAGCTGCTCGAGCCGCGACCCGAGCACCGTTCCCTGGCCGGCGGTGTTCTCCAGCAGCACCCGCGCGCTGGCGTCCGGGAGCGCGGCGTGCACGGCGTCGAGCGCGCGCGCGATGCCGTCGAGGCCGGCGTCCTCACCGGTGCCCAGGTGGGCGCCGGGGTGCAGCACCAGGCCGGGGACCCCCAGGGCGGTGCAGCGTTCGAGCTCGTCGGTCAGGGCCTCTTGCGACTTCTCGTGCACGTCGGGCTTCGGGCTGCACAGGTTGATCAGGTAGCCGGCGTGGGCCACCAGCGGCAGCGGCGCCGGCGCCGAGGGCCCGGGCGTGCCGGCGTGGGCGGCC
>CAZJUA010000014.1:0-6951 GCA_964549045.1 uncultured bacterium | reverse complement strand
GCCGGGCGCGGTCGCGCCGATCATGCAGCAGATCCCGCTCGTGCGCGCCGACCTGCACAAGTACCCGTGGGTGGAGGCGCCGTTCGGGGAGGGGTGAGGCGGCGCCTCGGCGTCGCAGGGGCCACGCGGACGTGCTCAGATGCCGCGGTCGATGTCTCGACGGTCGCCGACCCGGACGACGAGCACGATGAGCGCAGCGTCGCGGACCTCGTAGACGATGCGGTAGCGTCCTTGCCTGACGCGGTAGAAGCCTTCGCGAGCGAGCTTCACGCAGCCCCGCGGCCGTGGCTCCTCCGCCAGACGCTCGATCCGCTCCACGACCCGTCGCCGGTCCGCCTTGCCGTCGATGTCCTCGATCTCGCGCGCCGCCGAGGACTTGATGCGCAGGCTATACCCGGCCACGCCGCCGGAGGTCCTTGACGACCGTCTCGAAGTCGATCTCCGGCTCGGCCCGGCGCTCCTCGATGGCGAGCAGGTCGGTCGCGTCCTCCGACAGGCTGAGTCGGACCGCCTCGTTGACCAGATCGGACACCGACCGCTCGGTCTCCGCGGCCTTGAGGCGCAGCGCCCGGTGCAGCTCCGGATCGAAGTAGACGGTGGCGCGCTTGTGCGAGGCGTCCATACGGCCACCATAGCGACATGACGTCACGACGTCAACGGCGCGGGAGCTCGCCTACGGGTTCGGGGGTCCCCGGCCAGGCGCCCGGGGCTTCAGGCGCCTTTGCGCAGCGCCGCGGACCGCCCCACGAACGCGAACGCCAGCAGCAGGGCGCCGGTCAGCCAGCCGCCCAGGGCGAACGCGCCCGGGACGTAGAGCGCCAGCACCAGCCCGCCGACCACGAGGGCGCCGGCCAGCACGGCGAACTGCCACATCCCGTAGAGGAACGTGAACGGCAGGTAATGCGCACCCAGGGCGACCATGAACGCCGGGTAGAACCACTCGAGCCGGTAGAGCGCGGCCGCGCCCACGATCGGCAGCGTGAGCGGCAGGACGAACGCCACCTGCATCGCCAGGCCGTTCATCGGGTGGCCGCGCGGCAGCGCCGCGGGCCGGCCCATGGCGCGGAGGGCGAGCTGCGTGAGCGGGAAGATCGCCACCCCGCCGACGACCAGGAGGTAGATCGCGGCGCCTGGCGTGCCCCAGGTCGCGAGCGCCGCCGATGCCAGCCACAACACCGCCGACACGAGCGTGCCGGCGAAGCCGCCGAAGTACACGGTCCGGACGTCGCGTTGGGCCTGCCGGATCTCCACGCCATCCACCCCCCTAGCGCACCATCCCCGCACGGTACCCGAGTCGTCCCACCAGGACCCGGGCCGAACGCCATGCCGGCACCCCTGGGGCCGCCGCCGCGGGTAGGCTGATCGTGTGCCGCCGGCCCAGCGCCCCTTCCACCTCATGGCCAAGCCCACCGGGGCGGTCTGCAACCTCGGCTGCGACTACTGCTACTTCCTGAAGAAGGAGGATCTCTACCCGGGGTCGTCCTTCCGCATGTCCGATGCCGTGCTCGAGGCCTTCGCCGACCAGATGATCGCGGCGCAGCCCGGGCCGGAGGTCGCCTTCGCCTGGCAGGGCGGCGAGCCGACGCTCATGGGGCTCGAGTTCTTCGAGCGGGCGGTCGCGCTGGCCGAGGCGCGCCGCCGGCCGCACCAGCGGGTCACCCACACCCTGCAGACCAACGCCACCAAGCTCGACGACGACTGGGGCGCGTTCCTCGCGCGGCACGGCTTCCTCGTCGGCATCAGCCTGGACGGCCCGCGCGTGCTGCACGACCGCTACCGCCGCGACAAGGCCGGCCGCGGCAGCTTCGACGGCGTCATGCGCGGGGTGGACGTGCTGCGCCGGCACGGGGTGGCGTGGAACGCGCTCGTCACCGTCCACGCCGGCAACGCCGAGGCGCCGCTCGAGGTCTACCGCTTCCTGCGGGACGAGGCCGGCGCGCGCTTCGTGCAGTTCGTCCCGATCGTCGAGCGCGCCGACCCGAGCGGCTTCCAGGTCGGTACGACCCTCACCGACCGCAGCGTGTCGGGCGAGGCCTACGGCCGCTTCCTGCTGACCGTGTTCGACGAGTGGGTGCAACGCGATGTCGGCACCGTCTTCGTCCAGGCCTTCGACGACCTGCTCGGCAAGCACCTCGGCGCGCCCGGCGGCATCTGCGTCCACCAGCCCACCTGCGGCGACGCGCTGGCGCTCGAGCACACGGGCGACGTCTACGCCTGCGACCACTTCGTGCAGCCCGACCACAAGCTCGGCAACCTCACCGAGCGGCCGCTCGCCACCCTCGTCGACGACCCGCGCCAGCGGGCCTTCGGGGAGGCGAAACGCGACACGCTGACGGCCCAGTGCCGCAGATGTCCGGTGCTGGCGTTCTGCCATGGCGGCTGCCCCAAGGACCGCGTGGGCGTCAGCGTCGACGGCGAGCCCGGTCAGCACCACCTGTGCGAGGGGTACTTCGCGTTCTTCTCGCGGACGGCGCCGGCGATGCGCTGGATGGCGGACGCGTGGCGGCGCGGCGAGCCGCCCGCGGGCGTCATGGCGGCGGTGCGGTCGGGGGCGCTGCGGCCGCTCCGGTCCGCCTGAACCCGGAACTATCCGCGGCCGAGCGGGGACCTGGCCACCCGCCCGTAGCCACCGTCGGCCTCGACGTACAGGTCCAGGTGCCGGGCGCGCAGCCGGAACGGGAGGCGCTGCTCGAACCGCGCGCGGAAGGCGGCGAGCATGTCGGCCACGTCGTCCGGCGTGCGCCCCAGCCCGATCGTCAGGTGGAAGGTCGGCCGACCCACGTCCGGCCGCACCCTCGGGAACGCCCGGTAGACGGCCTCGGCGCAGGCCTCGAAGGGGGCGACCGGGCTGGGCGCGAGCCACAGGACGGAGGTGGTCGGGAAGCTGCAGATCGACCCCGCGACGAAGTCGAAGGGCTGGATCGCCGCGGCGACCCGACGAAGCCGCGCCCATGCCTCGTCGTCGAGCGAGGCGAGCGGCAGGAACGGCGCCGCGACGGTGACATGGAAGGGCACGACGGCGCCCGGGTGGTGGATGTGCCAGCGTCGGAACGCCGCCAGGCCCGCCGGCGTGGGCGACGCCGGGATGACCAAGGCCGTGGCGCCCTGGGCGTTCGGCTGCGGCAGCGCCATGGGCCATCTTCGCATCGCGCGGCCGCGTCCGGACCGGGTCGCCGCCGGAGCGACGCTTCGGGCGCCCCAGGCAGCCGCGCCGCCCGACCGTCAGCCGAACGCCTCGGGCACGGGCCCACCCTGCCACCGCCACGCAACGACGTCGAGCAGCAGTTGCCAGTCCGCGGGCGTGTGGGCGTGGCCGCCCCCGCGCAGCGCGACACGCAACGCGTCGGGGGCGCCCAACAGGCGGTACGCCTCGCCCGCCGCCCGCGCGGCCGCCAGCGTCCCGGAGGGGTTGGCCCAGCGGTCGTCCGCGCCACAGGTGAGCAGCACGGCACGCGGCGCGACGGCGGCCAACAGCGCGTGCTGGTCGAAGGGCAGTTCCTCCTCGCGGCCCACGAACTCGCGCAGCCGCGGCCCGAACCAGGTGGGGAACGCCCGCGCGACGGCGAGCGTCTCGGCCCCCTCCCCCAGGACGCGGTAGGGCGCGGCGCCGCCCGCGCCGGAGGCGTGGGCGTGCACCAGCGCGATCCGCTCGTCGGTGGCGCCGGCCAGCAGCGCGGCCTTGCCGCCGCGCGAGAAGCCGGTGACGACGATGCGCTCCGGGTCGATCTCGGACCGACCGCGCAACAGGTCGACCACGCGGTGGAACCCCCACGCCCAGGCGGACAGCGCGCCGAAACTCGCGCCCGGTACGAGGTCGAAGAGGCCGCCCCGACGCTCGGGCTCGGCTTCACCCACGCCCGCCGAGCCCGCGTCCGGCGCCACCTCGGTGCGGTCGAAGACCGCGAGGGCGACGCCGCGCGCCGCGAAGCGGGCGACCGTCGCGTCGTCGAGGTACCACCAACAGCCGTCGCCGTACGCCACCGCGGGGACGGGGACTGGGGTGTCGGGGAGCAGCAGCCGCACGGCGAACGCCGCCTCGCCGCCGCCCACCCGGGCCCGCACCGTCAACGCGAGCAGGCGCGGTGCGCCCGGCAGGTCGCGCACCCGCGCCTCACTGCGCAGCTCGACCTCCACACCGTCGGGCGCGGGCGGGAGCCCGCCGTAGCCGACGTCGACGACGACGTCGCGCCAGGCGCCGGCCCGGGCCACCCAGTCCGCGGGCGTCTCGACGCGGCGGCCGTCGGGCCGGGCGAGGAGGTCGGGAAGCTCCACCAGGACCGTGACGGGAGCGCCCGACCGCTCCGTCGCGGCGGGCCAGACGGCGGGCGCGGGCGGCTTCCCATCGTCGCCGGCCGGGCCGCTCGCTGGTTCTGCGCCCCGGGCGCGCCCCCGCATGCCCTGCAGCAGCGCCGTCACCCGGCGGTCGTCGTCCGCGGGATACGCGAGGCCGTGGCGGGCGGCCACCTCGCCGGCGACGGACCGGAACAGGCGCGCCATCGCCTCGAGCGCGTCCCAGGTGGCGTCCACGTCGGCGGACGCGTAGGTCGCCTCCAGCAGCGCCCAGCGCTCCGCGTCCAGCTCGCGCCCCAGGTGGCGGCCGCACTTGCCGGCCCCCCGCGCGAAGCCTTGGACGCCGGCCACCTGCCAGTCCAGCAAGGTCATCAACTGCGCGCGCATGACCGTGTCGAGGTGGTGGCGGGCGTAGCTGAGCTCGCCGCGCAGCAGGCCCTTGGCGACGTACGGCGCGACCCACCAGAACTCGTTGCAGGCGTCCGCGAACGCGCCTGGGGTGGGTGACGCGGGCACATGGTGTGGCGCGTCCGCCGGCGGGGGCGCGGGCACGAGGCCATCCGGGTCGTGCAGGACGACGGCGGGGCCGTCGTGCCGGAAGCCCGACATCGCGGCCACCGGCAGCAGTGTCAGGTCGATCCGATGGCCGTCGGTGAACTGCATCAGGAACGCGAAGCCGCCGTCGGCGCGCGGCGGCTCGCCACCCATGGCGTCCGGGGTTTGGACGATCGCGGTCTCGCCGAAGGCCTCCAGCCAGGCGCGCCGGTCACGGAGCGCAGGGACGTCGGTGACGACGTAGACGATGTCGAAGTCGCGGAGGCCATCGGCCGGCGCCGCGGGGTCGGCGCGCGAGCCGGACAGCACGACGGCGCGCACCCGCGCGTCGCCGCGGGCCGTAGCCAAGATCGACGCGAGGACGTCGTCGTCGGTCCGCCGGTCCACCGCGAAACCCCTCACCCCGGCGCGCGCAGCGTCGCGCCGCCGTAGCGTCGCAGCAGCCAGGCGACGAACGCCCAGGTGACGCCGGCGGTCGCCAGCGGCACGATCGGACTCACCATGACGGACGCGGCGACGGCGTTGGTCACGTTCGCCCAGCCGTGCAGCAGCACGTTGAGGGCCACGCTGCCGGTCGAGTTGACCACCCATGCGTGAACGAAACCCATCGCGACGATGCTCATCGCGAAGCCCGCCAGCGTCAGCGGTAGCGCCCACACGGGCAGGTCGCGGTAGAGGTAGAGCATGAAGGGCAGGTGCCACGCCGCCCACACGAAGCCGAGCCGCCAGTTCGCGCTCTCGGCGGTCATGTGGCGCTGCATGAGCGGCAGCGCGAAGCCGCGCCAGCCGGGCTCCTCCAGGCCGCTCGTGAGCGTCTGCGTCAGGAACAGCAGCAGGACGGTCGAGGCCGCCGGCGCCGCCGCCCACATCGGCATCCCGCCGCCGGTGACCGCTCCCAGGCCCACCACCACGAGCGCCAGCACCACCGGCGCCAGCGCCACGAACAGGTACCAGCGTCCCGGCACCCGCAGGCGCACGAGCGAACGGGCCCAGGCGGCGAGCGCCGCACGGTCGCCCGAGCCCAACAGCACCACCAACGCCGCGACGGCAGGGCCGTAGACCGCCAGCTGGAACAGCACGGCGAGGACGAGGTCGACCCCGGCCAACGCGCTCCACGCCCCCAACCCCTGGTCGATCGTCGGGAGCGGGATCCCGGTGGCCGCCGAGCGCCACAGCGCCGGCAGCCACAGGAGCCAGGTCCAGGCGAAGGCGATGAGGATGAACGCGCGCAGGCGGCGGCGGTCGGCCGGCCGCATCTCCGGGAACTCGATCGCGGGACCGGTCATGGCTGCGGATCACCTCCAGGGCGCCCGCCGGGCATGCCGCCGACGGTTCGCCAGTACTTGCGTTTGGGACCCTCGCCCGGCTCCTCGAACGTCGACCACGCGTACCCCGCGTCGACGAGCGTCCGGTGACCGGCGTCGTCGACGTCGTTGCACGCCGGGCAGAACACCACCGTCCCGCCCGGTCGCGTGACGCGCTCGAGTTCCACGATCTCACGCTCGGGCTCGTCGCCGTACACGTGCCCGGCGACGGTGACGTCGGCGGTGGCGTCCGGCAGCGGGACCTCCGTCACGAGGCCGTCGAGCACGAAGAGCTTGCCGGCGTGGGCCGCGAACTTCGTCTTCAGGTAGCCGCGCAGGTGGGCGATCGGCTCGACGGCGAAGACCGTCGCGGCGTCGGCGATGAGGGGCTCGAGGAGCCGCCCCGTGCCCGAGCCGACGTCCAGCACGACCCTCCCGCGCGGGTCGACCAGGCCCAGCAGCTCCTCGTCCGGCCAGCGCAGGAAGGGCTGTGCGTCATAGGCCTCGGGGCGCACGACGTACACCAGCCAGTCGGCGATCCGGGCCATGACCGCGACCTCGCAGCGGCGCAGGGTCGCCGCGTCGACCTGTGGCGCCCGCTCGACGAGCGCCTCGACCCAGCCGCCCTCCCCCCGCAGGCGCACCCGCAGGAAGTCGCGCACGCTGGGGTGCGCGCGCAGCGCGATGCCCAGCTCGTTGCCGGGCCAGTCCCGCCGGAGCCAGCGTAGGTGGGGGTCCTCGAGTAACAGGAGCGTCTCGAACGGCAGGGCCTCGACGTCGATCCAGTCGCTCACGGGCATGG
>CAZJUA010000013.1:0-27253 GCA_964549045.1 uncultured bacterium | reverse complement strand
CCCAGCACGCTGCGATCGATCTTAGTGAGTTCGTTCCGCTGGCCCCGAACGGCTACGTCGTGCAGGTAGCCGTTGACGGCGCTTTCGACGACACCGCGGGCGCCGTCGGAAACGGGGTCAGGCGAGATGAAGAAGGCGGTTGCGGCGGCGGCGATCGCCAGCGCGACGGCGACCGCAATCACGACTCGCCTCTGCGCGCGCCGACCGTGCCTCACGGGTGAGGTGGGCGGGGCTGCCCCGGCACCGTAGCCGTCCGCCACGCCGGCCACCCGCGGTTGGCCCCGCCGCCGTGCTTCGCCCAGGCATGGTGCTCCGGGCGGCCACCACGCCCCGGTACGCAGATTCGGCCACACACCTGTCCCGACGCGCGCGGATCGGTTATGCGGGCGCGATCGGTCGGTCGAGCGGTACGCGTCTCCCGACGCCTCACTCGGGTGAACCTTCGTCGTCGAAGAGCAGGTCCTCGAGCTCCAAGTATAGGTCGTTGGGCAGGTGGTCGAGTACCGCTGACAACGTGTCCCATCGAACTCGAGCAGGTCGTCGGCGATGCGCTCGGGGTCGGCGCTGTTGCGCATCGACTCCGTCAGGATCCGCGCCACGTGCGCGACCGTGACGTCCGCCAGTTCGCGGCCCCCAGATGTGGCGTCCGACAACTGGACCGGGACGCCGTTCACGGTTACGGACACGCCTCCGCCGGTGGATCCTACCCAGACGCTCCCACCGGTTCCCGAGACCGACACGCCCCCACCGCTCGTCGACACCGTGGTCCCACCCGCCGGCGCGCTGGCGCTTCCCCCCACAGTGTAGGCCAAGCTGGAGGAGCCCGCCGCCTTCGATCCCACCTCGTTCGCCGTGAGCCGAAGCCAATCCTCGAGGTCGACGCCCGCGACGCCGATCGCGGCTGGCCGCGGCCGCGGAAGATCGTGCTTCGGTGGAGGCCTGGGGTTCGCATGTGGCCGCGCGACCGAAGGATGATGGGTCCCGCCGGAGACTCCACCGTCTGGATGCAGCACTTGCCTTCCGGTGAGGCTCATGTGAGCGACGGGCCGTTGGTCGTACCCCGTCGCCCGATGCACCGCCGCCGTGGTGCGGTGCATCACCTCGTCGAACGACAAGCCCGGCACCCGCAGGCTCGCGATGAGCGCTTCCGTGAAGGAGCTGTGGCGACCCCCTCGGCTGTCGGCCGCGACGTCGCCCGGCTCGGTCGCGTAGACGATCGCGTAGTCCTGGGGCCGTCGGCGCACGCTCCGGAACGTCACCGTCGATAGCGGTGCCAGCCCCGTTACACCCGCCGCTCGAGCGACCCGCACGGCGTTCGCACGACAGGCGTCGAGCACGATGACGCTCAGCCGCACGCCCGACTGAGCCAACGCGTCAACCAGGCGCTGCGCCGGGTACGCCTCGTAGGGGATGTCGACGTCGCGGTCGATGTCCGTGTCGACCGGTAGCAGGTACGACATCCCATCGTGCTGCAGCCCGTGGCCTGCGAAGAAGACCACGACCACGCCGTCCGGTCGCAGCGTAGGCACGAAGGCCCGCACGGCCTCGTCCAGCGCCCGCTTCGTGACGTTCGTGCGCAGCATCGCGTCGAACCCGAGACGCCTCAACTCGGCCGTCATGGCGCGCGCGTCGTTCACGGGATTGCGGAGCGGGGCGTCTGCATACGCGTCGTTCCCGATCAGCAGGGCGTGGCGAGTTCGATGCGGCATGCACGCTCCATTCACCATGAACCTGAATGCACGCATGATCGTCCAACGGATGCGTGCGTCGAACGCCCCCCCGCGCCCAGGCCGGAGGACGCCGGAGCGAACGGTCGCATGGGCCGGAGTCTCCTGCACAACCCAGAACCAGTCGGTCGCGACGGAGGCCTGGTCCGACGAGGCGACCAGGGGTAAGGTCACGTCATGGAACGACATCGGGAGGTGCCATGCCCAACGGCGACACCTTGACCGCCCTCCAGCAGCGCGTTGCTCGGCTCGAGACCGAGGTGCAGCAACTGAAACGCCAGGTTGGCTCATTGCGCCACGAGGAGGTGCTCGCTGAGGGCGTGGCAGCGACCGTGACGAGCGGCGATGGCCAGCTCGTTCGCCTCGTCGTCGGGCTCGACGGTTGGGGTAGCGGGCGTCCGGAGGACGTTGCAGCCGTCTGCGTGTCTTGTGTCGAAACGATCTTCCAGGCCTTCAGCCCACGCGGCGGCGAGGACCGCGCCATCCTCGTGATCGCGGGAGAGCGGACACGCATGCTGTACCAGCCTGGGCCGAACGGCGAACACGTCGTACTCCTGCGCGCGCGGGATCATCGCTGGGCTCAGTATGCGTACCAGTTCTCCCACGAGTTGGGTCACGTCCTGTGCGGGGGTCGCGAGAACACGATCGCCCAGGAGTGGATCGACGAGGCCTTCTGCGAGGCCCTCTCCATCTGGGCCCTCGAACGAATGGCGAAGACCTGGCGACACTCCCCGCCGTACGCGAATTGGGCCGAGTACGCGCCCTATCTCGCCGAGTACGCGCTCGACGTGCGCCGCGAGGTTGGTGAGCCACTGGATCTGCCGCGCTGGTACGCCGAAAACCGATGGCATCTTGCCCACGAGCAGTACGATCGCGGCAAGAACCTCGTGGTGGCCCGCCGACTCGCTGACCACGCCACCGCGAACCCGGACTTCTTCCGAGCGTTCTGTCATCTTCGCGAGTCGGCATGCCCATCCGATGCGTCCCTCGAGCAGCTCCTCGGCACGTGGCTGGCGTCCTGCCCCGCGCACCTCCAGTTCGCGCCATTGACCGTCGCGCGGTTGCTGGGCGTCACGCCAGTCCTGCCTCGGCAGCACTGACGTAGGACCCGCAGAAGAGCCGTCGCCCGGTTGGACGACGCGTCGCCCTCCGAACCCCCCGCCCACGGGCTCCCGTCCCGTGCCGCGCCGCGCTACCATCGACGGCAACCATGGTGACCACACGGCGAGCCATCTCGATGGACCGGCCATCGTGCCCGCCCGCGTCGTAGCCTGCCTCACGCCCGGCTGTGGGGGGCGGGCGGAGTACCTCCAGACGAAGCGTATCTACCGCTGCGACGACTGCGGCGGCAGGTTCGAGCCGCACGAGATCCCGAGCGAGACGCTGCCCAATGGGGCCACGCCGTTCCATGGCCGGATCACCGAACGGGCGGTCCTCGAACACGCCCTCGAAACCGCCTCGAACGGGCGTTGCCAAGTCGTGCTCGTTCACGGTCCGCCAGGCATCGGCAAGACCGCGCTGATGCGCGCCCTCTACCACGAGCTGGCCGCGCCCGAACGAGACCCGATGGACTGCTGGCCCGACGTCGTGGGCGAACTGGCCGAGTTGTCACGCGACCTGCCACGGCTTCGGGCGCATCGAGACGGCCTCGACCTGCCGTTCCTGTGGCTGGCCGGTTACGCCGCCTCGCCAGTGTCCGGCTCGAGCGCGCCCCTGTACCCGTGGCAACGGGCGCTCGAGGGCCTACGCAACCTGCCTCTGGCGCCATCCGGTGCCAAGCGGGTCGCCGGCGTCGCACGCGCAGCGAGCCGCGGACTCGTGGACCTGGGAGCTGGGCTTCTCGGCATCGGGCTCTTGAAGACGCTGCTGGAGACCTCCGTGGACATCGGTCGGGCGCTCACGCGTCAGGAAGGCGACGCGACCGGCCTCGAGGAGGCGGGCGCCCACGTGACGCGCGCCATGGAGCGCGACGTGGTCCGCGTCATCGGGCGGCTCGCGACCCACCCCGACGTGCCCGTCCTCGTGGTGTCGCTCGACGACCTCCAATGGGCCGACGAGGCCACGGCCGCCGCCATCGTCGCGGTGTGCCGGCAGGCGGGGCCCGGATCCCGGCTGCTGCTGCTACTCGGCTACCGCGACACCGAGGTCGCCAGCGGTCGATCGGCGCTCGGGTCGACGCTGCCGACGCTACACCGCTACGCGGGTGAGGCCACCTTCGACCTGATCGACGTCCCCCTCGCGGAGCTGGACGCCGCGAGCGCCGAGGCCCTGGTCCGCGGGCACTTCCCCGACGCCGCCGGCGACCTCCTCGCCTGGCTGGTCGGCGAGATCGGCGGGACCCCCTTCTACCTGCACCAGTTCTGCAACCTCCTGCTCGAACGAGGGGAGGTCACCCCCCTCGGAGCGGTTCGCGTGCCAGGCGGCGTCGACACGCTGCGCCGGGCCGTGCAGGAGGGCCACCTGCCGGTGCGGCTCGAGGCGGTCCTGCGGGAGCGTCTCGACAGGCTCGACGCCCGGCAACGACGGCTCCTTGCGTTCGGCTCGGTCGAGGGTCGCACGTTCACCGACGCGTTCCTCGAGCGCGTCCTGCAACGCGTCGAGCCTGACGAAACGATCGAACCGGGCACCCGTCGCGACGTCATCCGGCGGGAACTCGACGACTGCGAGCGGCTCCACCGCCTCATCCGCTCCGCCGTGACGACGTCCTCCAGCCACTGGCCGTTCGAGTTCATGCACGACCTCCTGCACGTCGCCTCGGGGCAGCAGTTGTCGCCGGCGCTGCGCGCGACGTGCCTGTCGGCGCTGACCTTGTGGCTGCTGGAGTCGTGGCGCGACGAAGGCTTCGCGACGCTGGCGCTGACCGAACGCCGACGCATCCTGGACCGGCTATCAGGCTTGATACCGCTCGATCGTCGGGCGGAGTTCCGCGTGAGCGACACGGAGTACGTCCGGCTGGCCATCGACACCGCCCTCGTTCTACGCAGGACCGGTTCGCTCGACGCCGCGATCGACGTTGCGGAGCGCGTCCTGGATGCCCTTCACGCGGGCGACCTCGAACCTGAAGATGGCGCGGCCGGTGTCTGCCTCGATCACACCAGCGACCTCTACGTCGATGCCCATCGATGGGCCGACGCCGAAGCCGCGCTCCGGCGGTCGCTCCAACGCCACGAGAGGCGCACACACGCGGGTGTCGATCGCGACGTGCTAGAGGATCTGGTCGGTACCCACCAGCGGTTGGGCAACCTCCAGCTTCGTCACGGCGATCTCAGGGAAGCGGAAGCCTCCTACAGAGCCGCGCAAGCCGCCCTGGACGGGCATCCGGGGTTCGCGACGGAGCCGTGGAGCCTTCGCACGGCGAGCCTCACCCACGGCCGGCTCGGCGACGTGTTCGTTCGGCGCGGGGCACTTCGGCGCGCCGAGGCCGAGTACCGGAGGTCGCTGAGCCTCCACGAGCAACTCGCCCAGGCCGATCGTGACCCCGACATCCGGCAGGAGTTGGCGATCGCCCAATGCGACCTCGGAGACACTCTCGCCCGCCGCGGCCGACTCGCCGCCGCCGAACGTCACTTTCGCGATGCCCTCGCGATCCGCGCGACCCTCACGTCTGCGGAGCACGCAACGGATGTGGACGCGTTGGGTTACCTCTCCGGCACCTACACCCGGCTGGGTGACCTAGCTCTGCGCCGCGGCGATCTCATCGAAGCGGAGTCGCGCTTTCGTGAAGACCTCGCCATCAGTGAGCGGCTCGCCACCGATGACGACGACCTCGAGGCACAGCGGCTGCTGGGCATCACCATCAGCAGGCTAGGCGACGTGGTGCTGCGCCGAGGAGACGTCGACGAGGCGGAAGCACTCTACCGCCGCAACCTCACCCTCAACCAGCGACTCGCCCACGACGAACACGACAGCGACACGCAATTTGGCCTCAGTGGTGCGCTGTCAAGGCTCGGGCAGCTCCTTGCGCGCCGCGGCCAACTTGACGAAGCGGAAGCCCTCTTCCGCCAAGACCTCACCCTCAGCCAACGACTCGCCCACAACGAAAACGACCACAGCTCCCAGCAGTACCTCAGCGCCGCCCTATCCAACCTCGCCTCCCTTCTCGAACGCCGCGGACGACTCGACGAAGCCGAAGCGCTCTTCCGCCAAGACCTCACCCTCAGCCAACGACTCGCCCACGACGAAGACGACGCCGCATCGCAACGCGACCTGAGCTGCGCCCACATCAACCTCGGCGACCTCGCCTTCCGCCGTGGCAACCTGCGCTCCGCCATGTCTCGCTACCGGCGGGCTTACGCCATCCGAGCCCGACTCGCCCGCGACCCGCTCGCCGTCGACGCTCAGATCGAGCTCGCCGCCTGCCTCCATCGGATGAACCTCGTCTCGACGCGACAGCCGGGCCACCCGGGAAGCGCTCGCTGGGCCCAGCTGGAGCAGGTGGTCCGCAACTCACTCCCGGACAGCGGCCACGCCGAGCTCGAGGTCGAACTGGAGCGTTGCGGACGCCTCATCGCCGATGCTCCGCCGACGACGACTGGGGCGCTCGACGAGACCCCTTGAAGTCCTGACCGCACCCAACGCCTATCGCCGCTCCACCCGACGACCGTTTCCCAACCGAACCAGATCGGGGTACCATCACTCATGGCGTACGCGATCGGCACGCTGAGCGGAATCCCGCCAGTGCTGCGCGCGGCTCTCGCGCGCGCAGGCATCGCCGACACGGACGCCCTCCTCACCGCCGCACGCGTTCCGAACTCCCGAGACGCCTTGGCCGCGGAACTCGCCGTCGATGCCGTCGAACTGGATACCTGGGCCTCGGTCGCCGATCTGCTGCGGGTCACGGTGTTGACGCCACCAGTGGCCGAGCGGTCGTGCGGTCCGGGGTCGCGCGGAACGTGCAGGAACTCGCGCAAGCACTCGGCGGAGCGACCGAAGAGGATCTAGCCGACCCAACGACCGAGCCGCCTGGCACGCCCGCCGCGCGACGCCTCGAGGCGCACGCCCGCCTCGACGCGTACGCCCTCGCGCTCGGGTGGCGGGCGCGAGTACCCCCACCGGCCGACCTCGACATGGCGGCCGAGGAAGCGGCCAACCTCACGCCGCGGCTGGTGCTCCGCGAGCGTGCCCTGGGGGACAACGAGCGGGATCGCCTGCGTGCGCTCGAGCGCACGGCGGCGCAGTTCAACCTTCGGACACTCATCGGTGCCGTCGGCATGGTCACCGCTCTGGCCGGCGTGTTCGGCCTGACTCTGCGCTGGATGTTCAGGGGTTCGATCGGCCGCGCCCGAGAGGCGCTCCAGCTCGAGTTCCCTTCTGGCGAAGCGGCGTGGCTCCTGGATGCCGTTCAGGATTGGGCGCTCACCGTTGCCGACGCCAACCTGTGGGGTCTGGCGGTGGTGGCCGCTCTCCTCATCGGGTTCATGGTGATCGCCTTCATCGTCATGGACCTATCGGACCGGCTCTGGACCCGGTTCGGGCTTCGGTTCGTGTTGCGCTCGACGGACGCCCGGCGCGAGTACTTCCGCATCCTCGAGGACGACACGCGAGGTACCCGGTACCTGGCCCATACGTTCTACGTGACGATCGCGATCGCCATGATCGGCACCGCCGTGGTGCTGTTGGCGACGGACCTCGGGACCCGTGGAGACCGGCCACTGGGCGAGGCCCTAGTCACCGTCGCCGCTCTGATCTAGCCCCCGTCCATCGTCGTCGTCTTCTGGCCATCCATCGGACGCCTGGTTCGCAGGTACCGCCGCGCCGAACCGGCCAGAGCGAGCACCATCCGCGGCATCGTCGTCTATAAGATCGGCAACCTCCTCCGCGGCATCGGCATCATCGTCCTCTTCATCGTGTCCATGGGACCCCTGCTGAGCGCCGCGTCCAGCCTGGGCGAGGGCGTGACGCGGGCGCGGGTCGAGGCGAACGCGACCGTCTGGGAACGCCGCCTCGATGCCTTTGTCGCGGAAGGACGCATCGATGCGACGCAGCGGCAGGGCCTCAACGAGTCTGCCGCGGAGTTCGGGCGGCGCTTCGGTTCGATCTCCGCTTCGATGGGCCAGATCATCGACGAGCTCACCCACGACGTGCTCCCGCACTTCGTCCGCGCGCTGGCACCCAGCCTCTTGCTGGTGATCCTGCTCTTCATCGTGGTGCCGTTCCTGGTCCTCGGCGGCTGGCTGCGCGGCGCCTTCTTCCTGGTGCTGCTCCTCGCCGTCACCGTCACGGAGGCCAACGCCCAACGCCTCGTCACATCGTTCTTCACGCAGGTCTTCGCCCTGCCCGCCGACTCCCTGCCAGCGATGGCGCTGGTGGGCTTCGCCGTGTTCGGCAACGCGATCCTCTTCGAGTGGGTGTTCGAGTTCACAGTGGAGCGCAAGACGCCCTGCGCCGGCTGCCGCTCGCCGGTCGACCGCGGTGCGCGGTACTGCTCCCACTGTGGGCTGGCGCAGCGTTGACGCTGCGGCGCGAGCAACCGTCAGACGTAGCTCGCCCTCGGCGCGATGCGCTGTGCCCTCGCGAGATGACCGCGGATCGCGGGGTCGGAGGCCACCCGGGCGAGCGCCGCGAGCGCGAAGCGCGACAGCCCGTGCCGGGCATCGACCTCCGGCACGGCGCGCAAGCGGCACAGCATGGCGTGCATGAACGCGACCTCGTCGACGGTGACGTAACCGAAGCGATGCTGGTGGCGCACCTCGAGCAGCCTGTCCCAGTCGCGCTCGGTGACCACGAACTCGTAGCCGTTGAGCAACAGCTTGCCCATGCCCAAGAAGACCGCGGTCACCTCGGTCAGCACCTCGTACGATGCCAGGTCGGTGCCCTCCAGCACGATCCCGCGATCGAACAGCACCTTGTGGCATAACTCGTGGGCCAACAGCGCCAGCAGCGTCGGCGGGAACGAAGCCGCCGCCCCGGACACGCGAATCGGTACCCGCGCCTGCCCCCGCTGCAGCGCGATCTCCGCTCCCGTGCCGGGTTCGAGCCGGCCGAACGAGACGTCGAACCGCAACCCCTGCAGGCCGACGTGGCCGGCCATCCGGACCACCGCGCGACCGACGTCGTCGGCGTCCAGCGGGTGGACGGGGAACGGCTCGAGAACGCCGACCCAAACGTCGTCGAGCACCTGCCTCAGGAAGCCGAGGCAGCGCACGAGGAAACGCAGACGCCCGCGATCCAACAGCGCCCGGGACACGCCCCATCGACCTCCCACAGCCGCGCCATCCGCCGCTCCGAACGGCGACCGGCAGCGATGCCCGAAGCCTAACGCGAGCGCCGCCCCCCTTGCGCCACCAGGTTCATAGGAGACCGACGCCCGAGGCCGTCACGGGGCGCGCGTTGCCCTTGCCGAGGCCGCGGACCGCCGTTACCATTCGGAAGACGAACCGCATGGACGCGCCGAATCTCGTTCGCCCCACAGGTGTTCCCCGCGGCGACGCGGGCCACGCCCGTTGCGCCCGCAGCCGGCGGCTGCGCGGCCCGTCCCCCAGCGCCGAGGCCTGAAGCGACGTGGCCTCCCAAGCGACCGCGACTCACGTCAACGGCTACGCGATCGTCGCACCGTTGGGCGCGGGGGGCCAGGGGCGCGTGTTCAAGGTCGCCGACCCGAGAATCCCGGGCAAGTTCTGGGCGCTCAAGCTGTTGCGCGACCCGCTGCTCTTCGAAGCGGAGAAGCGTGCGCTGCAGGCGTTGTCCACACTCCACCACCCAGCCATCCCGAGGCTGGCCAACGCCTTCGCCTGGAGCCAGGAACACGCGCTCGTCCTCACCTTCTTCCCAGGCCGCTCCGCCTTGGGCCAGCGCCGCGAGTGGCCCTGGGTGCTGGAAACGCTGCACGCCGTCGGTGATGCCCTCGAGCGGATCCATGGGCAGGACTACCTGTACCTCGACCTCAAACCGGGCAACCTCATCCTGGGCGACGACGGGCGCCGCTACCTGATCGACTACTCCATCGCCCAGCCGCGGCCCGCCGCGACGGCGACGGGCGTGGGCACCACCGGGTTCGCCGCCCCGGAGCAGCTGCGCGTCAGTGGCGCCCTCGACGCGGCCGCCGACGCGTTCGCGCTCGGTGCGTTGGGCCAATACCTCCTGACGGGCGCCCCGCCCGTGCCGGGCGTCCCCGCGAGCCTGCCCTCGATCCCGTTCGGGTTCGAGCGCCTGCTTCACGAGCTGACGGCCGTCGACCCGCGGCAGCGCGCCCCGATCGACCGGCTCCTCGGGTACCCGCTCGATGCCGCGCACGGCGAGATGCGCCGCTGCCCCACCTGCGGTCGCGGCCTGCGGCGGCAGGTCGAGATCTGCCCGGGGTGCCGCTCGCGTCTGGCGCCGGCTGCGTTGGCCGTGCCGGACCTACGGGGGCAGCCCCGGTCGCTGCCGAGGACGGTCATCCGCCGCACGACCGCCGTTACCAACGAGGTCCTCAACGAGCTGGCGAAGCCCAGCCGGCCCCGCTTCCCCTTCTACCGCGAGCTCCGCCTCATGGCTGAGCGGATCGCGCAGGTTCGCGGCTTCGACCGGTTGCAGGCGCCGCCGCGCCTGCGGCACCTCATCACCTTCTACCCGCATCAGCTCGACGCCGCCAAGCGCGCCCTGCAGGACATGCGGGGCAACGCCATCCTGGCCGACGAGGTCGGGCTCGGCAAGACCATCGAGGCCGGCCTCATCGTCAAGGAGCTCGCCCTCCGCAAACTGGCGAACCGCATCCTGGTGCTGACGCCGCCGCACCTCGTGGACCAGTGGACGGCCGAGATGCGGGAGAAGTTCGCCCTCTCCTTCAAGGCCTACGAGGGGCCGCCGGACTGGGGTCAGCCCATGCTGGTCGCCTCGACATACGCCTTCGGGCGCGACGCGAACTTCCGCCGCATCGAGCGCCTTCCGGAGCCCTACGACCTGCTGATCGTCGACGAGATGCACAACCTGCTCAAGGTCAGCGGCGAACCGAACCAGGCCTACGAGTTCCTGCGGCGCACGGCGCGGTCCTACACGCTGCTGCTGTCCGCCACGCCCATCCGACATCACCTGCGAGAGCTGTACCACCTCGTCAACCTGATCAGCCCCGGCTCCTTCGCCAACGACGAGGCAGGCTTCCTGCGACGCTTCGAGCGCTTCGGCCAACGGGCCGACCTGCGAACCGAACTTGAGCGGGTGATGATCCGCCACCACCGCGCGAACCTCCCCGCGGATGCGTTGCCGCCCCCGCGCGAGATCGTCGCACGCCCGGTGCCGATCACGCCGGACGAGCAGCGGCTCGCCGACCGGGCCGTGGCGGTGGCACGCTCTCGGGGCCGAGGGGCGAGCCCCGATCTGCTGGCGGCCGCGTTCGGCTCCGCCGCGGCCCAATGCGCGCTGCTGGGCGAGCGACCCGAAACGGTACATTGCAGCAAGTCCGCGGTGCTCGTCGAACTGCTTCGCCGCATCCAGGACCAGGTCATCGTCTTCACCCGCGATCGCGCCACGGGCGACGATCTCGAACGCCGGCTACAGCAGGCCGGCTTCCCCGTCGTGTACTTCCGCGCCGGCCTGACCCGCCAGGAGAAGACGCAGCGCTTCTACCGCTTCAAGCACGACCCACGCGCGATCCTCGTCGCCACCGACATCGCCGCCGAGGGCCGCAACCTGCAGTTCGCGTCCCACCTCGTCAACTTCGACGTGCCCTGGAACCCGCTCAAGCTGGAGCAGCGTATGGGCCGCATCGACCGCCTGGGTCAGCGGCGCACACCGCGCATCCACAACCTCTACTACGAGCGTGGCTTCGAAGGCGCGGTGTACCACCTCTTCGAGCGCGGGCTGCGCATGTTCGACCTGATCATCGGCGAACTGGCGTCGGTCCTGGGCGAGATCGAGGAGTTCGACAACCGCCCGCTGGATCGCATCGTGGCGGACCTGTGGATCCAGCACGCCCAGCACCCGGCGCGACTCCAGACGGCGATGTCCGAGCTGGCGACCAAGCTACAGGACGCCCGCACCGAGTTCGACAGCGGCAAGCGGCTCTCCGAGCAGCTCGACCAGGAGCTGTTCTGATGCCGCTACCCGGCGTTCGGGACTTCGTGCTGAGCACGCTCCGGCTGGCGGACGCCCGCGTGAGCGAGGTGGCCGAGGGGCGCGCCTACCGGGCGCCGGTGCCGCCGTCCCTGGCGGCGTTCTTCCCCGGCCGAACGGCGCTCTCATTCACCTTCGACGTCGAGTACGCCGACCTGCACGCGGACGCGGGGGTCGAGTACGTCGCGCCAGGCTACCCACTGCTCGACCGCCTCATCGAATACGCGCGCGCCCGCTTCCGGGTGGTGGAGGCGACGCTCGACGCCCAGCCCCTGAAGCACCTCGGACTGCGCGCCGACGGACTCGAGCTGCAGCTCGCCGCGGCGATGGAGACCAGGGTCCTGCTCGGCCTGCACTTCAGGGCCTCGTTCCGCTCCGACGAGTACGCCGAGGAGCTGTTCGAGGTCTGGACCGACCCGGGCGCCGGCGTGCTGCTCACCGACCCGCCCGAACGCACCGCCTGGAAGCCCGTGCCCGCCGCCCGAGCCGTGCCGCAGAAGGATCTCCAGGCGGCCTTCGGACTCGTGTTCGGCGACCTGAACGCCATCCTCAGCCGGCAGATCGCACGCTACGAGGAGGACGCGAACCTGCGCCTGAACCTCGAGCTCCGGCGCCTGAAGGCGGCCGGTGCACCCACGGCCGACCTCGAGCGGGCGAAGGAGCGCTTCCGCCTGGAGGTCCGGCCCGACCTCATCTTCGCGGAGCTGCTCCACTACCCGGTCCAGCGGTGGCGCGCCACCTTCATCGGCGACGGTTGGCGCGACGAGCGCGCGTACCGTTGGGACGCCGTCGCCCGGCGTTGGCTCGATCCGCCGACCTGTCCCCAGTGCGGCCGCCACACGTTCGAGCTGCAGGGCTGCGACGCCGGGCGCCACGTGGTGTGTGCCGACTGCGGCGGCCGCTGCAGCGGTTGCGGCGCGGGGCACTGCTCGCAGCACCCGACGGAGACCTGCGCGCGCTGCGGCATCGGCTTCTGCGCCGACTGCCTGGCCCCCTGCGACACCTGCGGCGCCCGAACCTGCGGCGGCTGCCGCCACGCGTGCGGCACCTGCGAGCGCACGGTCTGCGAAGGCTGCCGCCGGACCTGCGCCGTCTGCGGGTCCACCGCCTGCCGGCACCACGCCGCCACCTGCCACGTCTCGGGCGACACCCTCTGCCCCGACCACGCCGCCACCTGCTCCGCGTGCGGGCGCGTCACCCATCCCGCTCGACTGGCGGCCGTCGAGGGCCACGACGGCCTGTTCTGCCCGGCCTGCACGGTCGCGTGCGCCGGTGACCACGATCGTCCCCGGCACATGCTGAGCGGTGAGGCCGCCACGTGCGCGGGCGAGCACGCGAGCCCCCACCACCTGTGCCCCGAGCACCGCCATCGGTGCGCGCTGCACAGCTCGGCGGCCTGGTTCTGCCGCGACCACCTGGCGGCCTGCGGCGCGTGCGGGCGCGCCGTCTGCCCCGGCCACCAGCAGCGCTCCGAACTGAGCGGCCAGACCTACTGCAGCGAGCACGTCGGCAGTTGCCAGCGTTGCCGCCGGCTCGTCGGCAGCCCCGAGCTCCGTCGCACCGCGGACGGGCTCTCGGTCTGCCTCGACTGCGCGCGTCCGTGCCACGCGTGCGTCCCGGACGCGGCGCCGTGGTCGATCGACGCGCTGCAGCCCTGCCCCGCGTGCGTCGCCCGCGCTCGCCGCGAGGGAACCCTGAGTCCGAAGCGGCCCACGCCCTCGCGCGAGGCGTTCGTCCAGGACAACCCGCAGGTCGCCTACTGCGCCAGCCACCTCACGCGCTGCCACGTCTGCGATCGGGGCCACTGCGCCGATCACGTCGAGACGTGCCCGCACTGCGGCCTCGCCACCTGCCCCGATCACCTCACCGCCACACTCGGCGGCGGCCGTGCCTGTGACGCCTGCCGCGTCGTCTGCCCGCAATGCCCTCCGGACCGCTTCTACGCACCCGACGACGGCCACCTGCGGAGCTGCACCACATGCGACACCCGCACCTGCGACCGCCACGCGCGGACTTGCGAGGCGTGCGGCGCCACCGTCTGCCAAGCGCATGCGCGCACCTGCGAGCTGTGCCACGGCGTCGCCTGCCCGACGTGCGCCCCAGGCGCCTTGTGCCGTACCTGCGCCGGGATGCGGCCGGTCGGCGCCGGCGTGTTGGCGGCCCTACCCCTCGATCCGCCGCCGCAGAGGGTCCCGGCCGTGTTGGCCCGGGCCGATCTCCCCGACGGCACCGTCCGACTGCACGTGAGCTACGTCCCGGCCTTCGCCAACCGCTGGCAGGCGCTGCGCGCGCTCGTTCGCCCGATCCGACCCGTGATCGCCGTCATCGTCGAACGGGACGGCCGCCGCACGCTGCTGCGCGCGCGCGAGGTCGATCCCGCGACCCTGACGCAGGGCGCACGCGCATGCCTGCCCGATCCGCGAGCGCGGCCGAGAGGGGGCACCCGTTGAGCGTCTGCCCGATCTGCATCGCCCCGTTCGATGGTCCCGTCTGCCCACGCTGCGGCCACCGCGGCGACCCGCCGCCGGAGGGCGCGCTGGGTCCCGGCGCGAAGCTGCGCGGCGGCCGCTACACGATCGACGCCTTCCTCGCGAAGGGGGGTCAGGGGGCCGTGTACCGGGCGCACGACGCGCACCTGCAGCGCCCCTGCGCGCTGAAGGAACTGCTCGATCCCGATCGGCCGTCCGAGCGCGCCACGCGCATCGCCGCGTTCCAGCGCGAGGCTGGCACCCTGGCGTCGCTGCACCACCCGCGCATCGTCGACGTGTGGGACTTCTTCGAGGAAGGCGGACGCTACTACCTGGTCATGGAGTTCCTGGAGGGCGGCGACCTGAACGGCCTCGACCTGCCCCTCAGCGAACCACGCGCGCTCGACATCGCGGTCGCCATCGCGGAGGCGCTCGCGCACCTCCACCAGCGCGGCATCGTCTACCGTGACCTGAAGCCCGCCAACGTCATGTTCCGCGAGGACGGCGGCGTCGTTCTCGCCGACTTCGGCATCGCGCGCGCGTTCACGGATCCCACCAAGCAGGACACACACGTCATGGGCACCCCCGGGTACCTGCCGCCTGAGCAGCTCGCGGGTCGCAGCCGGCCCGCCAGCGACGTGTACAGCGCGGCGGCGACGCTCCACCAGCTGCTCACCGGCAAGCCGCCCGACAGCTGGCCGCTGGGCGAACGCGACCTGGTCGCGAAGATCCCGCCCATCCTGGAGGTCGACCCAGGCGTCACGGGCGACCTCGCCCGGCTGATGGACGCCTGCCTCGCCCACGATTCCGCCGCGCGGCCGCAGGACGGCGCCGCGCTGGTCGCGGCGCTCGAGGACGTGCGCGACCGGTGGCGCCACGCCCTCTGCTCCTGTGGACGGCAGAACGCCCCGGGAACGCCAACCTGCGGCGCGTGCCGGCGTCCCCTGCAACGACCGCGGGCCCGGTCCGCCGCGGCACCGGGGCCGTTCGCCTGGCGCGTGCGCCCTCCCTTCGTGCAGGCGTGGCGCACCCCACTCGGCGCAGCCGTGCGCGGCAGCGTGCTGCTGGTCGAGGGCCGCCTGGAGATCGCCACCGAGAGCGGGCACCTGCACGAGGTCGACCTGGACGGCCGCCTCGTCCGCTCAACCGCGCTGGGGGCGGCGAGCCGCTCCACCGTCGTCGCGCACGAGCGCGGACGCTTGGTGGGAACGCGGCGCGGCCTGGCGACCTCCAACGGTTGGCTGTACCGAGGCGCGGAGGTCTTCGCCCCGCCGCTCCCGGGTCCGGACGGGGTCGTCCTCCTCACCTACGCCGGCGAACTCATGGCCCTGGACTGGAGCGGCCGACCGCAGTGGCGACAGCACCTCCGCGGAGAAGGGATCCACCCGGTGGTGCCAGTCGGCGACGACCTGCTGGCGGCCACCAAACTCGGCGTGTTGCGGCGCGTGAGCCGAACCGGCGACGTCCGCTGGGAAGCCGACCTGGGCGTGACGTTGCGCGCCCACCCGGTGCCGACCGCGGACGCGATCGTGGTGGTCGACGAGCGCGGGCGCCTGCGCCTGCTGGATCCGGAGACGGGCGGGCAAAGGGCGCAACGGACGGTGCTCGACGGCGTGGACGCCAGCCCCGGCTACGACGCCAGCGGCTGGGTCCTCGCCGGCCGCAGCGGCGCCGTCGTCCGGCTGGATCGCCACCTGAACGAGGCGTGGCGACAGGACTTCGGCGCCGGCTTCGTGGCCCCCCCGGTGATGGCGGGGCCGTGGGCCATCTTAGCGGACCTTGGCGGGTCGCTGCGGATCCTCCGCTCGAGCGACGGGCAGGTCGAGGCCCGCTTCGATCTCGACGCAACCTGGGTCAGCGCCCCGGTCGCCGATGGCAACGCCCTGTTCGCGGTCACGCACAGCGGCGACCTGGTCTGCATCGTGGGGCACGGATGACCGCCACGCTTCACGGCACCCGCACACCGCTCCGGCCTTCTGGCTCGTGCTTGCGGCGGGTCGCCTCGGAAGGTACCGTGAGGAACGTACCCTCGCAGCGCCACGGGCGCGCGGACGCACCTGCCGGCAACGTAGCGTGGCAGCCGCGTGCGCCCCCGCCCCACGCGGCCACCGCCGACCGAGGTCCTGCCGCGGTCACGACCACCGGAGTCAGCCGAGTGAAGGAGCGAGACCGATGCTCGACGTGCAACTCAAGACCCACCGTGCGTTCCTCTTCGCGAACCGTGAGCAGCAGTCGCTCTTCACCCTGTTGCGGCTGCGCCCGGGTTCCGAGGCGGCCGCCAACCGACCACACCTGGCGGTCGCGTTCGTCGTCGACACGTCGGGCTCCATGCGGGACGAGGTCACCTCGGCCGCTGGCGGCGCCGAGCGGCAGACCAAGCTGGATGTCGCCATCGCTGCGCTGCAGGCGGTGTTCCGCGACGCCGACGTGGCCGCCGATCGTGACCGCATGGCGCTGGTGCACTTCAACGACGCGGCCGAGGTGGTGGTGCCCTTCACCGACGCCCGCGACCGCGGCGCGCTGGTCTCGGCGGCCAGCCGTCTGGAGCGTTACTCGGGCGGAACCCAGATGGGCGCCGGCATGGCGGAGGCCATGCGGTTGATCGCCACGGAAGAGGGCAGCCGCCGCATGGTCGTCCTCACCGACGGGCAGACCTTCGATGAGGAGATCGTGCGCGAGGTCGCGGGCGAGGCCCTACGGCACCAGGTCCCACTGACGGTCATCGGCGTCGGCGACGACGTGAACGTGGCGTTGCTGACGGAGATCGCCGACCGGACCCAAGGTCGGATGATGGATATCGTCCCGGACGTGGATCAGCCGCAGCCGCCGGCGATCCGCGCCAGCGAACTCCCCAAGCACCTTCTCGCGGACGTGAAACGGGCCGCTGATGAGGTCGTCACCGACGTGCAGCTCAGCGTGCGAACGGTCAAGGACGTCGTGGTCGAGCGCATCACCCGCGTGTTCCCGGACCTCGGCGAGGTGGACCGCAGTGCCGCCCCATATGCACTCGGCAACGCCGCAGCCGGCACCGACACCATCTTCATCGTCGAGATGACCATGCCGTCGCGCCCACCGGCGCGCTTCCGGATCGCGCAACTGGGCCTCACGTACCGCGTGCCCGGCGCCGGTCTGCGCGGCGAGCACCCGCCGCTGGACGTCGTCGTCGAGTTCACCCACGACGAGCGTTTGGTGAGCCAGGTCGATCCGACGGTGCTCGACTACGTCAAGCAGCGCAACGTCGACCAGCTCATCCGGCAGGCCGCGACCGAGGCGCTCTCCGACCCCGCCAAGGCGGCGAAGACCCTGGAGATCGCCCGCAACCTGACCGTCAGCCTCGGCAACGACGCGATGACGAGGGTCATCGACCGCGCCTACGGTGAGGTCACCGACGGGAAGACCATCAGCGCCGGCACCGGCAAGACGCTGCTCATCGCCGCCAAGACCCTGGTGGTCCAACCCGACGCCGAGGCGGACGCGGCGGGCCCAGATGCCTGAGTTCCCCAACGCAGCGACGGAAGCCGGCGCGCATCGGCGACCGTCCGCGTGGCGCCGCCCGCACGGCGTCGACCGTGTCGGATCACCGATCCCCCCACAGTGAGGAGCGAACGATGAGCACGATCTGCCCCGTGTGCCAGACGACCATCCCCGACGGCCAGCGCGACTGCCTGAACTGCGGCTACATGCTCGGCGACGCCGATTCCCTGTACATCCCCGGGGCCTCCGCCGGCGACCCCACGCCGGCGCCGGAGGCGAGCGAAGCGGAGTCGGGCCCCTCGGAACCGGGACAGGGCGCGTGGAGCGCACCCGCCGCGACCGAGCCGAGTACGACGATCGAGCCCGCGTGGGACACTGGGATCCACTCGTTCGAGCCTGCCGCCGCCAGCCTCCGCCTCAAGCGCCTCGGCGCCGTCACCGCCGAGACGATCCCGCTGCACGGATCGCGGATGGTGGTGGGCCGCTTCGACGCCTCCGCCGGGCCAGTCGACATCGACCTGTCGTCCCTCCCGGGATCGGAGGCGATCTCGCGCCGCCACGCGGAGCTCTACGTCGAGGCCGGCGCCTGGCACGTCAAGGACCTCGGCGCCACCAACGGCGTCTTCGTCAAGCGCTCCGGCAGCGCGCAGTTCGAGCCGCGCCTGCAATCCCCGACGCGTCTGAGCGACGGCGACGAGCTCGCCTTCGGCAACATCGCGTTCGTGTTCCGGACGGACGGATGAACCACGAGGAACGTCCGGGCCCCTCGCCGGAGACGGGCGGCACCAACCCGCAGGCACCCGCCGAGGTCGCGGACGAGAGCGTCAGAGCCGTGGAAGCCCGAACCACGGACCCTCCGGCACCGCCGGACCCCGACGCAGCGGAGGACACCGCTCCCATCGATGCGACGCCCAGCGCTACCGCGGACGACGAACCCGAGCCGGGCGATGCCGAGGTCGTGCCCGATGCGCAACGGGGACCATCGGACGATGATCTTGCCGAGGAGTACGAGGCGGTCTGCGACGAGGACGCCGTCGCCCACGAAGCCACCGGTACCGGCGGCGAACACGACGAGCTGGAGGCGGAGCCGTTCCTCGAGGAGCACGAACTGCCGCCCGCGGCGCCCGCGGACGCCATGCGCCTGTCGTCGGGCAAGACGATCGGTTGGGGCGAGCTGCGCATCGAGGTGACCGCCCCGCTCGACTACGGCTGGTACCGCGGCGTCCTCGACGGCGAGCCCGTGCTGATCCGGTCGGGCCCGAGCCCGCTCGCGGGCCTGCGGCAGCATCGCGCCCTGCCCCGCATCCACTACGCCGGTCCCGAAGGCGTGGTCGCCGCCGCCGTGGAGGGGGCACGGCTCGCGCCGCCGCTTGCGCTCGTCGATGCCGCCGCCGTCGCGAGCAACCTGGCGCAACTCGCGAACTTCCTCGCCGCCCACGGTTTGGCGCTGATCGACCTCGACCCCGACCAACTCGTCCCCGCCGAACAGGGGGTGCGGTTGGGGTTGCCGCCGCGCGTGGCTCGCCTGGCGGAGGATGCGCCGCCCACGTTCCGGGAGGGGTTCACCGCGCCGGAGCTGGTCTCGGACCAGCCGCCCTCCAACACGGCCAGCGCGTACCTGATCGCGGCCGTGCTGCACTACCTCCTGGTGGGTCGCCCGCTTCCGCCCGAAGGCCTCGGCCTCGTCGCGCTGGCCGCCTTCGACGTCCCGGGGTTGCCGCAGCTGTTCGCACGCTGCCTCGACCCGGACCCAGCGGCGCGCCCGGCCTCGGGTTCGCTCCTCAACGCGCTCCTCCAACTCACCGCCGGCTCGGACGCGGACGCCGTGCTGCCCACCATCGACGTCGCGGCAGCCACCACCGTGGGCCTCAACCCCGACCGCCACGTCAACGAGGACAGCTACGCGTTCAGCCAGGTGGTCGTGGAGACCGCGCTCGGACGCCGTGCGCTCCTGCGCGCCTGTGTCGCGGACGGCATGGGCGGGCAGGAGGCCGGTGAGGTGGCCAGCCGCGCCGCAGCGACGGCCTTCGTCCACACGGCGCCGGACGGCGCCGAGACCGAACCGCCGGATCAGGTCGAGTGGACGGAGCGCCTGGCGTGGGAAGCCAACGCCGCGGTGCTCACCGCGCTCGAGGGTCGCAACGGCGGCTGTACCTTCACCGGCATCGTCGCTCAGGCCGACCGCGTCACGCTCGCGCACGTCGGCGACTCCCGCGCCTACCTCGTCAACGACGGCGGCATCGAGCGCCTCACCCGCGACCACAGCCTGGTGGGCGCGTTGCTCGCCAACGGCGAGATCACCGAGGAGGAGGCGCGCCGCAGCCCCGAGCGCGGCAAGATCCTGCGCTCGCTCGGGTCGCTGAGGACCTACCAGCAGCACTACGTCGATCGCCTCACCGCCACGCGCGATCGGGCGACGCTCGCGTTGCGCCCTGGCGACACGATCGTCCTCTGCACCGACGGGGTCTGCGGCGAAGTGGACGACGACCGCATCGCCGCGATCGTCGCCGAGGCCCGTGGGCCGCGCGAGATCGCCGCCGCCCTCATCCGGGCGGCCCTCGACGCCGGTGCCCCCGACAACGCGACCGCCGTGGTGCTGGTCCGCCGGTAGCCGTGGTCCCCGTGGAGGCCATCGTGACCGACCCCCTCCCCAGCCGCAT
The DNA here is from genome assembly GCA_964549045.1 of uncultured bacterium. Lineage (GTDB taxonomy): Bacteria > Deinococcota > Deinococci > Deinococcales > Trueperaceae > JAABTL01. The sequence continues at coordinate 6,895 of CAZJUA010000013.1, read as the reverse complement.
GCTGATCGTCGGCCTCGGCGGCATCGGCGCCGACACCGTGCGCGCGCTGCGGGCCATGGCCTCCGCCGAGCCGCCCGATCGGTTCGTCTGGCACCTGATCGACACGGACGCCAACCACCCTCGCGACCCCGATGTCGGCGTCACGCTGCTGTGGCTGGCAGGGCCTGCCATGGCCAACCTCGGGCGCATCGCGTTCGAGCGCCCTGACACACATGGGTGGTTCCCATTGTGGATGGCAGACCGCGCAGCGCGAGAAGCGCACTACTGGCGCGTCGGTGCCCGCCTGGCGTTCGCCGAGGCCATGCAGCGGCCGGAGACGCTGCTCCGCCTCGAGGCCGACGTCGACCGGCTCTGCCAGCGACCCTCGACCCCCGGCGTCGCCGGACCCCCCGCAGTCGTGTTGGTCGGTTCGCTCGCCGGCGCGACCAGCTCGGGGATCGCGCTGCAGACGGCCCTGTACCTCCGGCACGCGGTCGCCGACCGCCTCGGCGTCGACCCCGGCCTGGTGCCGGTTCACGGCCTCTTCCTGCTGCCCGAGGCCCTCGTCGCGACCGGCCTGCTGCCGCCGAACATCGCCGAGGTGGCCCGCGCCCGCGCCTACGCCACCGTCAAGGAGATCGCCGGCATCGACGCCGCGCTGGCGGGCACCGTCGACCAGGAGATCCGCCTGGAGTACCTGCCCGGCCGGGGCGCGACGCCCGTCACGCACCGACCCTTCCGATCGGTGTACGTCGTCGACCAACCGAGCCACCTCGAGGGCGCCCTCGGCTCGATCCCCGAACACCTCGCGTTCGCCCTCCAGGCGCTGCTCGCCCGGGTCGGCGGCGCCGTGAACGCCAGCCGCCGCGGTGATCCCAGCGGCGACCCCGACCACGGCGGGCACGAGCGGTCGACGACGTTCGCGACGATCGCGTCGGCGCGCCTGGAGTTCCCACGCAAAGCGGTCGCGTGGTACGTCGCCGAGCGCTGGGTTCACGAGGACGTCGACGCGGCCTGGCTCTCCCTCGAGCGCGCCTTCGAGGAGCAGCTCGAGGCGTACGAGCACGACGTGTTCGCCGACGCGGTCCCCGAACCTCCGACCCACGCGACGGCGTTCGCGTCGCTGCTCGCGTCCGAGGACGACGAGGGGCCCCGCGGCGCCCTGTTGCGCCGCGTCCGCCGCCAGGTCGGCGTCCCCGCGACCACCGGTCGCGAGCGAAACGGGAGCCGCGCCGGCGCCTGGCTCGACGCCCTCCAACGCAGACTCGAGGAGGTCGCCGAGGCGCAGCCCGGGCCATGGCGACGCCCCACGCCCGACGAACTCGCGGACCGCGCCACCGTGTGGGCCGCGATCGACCGCTCCGAGCGCGATCTCACCCGGTGGCGCGGCGCCATCCGCGACCGCGCCCGCGCGGCGGCAGCGACCGTCGCGGACGCGGCGCTCGCGTACGACCTGGATGACGGGGTGCTCGAACGCGGTACGGACGCCTTCCGTCTTCCCTACTGGCTCTTCGACGACGAGGGCATCCTGCACCCCCTGGCCGTCCGGCACCTGGCCTACGCGGCCCAGGAGTTGCTCGGCGCCCGCCTCACGCGTCTCCGGGGCGACGTGGAACTGCTCGAACGCGAGCTGGACGCCTACGAACACGCCTACGACGACGTGACCACCCCCGAGCGCGTCGAGACGGCCCTCGACCGCCTCAGCGGCGCCCTGTCGCAGCCGGCGATCACGCGCCTCTTCCGCGACGACCTCGCCCAGTTCACCGAGGCGTACGACGCGGGCAGCGCCCGCCACGCCGCGACCCTGCGCGTGTACGAGCGCGCCATGCACCAACTGTCGGCGCTAGAACGCGTCGCGCGCGGCGTCGAGGGGCTCGCCCACGCCTGGGAGAGGGCGTTCGCGCAACTCCGGCTGGGCGGCGACCGCCTTCGCCACGCCAGCCGCGCCGCCGAAGGCGCGCACGAACGGTCCCTCGATCCCTTCGTGCGTTACGTGCATGCCGACGAGGCCGCCAAGCGGCGCCTGTACGAGGCCTGCCGCGAGCGTGCCGACCGCGTCGACGCCCGCCAGGCGGAGGCCGACACCGTGCGCGCCGTCTACCGCGGGCTCGCGCACCCGTGGGACCGGCACCCGCCGGCCGCGGTGCTCCTCGAGGGTCTGCAGGCCGCCGTGCTGCGCGCGTTGGGCGCCAGCGACAGCGGCGAGGATGGCGCCCACGGGGAGGAGGATGGCGCCCGCGGGGAGGACGGGACGCGCAGGGTGGACGCCCCCGACGCCTCAGGCGGCCCCATCCCGCTCGACGTCCTCGAGGCGCTCGCGCGCGACGCCGGCACCCTGGGCGTCGATGCCGACGAGCACCTCCGACAACGCATCCGAGACCTAACCGAGGCCGTCACGGCCGCCAGCCCCCGTGGCACGACCGAATCGGCCGGTCTCACCCTGCTCGCGCACTCCACGGTCGCCACGCGCCTTCCGCAGGAGGTGGGCGTAGGCGACGTGGTGGCCCTCGGAACCATCTCCCGGCAACTGGTCGTGGCCGTCGCGACGTTCGAGCTGCCCACCGTGGCCTCAGCCGGACCCTTCGCCCCGGCATCGTCCCGCGGACCAGCCGGGCGCTACCGCGCCGCGTACGACGCGGTGCGTCGCGAGCACGACGATTCGCCCTTCGGCCCGAGCGAGGCGTCGAGTCGCCTGCATCTCGACCCGCAGTGGCTCCACGGGTTGCCCGATCTCGGCGAGGGTCCGACCGGCACCGATCGCTGACCTCGGGCCCACCACCACCGGCGGGATCCGGCGCCGCGCCGGCGGTTCCCGCGAGAATGGAGACGGTCGCATGGAGTTGTCACCGAGTGTCCTCGACGCCGTCATGATCGTGCTCATCCCGATCGGGGGGATCGTGTGCCTCTTCGGCTACCACGTGTTCAAGTTCGTCCTGGCGTTGATCGGCGGGGTGGTTGGCGGCGCCTTCGGCCTGTTCTTGGGCACGGGCATGTTCACCGAGGGCCCGCTGGTCTACGTGGTCGCGGCGGTGGGGGCGGGCGTCGGCGCGCTGCTGACGCTCGCGTTGCACTTCGTCGGCGTGTTCCTGATCGGCGCGGTGCTGGGCGCCATCGTCGGCTTCGGCGTCAACGTCGCGGGGGGCGGCAACCCCGAAGCGCTCACGCTGGCCATCGCGGCCGTCGTCGGCGGCATCCTCGCCCTCGCGCTGCAGCGCCTCACGATCACCGTCGCCACCGCCATGCTGGGCGCGTGGGGCGTCGTGATCGGCGCCACCCACCTCTCGGGCAGACCTGTCGAGGCGACCTCGCTTGCCGAGGCGCTGCTCCCCACCGCCACCGAGATGGAAGCCGCCTTCGGGTGGTGGCTCGGGCTCACGCTCCTGGGCATCGTCGTCCAGTACGTGTGGCCGGTGAAGCGCGAGATCCGTCGCCCCTCGGCGACCCCGGCGTGAGCTTCGGCTCGCGCCGCCAGCGGCGCCCGTCGACCTGCTCGTCGCTCACCCAGAGCGAGCCATGGGGTAGCGGGCGCACCGAGGTCGATCCCGGATCGACGACCACCTCGTCGCCCCTCACTGGGCACTCGTGCATGCCGTGAACGCTCATCCGCCACCGAAGCCGGGCGGGCCAAGGCAGGAGAACGCGCGTCGGTCGCCCACGTCCGGCCCGACCTCTCCTAGCACGGACAACGCGGAACCGCGAGGCGCTCATGGGTCGCGCATCGCGCCCGCCACCGCGAGCATGTTGCAGAAGAGCCTCCCCTGGGCGATCGCGTCGTCCAACGCGACGTGGTCCCGGTGGTTCGCCGGCAGGGGATCGTGCCAGGCGTCAGGGAGGCGACTCAGGCGGGCTTAACGAAGGTGCCGCCGCGACCCCAAGTGCGACGACCCGCGCCCCGGTAGACTGGATCGACCATGAACCAACCCACCCGGCTCGCGCTGCTCGCGCTCGCCCTCGTCGCCGGCGTCCTCGTGGTCCTCGTCGCCACCGGCCGCCTCGACCCGCTACCGCTACCCGCGTGCGACGAACCACGCACCGTCACCGCCCTCGAAGAGGCCCTCCGCCGCGACCTCATCACGTCGCTGCTATTCAGCGAGGTCGAGATCCTCCGCGTCCGCACCCCCCAGAGCGTCGCCTACCGCCGCACCCCACCCCTGCGCACCTGCACCGCCAGGGTCGAGGCCACCTACACGCCCATCCTCACCGTCGCCGCCGTCGACAAGGTCACCGTCACCAACCCCTACCGCTACACCATCGAGTGGGACGACCGCCGCGCACGCACCGTCTACGTCGAGACCACCCGCGACTGAAGCGCACGCCGGCGCAGCCGAACCCCCCCGCGCACCCCGCTGCCCGTCGCGCCACCGGAGCTGATCCATGGACGTCCGCACCCCCCTCGGGACCCTCCTCGTCCTCATCCTGGCTGCGATCGCCGTCCAGCTCACGATCGGCTGGCCCGCCGTGATCGATGGCTTCACCCGCGAGGCGCCACCCGCCGCCATCGCCACCCCCGCGCCCGGCGCCACCACCCTCACCGTCTTCGGCGCTACCCTGCTGCCACGCTCCCCCACCGACGCCCGCGCGTACGCCATCTACGCTTGGACCGGCAACTGGCCCACCGAGCCCATCGAGGCCAGCGTCCGCCTCGACGACCGGCGCCTGGGGACCACGCCGCTCCTCGACCGACCGCTCGCCCCCGGGGCCCACGAGCTCGAGCTCGCTCGCGCCGGCTACCTCAGTGAGACGCGCACCCTCGAGGCCGCACCCGACACCGCCCACAAGGTCAGCCTGGTGATGTTCCGGGCCGGCGAGCACGACGCCCGCGCGCGCCACCTGCACGAGCAGGTCTTCTACCACCGACTCCAGTTCGCGCAGCGGATCGCCCTCGCGGTCGTGACCGCCTTCCACGTCCTCAGCCTGCTCGCCGGCCTGCGCCGCCGCTTCGGCCGCCGGCTCGGCGTCGCGCTCCTACACCTGCTGCTCGTCGCCGTCGCGCTGATGCCAGCCGTCCGGCTGCTGGTCGCGCTGGACCTCGGGCCCTGGCTCGCCGCGCTGATCGCAGGCCTGCTGCTGGTGATCGCGCCCTTCGCCCTGCACCCCCGCACCCGCGCTCGGCCCCGCACCTGACGCCTACCGCAGCCGCGCCGACGCCTCAAGCCGCTGCTGCCGCTCCAACATGACCGACGCCAGCAGCGACGCCAGGCAGTACCCGGCGAAGTAGAAGAGGCCCACACCCGCCCGCGCATCCGTACTGCCGCTGCTGCCATACGCGAACAGCGACACCGTCAACGCCGCCACCAGCACGTCCAGCATCGAGAACTTGCCCACGTTCGACAACCACGACGCCAGCGACCCATCCAGACGCGCCCGCACCAACAGCCACTGCAGCAGCCCCAGCTTGGCCGCCGGCACGATCACGCTGAACACCAGGATGATGACCCCCACCGGCCACTGCGCCTGCGTCAGGAACAGCCACACGCTCTCCAACAACCCCTTGGTGGTGCTCTCCAGCATCACCCTCCCGACCAGGGGGGCCGTGTAGTGCACGCTCAACGTCAGCATCGGCGCCCACAACCCGAGCGCCAGCGTCCCCCACGACACCACCACCAGGTGCTGCACCACCGCCCGCGACCGCGGACGCCACCACCACGGCAGCACCACGAACGCGGCCGACGCCGCCAACAGGCCGAGGTTGGCCCACAGCAACCGACGCTCCAAGCGCGCCGCGTGCGCCTTGAGCTGCGCCACATCCTCCAGCGTCACCCGGTCCCCCGCGAACAACCCGCCCGTCAGCAACTTCACCCAGGTGTCCCGCGTCACCGTCACCCGGCCGTCGATCGTCTCGTACAACGCCAACCGATCCGCATGCGCCCGCAGCTCGCGCGTCAGCACGAACGCCTGCAGGCCCGCCGCCAGCATGGCCACCACGAGCAGGGCAACCGCCCAGGGGTAGAGCCTCATGGCCGCAGCCCACTCACGCCACGCATCTCGGCGAACGATACCACCGGCCCTAGGCGACTAGCTCGCTGCCGGCGCCCACCATGGCGACCACCGCCCGTGGTCACGCGGCTGCCGCGGATCTTCACGCGCGAACGCAACGGGCCGACAACGTCCACGTCCCCATGTGCCCGATGCTCCTATGGTCCGTCAAGCCGTCAGCGCGATGGGAGCGCGGACGGGGATGGCGGATCGGCATGATGGTGCCGTGAGGGTCTTGTAGACCTCGCGGGCGACGTAGCGTTTGAGGCAGCGCATGATGTCCTTTTTCGAGAGTCCCTGCTGGGTGCGACGTTCGACGTAGTCGCGGGTGCGAGGGTCCCAGCGCATGCGGCAGAGAACGATGGTGTGCAGGGCGTGGTTGGCAGCGCGATCGCCACCACGATTGAGGCGGTGCCGGTCCTTCCTGCCGGTCGAGGCCGGAATCGGAGCGACGCCGCACAGGTGAGCGAACGCAGCTTCGGAGTTGAGCCGCTCGGGGTTGTCGCCGGTGGTGGCGAGCAACTGGCCCGCCACATTCGGTCCTACGCCCTTCAGAGCGAGGAGTTCGGGTGCAGCGCGGGTCGTGAGATCCGCGAGCGCCTGGTTCAGCTCTTCGATCTCGTCTGTGAGGGCGAGGATGCGCCGACCGAGGCGGCGCAGCGCGGCCTTGGTCGCGCCCGCCGGGTCGCTCAGGTCGGCCGAGCGGAGTTTGGCACTGGCGCGAGCGAGATCGAGCCATGAGCGGTTTCGTAAGGGCGCGCGTACGGACTCAGGAGCCGTGACGAGGAGTTGGCGTGCCTGGTTGATCGCCTGCGTGCGGGCTTTGACCGCGGAGCGGTGAGGGACCCGCAGGGCGCGGATCGCTTCGACGATGCCGTCGCGCGTCTTCGGGGTTCCGGTCGAGCGGCCGGACGTTACGGCCTTAGCGGCGGCGTAGGCG
>CAZJUA010000012.1:0-4959 GCA_964549045.1 uncultured bacterium | reverse complement strand
CGGCCGCGGGCGCGCCGCCCCGGGCGCCGGGCGCGCCGCCCCGGGCCGCCGGCGCGCCGCCCCGGGCCGCCGGCGCGTCGCCCGGGGTCGCCGGCGCGTCGCCCCGGGTCGACGCGTTTCACTTCCCGACGCAGAAGCGCGCGAAGACCTCGGCCAGGGTGTCCTCGGCCACGTCGCCCCGGCCCGTGATGCGGGCCAGGGCGCGCAGCGCCGTCTCCAGGTCGAGCCCCTGCAGGTCGGCGGGCGCGCCCGGCACCCGGGCCAGGGCCGCCACCGCCTCGCGCAGCGCGTCGGCCTGCCGCTCCGACGTCACCCACGCCTCCTCGCCGGCGGCGTCGCCCTCCAGGCGCGTCTCGAGCTCCTGGCGCAGCGCGTCGAGGCCCGCGCCGGTGGCGCTGGACACCGGCCGCACGGGCGCCCCCAGCTCGGACGCGTCCCACACCCGCGGGCGGTCCGCCTTGCTCGCGACCCAGATCGTGCGGCCGCGGTCCAGCGCCGCGACGAGCGCGAGGTCCTCGGGTTCGAGCGGCCGCGTACCGTCGACCAGCGCCAGGACCACGTCGGCCGCCGCCGCCAGTTCGCGCGCGCGCGCGACGCCGTGGGCCTCCACGGCGTCCTCCGTGGCGCGGAGCCCGGCGGTGTCGACGGCCGTCACGCTGACCCGCCCCAGTTCGAGGGGCGCCTCGAGGTAGTCGCGGGTCGTCCCGGGCGCGTCGGCGACGATCGCCCGCTCGTACCCGAGCAGGGCGTTCAGCAGGCTGGACTTGCCCGCGTTCGGCCGGCCGACGATCGCCATGCGCGCCCCGCGGGCCGCGAAGCGACCGGCGCTCGCCGTCGCCAGGAGCCGTTCGAGCCGCGAGCGCGCTGCGGCGACGGGCGTCTCGACCCTGGCCTCCGGGACGCCCTCCTCCGGGTAGTCGAGGCTCGCGAGTACGTCCGCGTAGGCGGACGTCAACTCGCGCTGGGCTGCGTCGATCGCCTCCGAGAGGGCACCGGACAGCCCGACGCTGGCCTGCCGCCTCGCGGCGTCGCTGCGCGCCTCGACCATCGCGAGGACGGCCTCGGCCTGCGCCAGATCGAGCCTGCCGGAGGCGACGGCCCGCAGCGTGAACTCGCCGGGCTCCGCCGCCCGGGCGCCCCGCCGCAGGCAGGCCTCGAGCACCGTGCGCAGCACGGCCGGGCCGCCGTGGACCTGCAGTTCGACGGCGTCCTGCCCGGTGTAGGACCGCGGCGCGCGGAAGGTGAGCAGCAGGCCCTCGTCCACGAAGGCGCCGGCGGCGTCGCGCCCTTCGCCGTCGGCGTCGACGACCCGCCCGAACACCACGCGGCCGCCCGGCAGATCGAGGACGTCGTGGTCGCCCGCCGGCCGGAACACCGCGGCTGCGATCTGGAACGCCCGGGGTCCCGCGACGCGGACGATGCCGATCGCCCCGATGCCGGGCGCGGAGGCGATCGCCGCGATGGTGTCGTCGAGGCGGCCGGACGTCATGCCGACCGCCGGCGTGCGCAGGAGCGACGTCTCGGAGGTCATGGTCCGGTTCATGGCCCCATGGTCGCACGCGAAGCACGGGGGGTTACGATGCCGCGAATCAGGCACGCGCCTCGCAGGGGTCGGCGCGGCGTCGCGCGCCCGCCCGCGCGCGGGCGGTGGAGGTCCGCATCGTGGAGACGATCCAACTGATCCAGAGCATCGCCACGCCGTGGCTGGACACGCTGATGACGTGGATCACCGATCTCGGTTCCGAGGAGGCCTACATCGCGCTGATGGTGGTCACCTACCTGGCGATCGATGCCCGCGCGGGACGCACCCTCGGGATCACGCTCATGCTCAGCTTCATGCTCAACCAGCACGCCAAGGGGTGGTTCGACACGCCCCGGCCCTTCGATCTCGACCCGGACCTCGTGCGGACCGAGCGCGCGGCCGCCGGCGCCCTCGGCCCCGGCTTCCCGTCGGGGCACGCGCAGAGCAGCCTGACCTTCTGGGGCCTGGCCGCGCTGCTGGCCCGCCGCCGCTGGTTCACGGTGGTGGCGACGCTGATCGTCGTCCTCGTCGCCTTCAGCCGCATGTACCTCGGGGTGCACGTGCCCCTCGACGTCGTGGGTGGGCTGACCCTCGGCGCGCTCATGGTGGCCGTGGCGATCGCCGCCGTGCGCGCCGAACTCACGCCGCCCGCGTGGCTCCTCCTCCTCGTCGGGGTGGCCGCGCCGTTCGCGCTCCACCTGCTGGCACCCACGCCGGAGTCCGACCTCCTGATGGGGGCGTTGGCGGCGCTGGTGGTCGGTCCCATGCTCGTCCCGCACCGCACCGATGGCCCACTGTGGGGGCGCATCGCGGTCGCGGCGATCGGCCTGCTGCTGGCGTTCACGGTGCTCGTCGCCAGCAGCCAACTGCTGCCCGAGGAGGTCAAGCGCGACCCGATCGGCGGCTTCCTGCGGTACTTCGTGCTGGCCGCGTCCGTCACCGTCGTCGCGCCGTTCATCGGCGCCGCGCTCGGGCTGGTGCCCGTGCGGCGCTCACGGATCTGAGCACGTGCGGCGCGTGCGCCTGACGCTCGAGTTCGACGGCAGCGGCTTCGCCGGCTGGCAGTGGCAGCCGACCGGCGAACGGACGATCCAGGGCGCGGTGCAAGACGCCTTCGCGGCGCTGCCGGGGCGCCATGGGGCGGTGCACGCCGCCGGGCGGACCGACGCCGGGGTCCACGCGCTGGGCATGGTCGCCCACGTGGACACCGAGGCGGGCATGCCGGACGAGAAGCTGCGCCTGGCGCTCAACGCGCACCTTCCCCGCGACGTCGTCGTGCTGGACGCCGCCACCGTCGCCGGCGACTTCGAGGCGCAGTTCGGCTGCCGCTACCGGCGCTACCTCTACCGCCTGCGGGTCGTGCGCGACGACCCCCGGGGGCTGGCCCTCGAGCGCCGGCGGGGGCAGCCGGTGTTCCGGCGCGTCGACGTCGCCGCCATGCAGCGCGCGGCCCGCCACCTGGAGGGGACGCACGACTTCAGCTCGTTCGCCACCCAGGAGACCCGCACCCCGGTCCGCACCCTGTACCTGTGCGACCTGCGGGAGGAGGGGGCCGAGCTGCGCCTCCACCTCGCCGGCGACGGCTTCCTGCGCCACATGGTGCGCACGATCGTCGGCACGCTGCTGTGGGTGGGGAAGGGGAAGCTCATGCCCGATGACGTCATCGCCGTGCTCGCCGCGCGCGACCGCAAGCGGGCCGGACCCAACGTCGGCGCCCAGGGCCTGTACTTCGTGGAGGCCGGGTACGAGGCGTGGGACCCGTCCCGCTCCGAGGCCGTGACGAGGGCGCGGGCCCCTGGGGTGCCGGCGCGTACGATGGCGCCATGAGCCTGTCGCTGCGCCCCGTCGCCGTCGACGACCTGGCCGCGCTACAGCCCCTCGATGCCGCGTATGCCCGCGAGATGGGCGTCGAGCCGGCGGTCGAGGCCGCGGGCCTCGGCTTCTTCGCCCGGACCGGCCACGCGTTCGTGGCGGAGGCGGGCGGCCGACCGCAGGGCGTCGTGCTGGCCCAGGCGGTGTGGGACGGCGTCCGACCCACCGTGCACGTCTCGCGCCTCATCGGCTCGCCCGAGGCGCGGCGGGCGCTGGCCGAGGCGGTCGTCAAGAGCGCCTACGATGCGGCCGTCTACGATCTGGCGGCGGAGGTCCCCGCCGCCGACACGGCGCTCGCCGCGCTGCTGTCGGCGGCGAGCTGGAGCGAGCGCCCGACGCGGCGCTTCGAGCGGGTCCTGGGTTCGCGTGCGAACCCCGGGTCGCCCGCGAAGCCGGGCACGTTGACGGACGGAGGAAAGGCGTGAGTCCCGACCGCGCCCTGCTCGCCATCCGTGGGCTCGACAACGAGCCCGCCCGCGTCAAGACGCTGGCCGCGTTGCGCGCCGTGCCCGGCGTCATCGACGCCGCGGCGGCCGGCGAGGGTCAGGTGATGGTGGAGTACGACGGCGGCGAGGTCACGGTGATGGACCTCATCCGGGCGTTGCGGCGGCTGGGCTTCGTCGCGGGCATGGGGTGAACGCGCGCGCCCACGGCGGTGGCGCCGCCGCGCGCGATCGTGGGGCCGTGCCCTGGGTCGGGGTGCTGCAGGTCGAGGTCGGCTGCCCCTGGGCCCGCAGCCTGAAGGAGAAGCGGGCGCTGATCCTCCCGCTCCTGGAGCGCTGGCGGCGCGGTTACTCGCTCTCCGTCGCACGGGTCGCCGGCCTCGACGCGCATGGCTGGGAGCGCCTCGTGGTCGTGGCGGTCGACGCCGACCGCGACCGCCTCGCCGGCGTGTTGGCGCGGGCGGAGGCCGCCGTGCGCGAGGCGGGTCTGGACGTCGTGGCGACGCGCCTCGACGTCGAGCCGTGGGACCCGCTGGCACCGACGACGCCGTGACGCGCCGACGGGGCGTGGAGGCGGGTTAGCATGTCGCAAGGCCGAGGAGGACCCCGATGACCCGACGAAAGGCCGATGCCTCGCGCGGCCGCCGACCCGCCGACGCAGGCCCCGGTGCAGACGACACGCCTGCCCACGACGTCCCAGCCGCACCCGAGGCGGCCGCACCGCAACCCCCCGAGCGCAAGCGCCGTTCGCGCAGGAAGCCGGTCCGGAGGCCGTCGCAGGTCGACCACGTCGAAGTCGCCGACGACGCCCTGGCGACCGTGATCGGTCTCGCCGCCCACGAGGTGCCCGGCGTGGTCGGGATGGCGCCCGCCAGCCTCAGCGAGGGCCTGCGCCGGATCCTGGGCGTGTCCCAGGTCGACGAGGGCGTCGAGATCGAACGCGACGCCGAGGGCCTGACCAGTTGCATCGTCCTGCACGTGGTCGTGGCGTACGGCGTCAACATCCCGGCGGTCGCCGAGTCGGTCGTCGAGCGCGTTCGCTACGCCGCCCGGACCTACGCGGGGATCGAGGTGGCCGACGTCAAGGTGCACGTTGCCGGGGTCAGTCGTGGCTGAGAGCCC
>CAZJUA010000011.1:0-2589 GCA_964549045.1 uncultured bacterium | reverse complement strand
CGCTCGTGCGCTTCGTCCTGTTCGACCCGCCGATGGCCGAGCTCTACCGGCGCGTGTGGACGCAGGCCGTCCCGCAGGTGGCGTCGCCGCGGGCGGAGGCGGCGTCGTGACCGCACGCGACACCGGCGCGGCGGAGCGCATCCGGGGCGGTCTGCTGGGGCTCGCCGCAGGCGACGCCGTCGGCACCACCGTCGAGTTCCGCCCGCCCGGCAGCTTCGCGCCCCTCGTCGACATGGTCGGCGGGGGGCCCTTCGGCCTGCCCGCGGGCGCGTGGACCGACGACACCTCGATGGCCGCCTGCCTGGCCGAGAGCCTGGTCGAGACGGGCGCGTTCGATCCCGCCGACCAGTTGCGGCGTTACCTCCGCTGGTACCGCGACGGCCACCTGAGCTCGACCGGGCGCTGCTTCGACGTCGGCCACACCACCCGCGCGGCGCTCGAGCGCTTCGAGGCGAGCGGCGACCCCGCCACGAGCGGCGCGACCCACGCGGAGAGCGCGGCCAACGGTTCGATCATGCGCCTCGCGCCCGTGCCCCTCGCCTTCGCGCACGACCCGACGGAGGCCGTCCACCTGGCGGGCGAGAGCTCGCGCACGACCCACGCGCTGCCGGTCTGCGTCGACGCCTGCCGCTACCTGGGCGGCCTGCTCGTGGGCGCCGTCCGGGGCGAGGCGAAGGCAGCGCTGCTGTCGCCGGGGTACGCGCCCGCGCCCGGCCTGTGGAACGCCGCGCCCCTGCATCCGAAGATCGCGGGGGTCGCCGCCGGTTCGTTCCTGGCCAAGGCGCCGCCCGACATCCGCGGCACGGGCTACGTGCTGGACTCGCTCGAGGCCGCCCTGTGGGCGTTCGCCACCACCGAGAGCTTCGAAGCATGCGTGCTGGCGGCCGCCAACCTCGGTGACGACGCCGACACGACCGCGGCCGTGGCCGGGCAGCTCGCGGGCGCGTTCTACGGTCGCGCGGGCATCCCGCGGCGCTGGCTGGAGCGGCTGGCGCTGCGCGAGCGGCTCGAGGAGTTGGCGGACGGGCTGGCGGCGCTCGCGGGGGTCTGACGGCCGCCGACCCCCGGCCCGACCTGTGGCCCGCGAGGCCCGCCGCCGGCGGTACCCTGCGACACCATGGCCGCCGCCCCCGACCCGATCGCCCACATGCTCGCCCACCGCTCCATCCGCCGCTACCGGCCCGATCCGGTTCCCGACGACGTCCTGCACCGCGTCCTCGAGGCCGGTGTGCGGGCATCGTCGTCCGGCAACATGCAGGCGTACTCGATCGTCGTGACCCGCGACCGCGCCCTGCGCGAGCGGCTGCACGCGCCGCACATGGCCCAGGACATGGTGCTCGAGGCGCCCGTCCTGGTGACGTTCTGCGCCGACTTCCACCGCATGCGCCGGTGGCTTGCGCTCAGCGACGCCGAGGACGGCTTCGACGACTTCTTCGCGTTCATGGTCGCCGCCATCGACGCGGTGTTGGTGTCGCAGAACGTGGCGCTGGCAGCCGAGGCGGAGGGGCTCGGCATCTGCTACCTGGGCAGCACGCTGGCGAACTGCGACGAGATCGGTCGCCTGCTCGAGCTACCGCGCGGCGTGGTGCCGGTGACCGGCTTCGTCATGGGCACGCCCGCCGAGGACCCGCCGCGGCGCGACCGCCTGCCGCTCGATGGCCTCGTCCACGTCGAGACCTACCAGCAGCCCGACGACGACGCCATCCGCGCCACCTACCGCGAGCGCGAGACGGCCGGCTGGGCGCGCTACATGGCCATCCCCGAACTGCGCGAGCGCGTCGAGGCCGCCGGCGTGGGCAACCTGGCGCAGATCTACACCACCGTGAAGTACACGCGCGCCGCCCACGCGCGCTTCTCGGAGAACGTGCTGGCGTACCTGCGGGCGCAGGGGTTCCTGGACGCGACCTGAGCCGCCGGCCCAGGACCGCCCGGTTCGAGCCGGGTTCGCAGGCATCCGCGTCGCACCATCAACGAAGTCATCCGCATATCGGCCACGTCCTCGAACATCACTGCATCATGATGCTACGATGCAGCCATGCGGACCACCATCGACCTTCCCCCTGAGCTGCTCGAGCGTGCCAAGGCGATCGCCCGCGACACGTCGCGCAGCCTGAGCGAGGTGGTGGCCGACCTGGTGCGCCGCGGGCTCGAACCGGGCGCGACGCCGTTCCCGGCCCGCAGCCCGCGGACGGGTCTGCCCGTCGTGTCCATCGGGCGCGTGGTCACCAGCGAGGACGTGCGTTCGCTCGAGGACGAGCCATCGGCGTGACGCTCCTCGACGCCAACGTGCTCATCGCCCTCGTCGTCGCCGAGCACGTGCACCACGACGCGGCCGAGGCGTGGCTGGAAGGCACCGACGGCCGCTTCGCGACGTGCCCGTTCACGCAGACGGCGTTGGCCCGCTTCCTCGTCCGCGAGGGCTGGCCGGCCCCCGACGCCGCCGCCGTGCTCGCCGCGCTCGCGCGGCATCCGCGTCACGCGTTCTGGCCGGCGGACCTCGGCGCCGACGCGATCGCCTGGGACCGGGTCGACGGCCACCGCCAAGTGACCGACGCCTACCTCGCCGCGCTGGCACGCGCCCGGAAGGGC
>CAZJUA010000010.1:0-23280 GCA_964549045.1 uncultured bacterium | reverse complement strand
GTGCCGGCCTCGTGGTCGACGGAGCCGGCCGCCATGAACAGCGGCGCCTTGTACAGCGCGTGGGCGAAGAGGAACACGACCATCGCCTTGATGGCCGCGTCCGTCCCCACGCCGATGAGGAGCACCATCGTGCCGAGGGCGACGATCGTCGAGTAGGCCAGCAGCCGCTTGCTGTCGCGCTGCAGCAGCGTCAGACCGGTGGCGGCGAGCACTGTGGCGCCGCCGACCAGCGTGAGCAGCCAGAACCACTCCGGGGTGCCGCCGAGGCCTGGCGCGAGGCGTGCGAGCAGGTACACGCCCGCCTTCACCATCGTGGCGGAGTGCAGGTACGAGGACACCGGCGTCGGGGCGGCCATCGCGTTGGGCAGCCAGAAGTGGAACGGCCACTGGGCGGACTTGGTGAAGGCGCCCAAGGCGACCAGCGCCAGCGCCAGCGGGTACGCCGGGTGCTCGACGAGCACGGCGGGCGCCGCGAGCAGCTCGCTGATGCGGTAGGTGCCGGCCATGGAGCCCAGGAGCACGAAACCCGCCAGCATCGCCAGTCCGCCCCCGGCGGTGACGAACAGCCCCTGGAGGGCGTTGGCGCGGCTCTCCTCGGACTCGTGCTGGTAGCCGATGAGGAAGAACGAGGTGATGCTGGTGAGCTCCCAGAACACGAACAGCAGGATGAGGTCGTCGCTGGTGACGACGCCCAGCATCGCCGCCATGAACGCGAAGAGCAGCAGGTAGAAGCGCGGTAGCTGCCGGTCGCCCGCCAGGTAGCCGCCCGCGTAGATCGCGACGAAGGTGCCGATGCCGGCGATCAGCAGGCCGAACAGCAGCGACAACCCGTCGACGCGGAAGGCCAGCTCGACGCCCAGCTGCGGGACCCAGGACACCCGCTGGACGAGCGGCTCACCCGCCGCGACCCGCGGCCCCAGGCTCAGGAAGAACGCCGTGAGCCCCGCGGGGAGGAGCGCCAGCACCCACCCCACCGACCGGCCCAGTCGGACGGTCAGCCAGGGGGCCGCCAGGGCCGCCGCGAAGGCGACCAGCAGGGCCGTCAGCATCGGCATCGACCTCCCGCCCGCGGCGCGTGCCGCGGGGGGCACGCACGCCGGGCAGCGATTGGGGCGGCGCTTGCGGGCGCCGTCGGGAACCTCATCGAACCTCCTCGAACGCCCGTGCCGCGGGCAAACTCATCGTGTGCACGCGCGGCGCCGCTCGCACGCGGCGCTCGCTGCCCGGTGGCGCGCTCGGAGCGCGTCAGCGACGGGGCATCGGCCCATGGTATACCCCGCGCGGCGGCGCCGCGCCAGGTGCCCGAGCGACGTAGCGGGCGCCGGCTCAGCCGCCGAACAGCTCCGCGTAGCCGATGCCGAGGCGCAGGCGCTCGAGGTCGGTCTCGCGCCCCTCCTCCTCGGGCCACGGCTCGTACCGGACCGCGCCCGCGGGGCAGCGCACGGCCTCGACCACCCGGACCCTGCCGTCGCCGAGGGGGGCGAGGCGGAGCCGCACGCGGGTGCCGGTCCTCGGGAGCGTGCGCTGCACGACCTGCGTCCCGGAGAATAGATCGGGCTGCACGGCGTCTGACCCCGGCGCACCGAGCAGGTCGCCCGCCGTGAAGGGAGGGGGGCGCCGCGGCATGCCGCCATGCTGACGTGCCGGGCGCAGGCGCGGCAAGGACCTCACCGCCCTCGCTCGGGCAGGTGCTGGAAGCGGCCCTCGATGCGATGACCGGGCACCTCGACGAGCCAAAGCTCCAGGGTGCCCCAGCCGGCGTCGGTCAAGGCGATGGCGACACGGTGCGTGCCGTTCGCCGACGACCATGCGCCCCGCGCCACGGCGCCCGCGTGCTCGTCGAGGAACGCCTCGATCGCCTCCGCCAGGAGTGCCGCGCGGCCGGGGTCGACCACGAAGCACGCCTCCGCCGGCGCCTGCGCCACCCGGCACGCCTGCTCCTGGGCATGGAAGCGCTCCAGCAGGTCGTCGACGATCGCGCCGTAGGGGGTGCCGGTGAGCGACCACGCGCCGGACCACGACGTCGCCAGCGCGACGACGCCGAGGGTCCAGGCCCGAAGCCGGCTCACGCGCGCATCACGGCCCGACGATACGCGACGGGCGGGTCATCCGGCCACGGCCGTGGGCCGCTTCGCCAGGAACGCCCGCAGCCGCTCCAGCGTCCATGCGTTGACGACGTGCTCGCGCCCCAGCCACGCGCGTCTCGCCGTGGCCACGCCGTGGCGCATGTCGCCGAGCCCGGCCACCGCGTGCGCGTCGGTGTCGATCACCACGCGGCAGCCCGCCGCGACGGCGCGCATCAGCTCGACGTCACCGAGGTCCAGCCGCTGGGGGCTCGCGTTGCATTCGACCGCGACGCCGTGGGCGGCGGCCGCCTCGAAGACCGCGTCCAGGTCGAGCGCCATGCCCTCCCGGCTGCCGAGCAGGCGGCCGGTGGGGTGCGCGAGGACGTTGACCTCGGGGTGCTGCAGCGCGCGCACCACGCGCTCGGTCTGCCGTGCCTCGGGGAGATCGAGGTGGCTGTGGACACTGACGATCACCACGTCGAGGCGGGCGAGCCAGTCGTCGTCCAGGTCGAGGCGACCGTCCTTGAGGATGTCGACCTCGAGACCGCGCAGCAGCCGGGGTCGCGCGTCGCCGTCGGGGCGCCCGGCGTCCTCCGCCGCGATGGCGTCGAGCTCGGCCCACTGCCGGGCGAGCTTCTCGGGATCGAGCCCCCCCGTCATGCGCAGCGCCTGGGAGTGATCGGTGATCGCCATGTAGGCGTAGCCGCGATCGGCGCAGGCGGCGCGCATGGCGCGGATCGCGGCCGTGCCGTCGGACCACGTCGAGTGCATGTGCAGGTCGCCGCGCAGGTCGCTCAGTTCGACCAGCCGCGGGAGGCGCCCCTCCGCCGCCGCCGCGATCTCGCCGCGGTCCTCGCGCAGTTCGGGCGCGATCCAGTCCAGCCCCAGGGCGCGGTAGACGCCGTCCTCCTCCGCGCCGGCCAGGCGCTCGCCGCGCTCCGGGTGCTCCCCCTCGCCGCCGCGGAAGAGACCGTACTCGGAGAGCCGCAGGCCACGGTCGACCGCGCGCTGGCGCAGCGCGACGTTGTGCGCCTTCGAGCCGGTGAAGTACTGCCACGCCGCCCCGAAGGAGGCCGCGGGCACCACCCGCAGGTCGACCTGCAGGTCGCCCTCGAGCCGCACGCTGGTCTTGGTGTCGCCGCTGCCGAGCACCTCGGCGACGTCGGGGTGCTCGCGCAGGACGGCCATCGCGGCGGCGGGCCGCTCCGCGACGGCCAGCAGGTCGACGTCGCCGACGGTGGCGCGGCCCCGCCGCAGGCTGCCGGCGACCTCGACGCGTTCGACGCCGGGGGCCGCGCGCACGGCAGCGAGCAGCGGCGCGAGCGCCGCCTCGGCGTCGCCCAGACGAACGCGCCCGCCGTGGCGTCGCACCTGCGCGACCCCCGCGAGCACCTTCGCCTGGGTCTTCTCGCCGAAGCCGGCCAGCGTGGCGACGCGACCCGCCCGGGCGGCACGGTCGAGGTCGTCGAGCGACGTCACGCCGAGCTCGCGCCACAGCGTCGCCGCGCGCTTGGGTCCCACCCCGGGCACCCGTACCACGTCGAGCAGGCCGCCGGGGACGCGCTCGGCGACCTCCCGCAGGGCCGGGATCTCGCCCTCTTCGAGCAGCGCCGTGACCGCGGCGGCGAGGTCCTTGCCGACGCCCTTGAGCGCGGTGAGGTCGGCGCCGCGAGCGAGCATGGCGGCGATCGCCTCCGGGTGCGCCTCGATCGTCTCGGCGGCGCCGCGGTACGCGCGCACACGGAAGGCGTTGGCACCATCGATCTCGAGCAGGTCGGCGAGGCGGGTCAGGCGGGCCGCGACGGCCGCGTTGGACAGGTGCCGCCCGCTCACGGTCGCCCCCGCGGGCGCGCGCGGCGGTGGCAGGCGGGCCGGTTCATGGCGCCACCTGCCGCAGTTCGGCGGGGTCGACGCCGCGCTCCTCGAGGAACGCGAGCAAGCCCGCCTCGTCGACCACGGGCACCCCGAGCGCCACCGCCTTCTCGAGCTTCGCGCCGGCGTCGGCGCCCGCCACGACCAGGGTCGTGCGCTTCGAGACGCTGCCCGCGGTGCGGCCGCCGAGGCGGGTGACGAGGGCCTCGGCGTCGCCACGGGTGAAGCCCGCCAGCGCGCCGGTGAAGACCAGCGTCTCCCCCGCCAGGGCGTCGGACGCCGGCGCGACGACCTCGAAGGGCTCGACCTCGACGCGCCCGTCGAGCAGGCGGTCGACGACCCGCGCGTTGTGGGGATCGGCGAAGAAGCCGGCGATGGCGCCGGCCATCACGCCACCGATGCCGCGAACGCTCTCGAGCGTCTGCTCGTCGGCGGCGCGCAGGGCCTCGACGGTGCCGAAGCGTTCGGCGAGCGTGCGCGCGACGGCGGGGCCGACCTCGGGGATCCCGAGGGCGACGAGGAAGCGCGGCAGGGTCGTCCGGGCGGCCCGCCGGACGGCGGCCTCGAGGTTGCTCGCGGAGACCTCGGCGAAGCCCTCGAGGCGTCCGAAGTCCGCGGCCGTGAGATCGAACAGGTCGGGGAGCTCGCGCACCAGGCCGGCCTCGACGAGCAGGCGGGCGGTGACCTCGCCCAGCCCCTCGACGTCGAGGGCGATGCGCGAGCCGAGGTGGACGAGGCGGGCAACCGCCTGCGCCGGACAGCCGAAGGCGTTGGGGCAGACGGTGTAGGGTCCGCGGTCGATGAGCGGGGTGCCGCAGCTGGGGCAGGCCTCGGGCATGCGGAAGGGGTCGCCGCGCTCGGCGTCGGGCGGCCCCTGGAGCCGCTCGACCACCTGCGGGATGACGTCGCCGGCTCGTTCGACGCGCACGGTGTCGCCCTCGCGGATGTCCTTGCGGCTCAGGTCCTCGCGGTTGTGGAGGTTGGCGCGGCTGACGGTGACGCCGCCGATGTTGACGGGCCGGAGCAGCGCCACCGGCGTGACGACGCCGGTGCGACCGACGCTGGCGACGATGCGCAGGACCTGGCTGACCTCCTTGCGCGGCGGGAACTTGATCGCGAAGGCCCAGCGCGGGTGGTGGGCGGTCTCGCCGAGGCGTCGGCGGTCGGCGAGGTCGTCGAGCTTGACCACCAGGCCGTCGACCTCGTAGGCGAGCGCGTCGCGTCGCTCGGCGAAGGCCGCGAAGGCGGCCCAGACGGCGTCTGCGCTGTCGACGAAGCGGTTCTCGGGGTTGGTGGGCAGCCCCCAGTCTGCGAGGGCCTCCAGGACCTGCTGGTGACGCGTCAGGGCACCGTGACCGTCGTCGCCGGCCCCGGCTTCCAGCACGTCGTAGGCGAAGAGCGTGAGCGGCCGCTCGGCGGCCAGGGCGGGGTCGAGCTGGCGCACGGTGCCGGCGGCGAGGTTGCGCGGGCTGGCGAAGGGCGTCTTGCCCTCCTGGATCAGGCGCTCGTTGACGTCGTCGAAGGCCTCGAGCGTGAGGTAGACCTCGCCGCGCACCGACAGCAGCGGCGGCACGGGGCGGACGCCGTCGTCGAGCTCGAGCGGCAGCGCCCGGATCGTGCGCACGTTGTGGCTGATGACCTCGCCGACGAGCCCGTCGCCGCGGGTGACCGCGCGGACGAAGCGTCCCGCCTCGTACACCAGCTCGACGGAGAGGCCGTCGATCTTGGGCTCGACCGAGTAGACGACCTCCGCGTCGTCCCCGAGGGCGCGCCGCACGCGGGCGTCGAACTGCCGGAACGCCTCCTCCTTGGCCGAGGAGTCGAGGCTGCGCATCGGCGCGAGGTGGGCGGCGGATGCGAGACCGGTGACCGGCGCGCCGCCGACGCGCTGGCTGGGGCTGTCCGGGTCGACGAGGTCGGGGTGCCGCGCCTCGAGCTCACGCAGCTCGTGCCACAGCGCGTCGTAGGCCTCGTCGCTGATCTCAGGGGCGTCGAGCTGGTGGTAGAGGCGGTCGTGGCGGGCGATCTCGCGGCGAAGCTCCGCCAGCCGGCGGCGGGCGTCGGCGAGGGGCGGTTCGCCCGGGTGGGTGGACGGCATGCCCTCAGTGTAGGTGTCGCCAGGCGACGACGGGGGCGGTCGCCCCGGGCGGCCGCGCGGGACGCCGGGGCCGGACCACGCGGCGGTCGCGCAGATCGCTCAGGGCCGCCTCGACGGCGTCGTACACGAAGACCAGGGTACCGCCGGCGACGACGATGGCGAGGAAGGCGGCGAGCAGGAGCAGGGGGGTCATCGGGGCCTCCGGGGATGGCGTTGTGCCTCGACGATCAGCATACCTCGTTATTTACGGTATGGCGTGACGCGGGCCACATCGGGGTACGAGGACCCCCGCCATGCGCCGAGGCAGCCTCGGCGGCGCATGGCCGCCCTCGATCCGAGCCGGGTGGTCGTCGCCAGCGTGACCCTGGCGGGCGTCGCGTTCGGCCGCCTGCCCTTCGTGCCGCAGGAGCGCGCCGGCTTCGCCTTGGTCGGGGCGGCGGCGCTGTTGGCGACGGGCGTCGTCGACTTGGACGAGGCGATCGCCCTGATCGACGGCGAGGTCCTGGCGCTGCTCTTCGGTCCGATGCTGCTCAACGAGGCGCTGGCCGGGGCCGGCGCCTTCCGCGCCCTGACGCGCTGGGCGACCCGGCGCGTCCTGGCCCGCGTCGAACTGTCGCTGCTGACGCTGTCCGCCGGGCTCTTCGTGGTCGTCGGCGCCCTCGGGCACACGGGGGTCACCATCGGCTTCTGGGACTACCTGCGGGGGGGCCTGCCGATCACGCTGATCATCCTGGTCGTGGGGATCGCCTGGGCGACGTCGCGGTGGCTCGAGCGGGCGCCCGGCTCACACCCGCTGCACCAGCCGCGGCTCGTCGACACGGGCGTTCCCGACGGCGCGGTCGACCGGGTAGGCCTCGAGCAGCTCGCTGGCGCACGGGTGCAGCAGGTCCGCGAGCACGCCCAGGTCGCGGGTGCCCGGGTCGAGCCAGCGGGCGAAGGCGTCCGCCTCGAGGACCACCGGCATGCGGTCGTGCAGCGTCGCCATCAGGTCGTTGGGCTCGGTGGTCAGGATGGTGGCGCTGTGGGCCGGCTCGCCACGCCCGCGTTCGGCGTACAGGCCGGCGAAGGCCATCGGGGCGCCATCGCGGCGGTGGACGTAGTACGGCCGCTTGCCGCCGTCCTCGGCGCGCCACTCGTAGAAACCGCTGGCGGGGACGACGCAGCGCGCCGCGCGCGCCGCGTCACGGAAGGACGGCTTCTCCCCCACGGTCTCGCTGCGGGCGTTGAACAGCAGGGCCTTGAAGCTGGCCGGCTCCTTGACCCAGGCGGGGATCAGCCCCCAACGGGCGTCGAGCCGCTCGCGCCCGGCGGGCCCCTCGCGGACGATGGGGACCGTCTGCGTCGGCGCGATGTTGTAGCGCGGGGCCCACGAGAAGGCGTCGAGTTCGAAGAGCTCGGTGAGGTCCTGTTCGTCGTGGTAGAGGGTGTAGCGACCGCACACGGTCACGCCCTCCGGCGGCGCCGGCGCATCAGCCGGCCGCCTCGCGCAACTCGTCCAGCAGCCGACGGCGGTCGTCGGGCAGGTAGTCGGCGAGCAGGTCGCCGTGGTCGACGAAGGCGACGACGTCCTGCAGCTGGGGCGGCAGGGTCGCGAAGCCGTGGGCGGCGAGCACGTCCAGCCGGCTCAGCTCGTAGAGGCTCCCCTGCCAGCCGTCGCGCTCGATGCGCTCGAGGGTGAACTTGTGCAGCGTGGCCTGCATCAGCGTGTGCACCAGCTGCCGCTGGTCCTCGCTCATCGCCTCCCAGGCGGCCCGCCCGCGCTCGCGGCGCTGCTGCTGGAACGACTCCTGGAGCCCCGCCACGATCCCGCGCAGTGCCTCGCGGGTGAGCCGCGCGTCGGCGGCCTCGCTCGCCTCGCCCCGCGGCGGCTCGATGCCCTGCTGCAGCAGGCTGTGGACGAAGCCGGCCAGGTTGGCGATCGGTCGGCCCGCCTGCTCCGCCTTGCGCTGCAGCGTGCGGGCGTAGCGCACCACGTCGATGACGCGTTGCGGGCCGTACTGCTTGACGCTGGCGTCGGGATCCAGCGCCCAGCCGATCTCGCGCAGGTCGTCGGCCGCCTGCAGGGCGCGCAGCTTCGCCTCGCCGTCCCCCTCCCGCTTGATCCGCCGCGCGATGCTCTCGGGCAACCGCACGCGCGGCTGGAAGACGTCGTTCTTCTCGATGAGGATCGAGACGTGCTGGTACTTCCGGCCCACCTTGCGGCCCTCGTAGGTGAACGTCAGCGAGGTGTAGCGCGAGAACTCGTCGCGGGCCCGGTCCAGGACGTAGGTGAAGTCCTTGAAGCGCTCGTACTTCCCGTCGAGGCCCAGGCGCAGCTTGAGATCGTCGACGTCGAACTCGAGGTGGCGTTTCTCGCCCCCGTAGCTCGCCGTGTAGAGCACCTCGAAGAGGCGCATGCTGTTGAACGACTCGAAGCTGAGCAGCTGATCGGTCGGGATGATGCTGAAGTCGCGCCGCAGTTGCAGCAGGTACGGGCGCAGCTTGTCGTGGATCTTGAGCTCGATGCAGGCGAGCTTGTCCTTGCTGTCGCGCCCGCTGTCGTAGCGGGCCTCGCTGACCCACTGGAACATGATCCAGTCGCCGTTGGGCTCCTTGACCTGGACGGTCTGCTCGAGGAGCTCGCGCGCCGAGTCCTCGATGCGGTTGTAGATGCTCTTGCCGCGGATGTTGAAGATCTGGGCGTACTCCCAGGCGGTGATGCGGATGGGCTCGAGGTCGTGGTCGTCACGCGTGATGTCGGAGAGCGCCAGCACCAGCAGGCGCTTGGTCAGGAGCCCCATCTCCTGGCGCGAAAGCGCGAGCGGGTTGGCCTGGGTGACGGCGACCCGACCGCCCGGCCGGCGCTCGATGGCGCGGCGCGCGGCCGCCTTCGCCGCGGACCTGGGACCCGAACGGCCCGCCTTCCCCCTCCCTTGACGCGCGCGCCCGCCCCCGCCCTTGGCGCCGCCCGACGCCGCCGGGCGAGCGTCCCCGGCTGCGATCATCCGATCGGCTCCGGCGACGGGCGGCGAGGCCTCGTCCGCGTGCGCTGGTTCGCGTTCCATGGTCCCCCTCACGGCGATCATGGAACCATACGCGTGCGGGGAACGGTGTGTCAATGTTCACCACATCGCATGGGCAACGGGGAATCCGAGTCCCCCACGTTCCCCGTTTCGGTCCCCGTCCTTCCCCACTTGGTCCCCGTCCTTCCCCACCGCGGTCCCCCGCGCCTCCCCCGCCGGTCCCGTTCGATTCCCCCGACGGTCCCACGGGTTTCCCGCACGGCGCAACCGCGTACCGTCCTGATCGGCGTTGCCGCGGTCCACCTAAAGGGAATGATAAAGGAAGAACTGAGAAAGACCACCACCAATGGCGGGGCGGCCTCGGCCGCCCCGCTGTTGCTGCCTTCGCCAGGATGACCCAGGACGGCCAGCGCCGGCACGGGTGGCGCCGACGGGGTGACGCCGGCCCAAGGGCAACGAAGGCGGGTCCCGCTCCCTCCCCCTTCGCGACGCTGGTACCCCCAACGTCCCACTTCCGATGCGTCGGTGCGCGATCGCACGCCGATCGACCGCGCCGCCGACCAGCGGCGAAGCGGTCCACCCGCCGGTGCGCCCCGGGCACCCGACGGTCCCGCGCAGCTACCGCTCCGCTGCGAAACGGGAATCCTGGGGGACCCTCGAGCCTCGACGCCGAGTCCCCCAGGATTCCCACTTGGGTCCCGTGGCTGCGGCCCCTGCGGGCGCCGCGGGCTGCGCGCCGATGGCGGTTCGGGTCGAGAGGATGCGTGTGGTGCGCGAAGAGATGTGTGCGCGCTGTCGCCTCATCGGCGAGGTCGGTCCCGCATCGTTCCCGCTCGGTTGCGCGCGCACCGATCCGATCCGAGGGCCGCGCCCGGTCTCCGCCCCCGGGGGGTCGGCCCCCGATGGCTGCGGCGGCCACCCGGCGACGCCGCGAGACGAGGGGCGGTGCGCGTGCCATGCGGGTGCAGCACGGCTCAGCGTGATCGACCGAGGGCATCGCCTGGCGCGGCTCGAAGTGGGACAGGTGGGGGACACGGGGGTCCGGAGGCCGCCCCGGTGGCCGCGAAGTGGGACAATCGCGGAACCGGGTGCCCGGCGGCGGAGATGGGAGGCGCCATAACGTTATGGCGCCCGAGCGGGACGCTCGGCGGGGGCGCGTCCTGCAGTGCATCGGAGCGAGTGGGCGGGACCGGCGGACGGGCGTCGGGCGCCCGCGCGCGGGCGCCGGGTATGATGCGCGCACCGTGGAGGCCGGGTCGTTCGGGTGCGCCACGCGGGGGTCGGATCCATGATGGTGCTCACCTTCTTCAACCACGCTGGCGGTGTCGCCAAGACGAGCACGGTCCGCGACGTCGGCTACGTGCTGGCCGAGGGGGGTCGTCGGGTGCTGCTCATCGACATGGATCCCCAGGCGAACCTGACGAAGTGGCTCGGCGTCGACGACGACGTCGACCTGGACCGCACCGTCTACCCGGCCATCCTCGGCGAGCCCGGTGACGCGACCGCGGACGTCGCCAACGGCGAGGAACCGGACCTGCACCTGCCGCCGCCGGTCCAGGTCCACGGGATGGACCTGATCCCCGCGCACCTCAACATCGCGATCATCGAGCGCGAGATCCTCACCGTGTTCCTCGGCGTGTTGCGGCTTCGCGACGCGGTGCGCAGGCTGCACGGTTACGACTTCGTGCTGATCGACCCGCCGCCCAGCCTCGGCCAGCTCTCGGCCCTCGCGGTCGTCGCCTCCGATCGCGTGGTCGTCCCGCTGCCCACCAACCGCAAGGGCCTCGACGGCATCCCGACGGTCGTCAAGATGGTGCGCGAGTACAAGAAGGCGGCCCGCGACCTCGACATCGCGCTCTTCGTCCTGACGCAGCACGACCGCCGGACGCGCCACGACCGCGAGAGCCACGAGATCATCGCCGCCCAACTGCCGGCCGTGGCGCCGATCTCGTCGCCGCTGGCCAGCCGCCCCGCGATCTACAGCGACGCTCAGGTCGAGGGACTGCCGATCCCCCTGTATGCCCCGGGTAGCGAGGCCGATCGTGAGGTGCGCAAGGTGACGCAGGAGCTCCTGGCAGCGCTGGGGATGGACGCATGAGCGCCCGCAAGCGGCGCGGCGACCTCGACCGGGCCGCGGTGTTCGAGGCGATCCTCGGCGACCTGGGCCAGGCGACACCCGAGGCACAACCCGGCGCCGGGGACGGCGGCATCCGGCTCGACGACATCGTCTTCCCCGAGCGCCAGCCGCGCCAGTTCATGGACCCCGTGGCGCTCGCTGCCCTGACGGCCTCCGTGCGTGAGCACGGCGTGCTGGAGCCCGTCCTGGTCCGGCGCGTGGATGCCGGGTACGAGTTGATCGCCGGCGAGCGGCGCGCCCGCGCCGCCCGGGAGGCCGGCCTCAGCCACGTGCCGGCCATCGTCCTCGAGCTCGACGACCGCGAGGCGCTGGAGATCTCCATCATGGAGAACCTCCAGCGCGAGGACCTCAACGCCGTCGAGGAGACCGAGGCCGTCCTGCAGCT
Organism: uncultured bacterium; assembly: GCA_964549045.1. Classification (GTDB taxonomy): domain Bacteria; phylum Deinococcota; class Deinococci; order Deinococcales; family Trueperaceae; genus JAABTL01. The sequence continues at coordinate 11,720 of CAZJUA010000010.1, read as the reverse complement.
GCTCGAGTTGAGCCTCGAACTCGACCGCGGCGGGGCCCTGGCGCTGCTCAACGAGTGCGTCCAGGAGGGCCGCGGGCGGGCTCCGCAGGCCCGTTTCTCGGCCGCCCAGAAGGGGGTCGCGATGGGCCTGTTCGAACGCCTCGGGCGCTTCACCCCGGCGTCGTTCCTGGCCAACCGCGTCCCCATCCTCGGCTTCCCCGACGAGCTGCTCGAGGCCGTGCGGCAGGGCCGGCTCGACTTCACCAAGGCCCAGGCGCTGGCCCGGGTCGACGACCCGGGCGACCGCCGGCGCCTCCTCGAGGAGGCCGCCCAAGAGCGTCTCAGCCTCAGCCAGATCCGGCGGCGCATCACCGAGGCGCGTGCGGACCGCAAGGTCGACCGTCGTCTCGACGACGAGGTGCTCGATCGCCTGCACGCGGCCCGGCGACTGCTGCAGCGGCGCTCGCTGGTGCGGCTCCCGGAGGAGCGGCTGAGGCGGGTCGGCACGCTGCTGGACGAGCTGCTCGAGCTTCTCGCGGAGGCCTGAACCGGGGCCCGCCCTGCGCGGCCGCGGCCCCCCGCCGGTCGCGCCCCGACCGTGGGTCGCGTGCTAGCGTCCGGCATGCTCCAGGCCACGACCGCCGAGTCCGTCCTCGCTGCCGCCCGACGGGGCGGCGCCGACTTCGCCGAGCTCTACGTCGAGCGCTGGCGCCGCCGCACCCTGCGCACGATCGACGGCGAGGTCGAGGAGGCCGTCAGCGCCATCGAGCAGGGCGCCGGGCTGCGCCTCTTCTTCGGCACCGACGTCGTCTACGCCTACACCAACGATCTCGGCGACGAGGCGTTGGGCGAGCTGACCCAGACCCTCGTGCGCCTGCGCGGTGCCCAGGGTGGCGTCGACGCCGGTGGTGGCGGCGGGCTCGACCTCCGCTGCCGCGCCGCCGAGGGCGTGCACGCGCCGTCCGTCGCCTTCGAGGCGCGACCGAAGGCTTGGCGGCTGGACCGCCTGCGCGAGCTGGACGCAGGCGCACGCGTCGACCCGGCCATCCGTCAGGTGGAGGGGCGGCTGCTCGAGTGGGAGCAGGACGTGACGATCGCCAACAGCGAGGGTGCCTGGGTCGACGACCGGCGCGTTCGAACCCGCTGCACGGCGGTCGTCATCGCCAGCGACGGTGACCAGACCCAGACGGGTCACGCCGGGCCCGGGCTGTCGGTCGGCCTCGAGTTGTTCGACCGCTTCGCGCCGGCGACGATCGGCGAGCGGGCAGCGCGCCAGGCCCTCGTCAACCTCCGCGCGCGCCCCGCGCCCGCAGGCACGATGCCGGTGGTGCTCGGCAACGGCTTCGGCGGCGTGATCTTCCACGAAGCGCTCGGCCACCTGGTCGAGACGACCTCGGTGGCGAGACGCGCCTCGGTGCTGACCGACAAGCTCGGCGAGCAGATCGCCTCGCCGCACGTGACGTACGTCGACGACGGCACCACGCCGCACGGCTGGGGCTCGTCCGAGTTCGACGACGAGGGCATGGCGACGGAGCGCACCGTGCTGATCGATCGTGGGGTGCTGACCTCGTACATGGTCGACCGCTGGGGATCGCTGAAGACGGGCTACGCCCGTACCGGCTCGGGACGACGCGAGAACTACACCTTCGCGCCCACCTCGCGCATGCGCAACACCTTCATCCTCCCCGGTGACTTCGAGGACCCGACCGACCTCTTCGCCGGCATCGAGCTGGGCCTCTACGCCAAGGCGTTGGGCGGCGGCCAGGTGCGGCCCGGTTCGGGCGAGTACAACTTCGCGGTCAGGGAGGGCTACCTGATCCGCGATGGCGAGGTCGCCGAGCCCGTGCGCGGCGCGATGCTGGTCGGCAAGGGACCCGAGACGATCAGGCTGGTCGACGCGGTCGCCCGCGACCTGAGCACCGAGCCCGGCATGTGCGGCAGCATGAGCGGGTCGATCCCCACGGAGGTCGGCCAACCCCACGTCCGCGTCGAGCAGATCGTGGTGGGGGGCGAGGCATGAGCTTCGAACGGGCGAAAACGTACGTGCTGCAGCGGGCGCGCTCGTCCGATGTCGACGCCGAGGTGCTCGCGACCTCGACGCGGGAGCTGACGCTGGCGGCGTCGGGCGGCCGCGTCGACGAGATCGGCCACGCCAACCAGGGGGGCGTGGGCGTCCGCGTCGTCACCGACGGCCGTGTCGGCTATGCCTCGAGCGAGGCGCTCGACGACACCAGCCTCGACTGGATGCTCGATGAGGCGATCGCGAACGCGCGCCTGCAGCCGGCGCGCGGCGCGGAGCTGCCGCCGGGTGGTGCGCTCGGGCGCTCGGATCTGATCGGCGAGGGCCTCTCGGCGGCCGTCGAGGCCAAGGGCGCCGCGGTCGTGGCGCTCGAGCGCGCCGTCGTCGCCGATGTCCGCGTCGACGCGCTCTTCATGGCCCGCTACGCCGAGACCGAGACCGAGGCCGTCCTCGGTTCCACCCGTGGCGTCGACGGTGGCTACCGCAACGGTTACGCCATGCTCATGGCCAGCCCCGTGATGAAGCAGGGCGACAGCGTCAAGCAGGGCTGGGACCTCGACGTTGCCAAGGAGTTCCACCAGCTCGACCCGACGCGGACCTCGCAGCAGATCCTCGAGCGCGTCGGCCGCCACCTCGGGGCGACGCCCCTGCGCACGGGTCGCTACGACACCGTGTTCGAGCCCGACGTGACCGCGACCCTGTTGCGGCTGCTGCTGTTCAGCCTGTCCGGCAAGTCGGTGGCCGAGGGCAAGTCGCGTCTCGCGGCCCGCATCGGTCAGCGGATCACCAGCGACCTGATCACCCTGGTCGACGACCCGACGCTTCCAGACGGGCTCGCGAGCCGTCCGTTCGATGCCGAGGGGACGCCGGCGAGGCGGACGCCGCTCATCGAGGCCGGGGTGCTACGGTCTTTCCTGCACAACAGCGATACGGCCCGCCGGACCGGCCAGGCCAACACGGGCCACGCGCAGCGCAGCTACGCCTCGACCTTGGGGGTCGGGCCGTCGAACCTCATCCTCGAGGCGGGTCGCGGGGCACCGCTCGACGAGGGCGTGATCGTCACCGATCTCATGGGGGTCCACGCGGGCGCCAACCCGATCACGGGGGACGTGTCGCTGCAGGGCCTCGGCCTGCGGGTCGAGGGCGGCCTGGCACGCCCGGTCGAGAACTTCGCGCTCAGCTTCAACCTATTCGAGCTGCTCGAGCGCGTGAATGGTGTTGGGGACGTTGTGGAGTGGCGCCCTGGCGGTGGTGGCGGCATGATCGCGGCGCCGACGGTGCGCATCGACGCCCTCTCCTTCGCCGGAGGCTGACGCTGGGCGCGGTCCGACCGCCCGGGGGCCGGGGGTCTCCCCTCCCCCGCCGATCGCGGCGGACCGTCGCCTGCCCGGAGCGACGACGGGCGTCGGCGCTCCGTCGGCGCGGGCAGGTCTCCCCTCCCCCACCGACGAGGGCCTTCCTCTCGGGGCCGGGTTGCCGGGTGGGCGCCCGTCGTTGCCGTGCGGCCGCCGATGGCGATCCGCGAGGCTGGTGACGGCTACAGTGCGCCGTGCTGGGGGGTCGTAACCTCGTTGTTCGGAGGTGTTCGATGCTCGAGGTGGGCCAGATCGCACCGGACTTCAGCCTGCACGACCAGGACGGCCATGTTCGCTCGTTGGCGGACGCTCGCGGCCAGTGGGCGGTCGTGTACTTCTACCCGAAGGACGACACGCCGGGGTGTACCAAGGAGGCCTGCGCCTTCCGCGACGGTCTCCCCCGTTTCGAGGGCCTCAACGCTGTCGTCTGGGGCGTGTCGGCGGACGACGAGAAGGCGCACCGGAAGTTCGCGGAGAAGTTCGAGCTGAACTTCCCGCTGCTGGTCGACCCGGGCAAAGGGATGCTCGAGGCCTACGGCGCGTGGGTCGAGAAGAGCATGTACGGCAAGCGCTACATGGGGGTGCAGCGCATCACCTACCTGATCGATCCCGACGGCAAGGTGGCGAGGGCGTGGCCGAAGGTCAAGCCCGAGGAGCACGCCGAGGAGGTCGCGGCGGCCCTGGCTGAACTGCAGGCCTGAGCGGCGGCGCGCGCAGCGCAAAGCGTCTAGAACGGCATCGGCCGATGGGATTTGGCCGATGCCGTCGTCGTGTTCGGCGCCTGCCATAACGTTATGGCGAGGACGTGGTCTCCCCTGGCGCGGCGCCGGGGACCGGTGCCGGTCCCCGGCCGGCCGGAGCCCGGGCGCCGTTGCGCCGCGCCGCGGCGGGCGGCGCCCCGGCGTCCTTCGCCCTGGCGGTCGGCGCTCCGGTGGGCGGCGTCGGCGTCTCAGGCGTAGTGGTACCCCCTGACGTCGACGGGTGCCGGTAGGGCGAACAGCCGCTCGGCCTGCAGCGACAGCTGGTAGCCGGTGTCCTCCACCACCACGTCGGCGATCAGGATGGACGCGTCGCGCAGGATGACGCGGTGCTGCTCCCACAGGTCCGGCGAGATGATCAGCTGCCCCCGGGTGGGACCGTCCTCCAGGACGAAGAACGCGAAGCCCTTGGCGGTCCCCGGCCGTTGGCGCCCGACGACCAGGCCGGCGGTGCGGTGGCGGCTCTTGCGGGCCGCGCGGCGCAGTTGCCATAACGTTATGGCGCCCAGTTCGCGCAGCTGATCGCGCACGAGGTCGAGCGCGTGGAGCTCCAGGCTGGAGAAGCGCGCCACCGCGTGGTCCCAGACGTAGCGCTCACCGTCGGTCAGCGGCGCGAACGCGGGGGCGTCGGTGGGCGGTGCGAAGAGCGCCTCCTGGCCCGCCGGGGCCGGCGGCGCGGCGGCGGCACGGGCTAGGTACAGCGCGTCCCGTCGGGGCGTGGTCGCGTCGAAGACCCCGGCACGCGCGAGCGCCTCCCAGGTGTCGACGGGCGCGGCGACGCGCCGCATCGCCTGCTGGAGGCCCGTGTACGGCCCGTGCTCCAGGCGATCGCACATGATCGCTCGGGCCAGGTCGGTCGAGACGTGCTTGACGGCGGTGAGCGGCGGACGGATGGCCCAGCGCCCGTCGGCCGCCCGCTCGACGCGGTAGTGGACGCCGGAGCGGTCGATGTCGATCGGCAGGAAGGGCACGCCCCACGCGCGCGCCTCCTGTCGCTTGGTCGACGGTGGCCACATGCCGGGTTCCTCCGTGAGGATCGCCGCCAGGTAGGCGGCGGGATGATGCACGCGCAACCAGGCCGAGGCATAGGCGTGCAGGGCGAAGGCCCAGGCGTGCGATTCGGCGAAGCCGTAGCCCTGGTAGGCCTTGATGGCGTCGAACACGGTGTTCGCCTCGGCCTCGGAGGCGCCTTGTGCGCGCTGCGCGCCTGCCACGAAGCCCTGGCGATCGGGTTCGATGTCGGCGAGATCGCGGAAGCCGGAGACGCGCTTGCGGAAGCGGTCGGCCTCGATCCAGCTCATGCCCGCGAAGTGCACGGCGATGCGCAGGACGTCCTCCTGGAAGAGGAGGACGCCGTAGGACTTGGCCAGGATGGGCTCGAGGCTTGGGTGCCAGTAGCGCACCGGTTCGAGGCCCTGGCGGCGGCGCAGGTACGGGTGCACGGTGCCCGACTGGATGGGTCCGGGCCGGATGAGGGCGATCTGGTGGGCGAGGTCCTTGAGGGTGCGCGAGCGCATGACGCGGGCGGTGTTGACCTGGCTGGGGCTCTCGATCTGGAAGAGGCCCAGGGTGGCGCCCGCGGCGATGACGTCCCAGACGCGCGGATCGTCGGGTAACGTGTCGAGGTCGAGCCACTGGCCCTGCGTGCGCAGGACCTCCTCGCGGGCGCGCTCGAGCGCCGCGAGCATGCGCAGCCCGAGGAGGTCGAGCTTGATCAGGCCGAGGGCCTCGGCGTCGTCCTTGTCGAGTTGCAGCAGTTTGATGCCGCCGCTCGAGCGCTGCAGTGGGCTGTAGTGCGTGAGCGGGTCGCGTGCGAGCACGACGCCGCCACTGTGCGGCGCGAGATGACGCGTGTGGCGCGGCTCCATGCGCGTGAGCAGGTCGAGCAGCGCCGCCTTGGCCGGTGCGTCGCCGAGGACCTCGTCGAAGGCGGGGGCGGCCTCCCTGGCGCGCTGCGGCGAGAGGTGGCGGTAGTCGCGTCCGAGCGCGCGTGTGAGCAGGGCGCGCTGCTCGGGTGGGATCCCGAGCGCGCGCCCGAGGTCCTGGATGGCGAGGGGGAGACGGTAGGTGATCTTGTTGGCGACCATCGCCTCGGTGGTGGCGCCGAAACGCTCCTCGACCCAGGCGAGCAGCTCGTCGCGGCGGGCGGAGGAGACGTCGATGTCGACGTCGGGCATGGCGCTCTTGCCGGTGTGCAGGAAGCGCTCGAAGAGCAGGTCGTGCTCGACGGGGTCGGTCCGGGTGATGCCGAGCAGGTAGCAGCAGATGGAGGCGGCGGCGGAGCCGCGGCCGGCGGCGAGGATGCCGTGCCGTCGGCAGTGGTCGGTGACCTCGGCGGCCACCAGGAAGAAGTCGGTCAGGCCGAGGGCGCGGATGGTGGTGAGTTCCTCCTCGAGCTTGCGGCGCGCGTGGGCGAGGCGGTCGCCCTGGTAGCGCTGGAGCAGGGCCTCGTAGCAGCGGCGCTCGAGGTGCTCGGCGGGGGAGAGGCCGGTGGGCACGCGGGCCCGCGGTGGGACGAGGCGCTCGGGGAGGAGGTCGAAGGCGGCGCGCTCGGCCACCCAGTCGGCGTTGAGGTGGGCCTCGGGGAAGGGGAGGCGGCGCTGCACGTCGTCGGGCGACGGCAGCGCGCCCGCCTCGTTCTGAGGCCGTTGGGGGTGGGGCTCGTCGACGGTGATACCGAGGCGGGCGCAGGTGAGCGCGTCGAGCAGGCGTTGGTCGGAGGCCCGCGCGTGGCGTACCTCGGGCGCCGCGACCACGGGGAGGCCGACGTCCTGGGCGAAGCGGCGCAGCACGCGGGCGCGGCGGGCGTCCCAGGGCAGGCGGTCGTGGAACAGCTGCACGTAGAGGCGCTCCGGGAAGGCCCCCTTGAGCTCGCGGACGCGGCGATCGAGTTCCGCGAGCCGCCGGCGCGCGAGGAAGCGGGCCGGCAGGCCGTCGCGTGCGCCGGTGAGGCATACGAGGTCGTGCGTGTGGGCCAGCAGCACCGACCACGGCACGACGGGCGTTGGGGACGCGTGGGCGTGCGTGAGCAACTCGTTCAGGGTGGCGTAGCCGGCGCGGGAGGCCGCGAGCAGCACCAACGGCACGACGTCGCGGTCGTCGAGTTGGACCGGGACGGTCGCGCCGATCAGCGCCTGCAGGCCGTGCTCGCGCGCCGCCTGGAACAACTCCACCGCGCCGGTGACGTTGAGGAGGTCGGTGAGCGCCAGGCTGCGGTAACCGAGCTCGGCGGCGCGCCGCACCAGGGTCGTGGGGGTGGCGGTGCCGGCGCCGAAGGAGAAGGTCGAACGGGTGCACAGCAGCGCGCTCAGCCGTTCGCCCGCGATACCCACCACCGTCCGTCCTCCCGGTAGGTCTCCAACCAACGGCCGTCGTCGGCCTCGAGCAGCCGGTAGTGGCGGCGGACCTCGCGCGTCCACCAGCGGCCGACGTAGTCCCAGTCGTCGATGAGGCGGGCGATCCGGGCCGTCCGCGATCGCCCGTCGGGGCCGGTCCAGCGAACGTCCAGCACGTCATCGCCGCGCGTGCGCACCTCGGCCGGCGCCATCACGGGTTGCACGATCGCCTCACGGGGCACCCGCCGGCGGGCGGGGTTGCGGGGTCGTGGGGGCGATCCCCTGGACGGTGGGCGGCTGCGCCGGGGGCGCCGGCGGCCGGGGCCACGGTCGGGCGCGGCGTGACCCGGCCGCGGCGATCGCCGGGGCGGCGGCCAGGGGGGTGTCGGTAGGGGAGGGGAGAGGTGCGCCGTTCGCGGCCGGCTGCGCCTCGGGCGCGGGCACCCCAGCCTCGGACCCGACGTCGCGCGACTCGACCCCCGTGAGGTGCACGGCCACGGGCGGGCTGGCGTACAGGGCCGCGGGCGCCACCGCGCCGAGCGGGGCATCGAGCAGCGCGAGGGCCGGCTGGCGACGTCCGCGGTGGTCGGCCGGCGGACGCCCGCTGGTGCGGGCGCCCCCGCTCACGCGGGCGCCCTCGCGCGCGCCGTCTTCCAGCGCCGCCCAGCGCCAGGCCTGGTCGCTCGCGGGCGCGTGCGGGTCGCCCCAGCGCACGCGCACCAACGCGTGGGGGTAGCGCTCGAGGACGGCGTCGACGGCGGCCTCCTGCTGGCGTCGCGCGTCCCACAGGCCGACCGCGTCGGCCACCCGCTCGGGGTCGGCCAGCTCGATCGTCAGGTCCTCGATGCCGCCCGCCGCGGCGCCGGTATCGCGCAGGGCGAACAGCGCCTGCTGGCGGATCTGGCCGGCGGCGCGCAGCGGTCGCTTGGCCAGCCGCGAGGCGCGCCGGGGCCCGCCGCCCCCCTCGGTCGCCACCGTCACGTGGCGGGCGGCCCGCCCCTCGAGCCCCAACGCCAGCGAGCGTGCCAGCCGGTCGAGCGCCGGCTCGAGCTCGGCGGGCTCGAACAGCGGCCGCTCGAAGGCCAGTCGGCGGCGCAGCACGGCGGGCGGCGCCCAGGCGGTGAGCCGCTGCCGCCGCGGCCCGTGCAGGTAGGGGAGGAGCCCCGGGGCGCCCTCGCCCAGGTAGGCGCGCAGCTGCGCCGGGCTCCACGCCGCGAGGTCGCCGACGCTGGCGAGCCCCAGCCAGTGCAGTCGGGTGAGGGCGCCCTCGGCGAGCCCGACGCCCCGGAGGAAGCGCAGCGGCAGCCGGTGCAGGAAACCGGTCTCGGCGTGCGGTGCCACCCCGCGGGCCTGCCCCGGCCGCGCCGCCAGCGCCGCCAGCTCCGCGGTCTCCAGGTCGTCGGCGATGCCCACCCGTGCGTTCAAGCGCACGGCCAGGGCCTCCGCCTCGGCCTCGCTGAGGCGCAGGAAGGCGCGGCCGCGATGCCCGGCGTCGAGCCAGGGGGTCCAGCCGAGCAGCTCGCGCACCAGTTCGCGCCACCCCTGGGCCAGCCCCGGCTCGTCGCTGGGGGCAATCGCGAGCGACGTCGCCCGCAGGCGCGCGCCCGCCAGTCGCATACCGCGGTCGATGCCCCGGCGACGGGCGGCGGGGTTGGCGTGCAGCACCCGACCCTCGTCGCAGGCCACCAGCGGGGTGCGAGCCAGGCCGGGGTCCCGGCGCTCGGCCAGCCACAGGGGGAAGGGCTCGACGACGACGGCCACCAGGCGCGTGGCGTCGGCGCCCATCGGGGCTGGGCCGCGGCGCCGGGCCGGGGCGACGCGGGGGTTGGGATGGGGCGGCGGACCGCCGGCGGCGGCCGGTCGGTGGTTGGGGGAACGCGTGTCCATCGTGCGTCCTTCGGGTGCTACGATGCCCACAGCACCAGGGGCGAGGTGCGCGCTACCGCGCGCGTCGGCGTCTTGGGGCGGAGCGAGGGCGCGTCCTCCATGCTTGCCGGCTCGGGGATGCGCCTTCGTCGTCGTTCGTGCGGGTGGGCCCCGTGGGCCCCGGGTCAACGGCCGGCGGCACCTCCCTCGACGAGCAGGTCGTGCAGGACGTCGCCGCGCAGGAGCCCGCGGTAGACACCGTCGACCCGCAGGTCGGCGGGCGCCACCTCGAGCGTGGGGTAGGCGGGGTTGTGCGGCCGCAGCCGGTAGCGCGTCGGGCGCCGCGCCGGCCCCGACCAGCCGAGGTACTTCAGGGTGCTCTCGTCGTCGCCGACGCGCACCGCGCAGATCTCGCCCTGCCGCTCGGGCGCCCGGCGCTGCAGCAGCACGACGTCGCCCGCCTCGATCCGGTCGGCCATCGAGTCGCCGCGCACCCGCAGCGCAAAGTGGTCGTCGCGCCCACGCAGTGTCAGGAAGCCCTCCGCCGCCGGCTCCTCGCCGATCGGCAGGCCGGCCGCGATCTCGCCGTACAGCGGCACCCCGCGCGCGCTCCCCAGCAGCGTCACCTCGGGGCTGCGCCCCGGACCGCGGGCGGCGACCTGCAGGTGGCCCTTCGTCTCCAACGCACCCAGGTGCTCGCGCAGGGTGGGGTAGCGGATGCCGAAGCGGCGCGCGAGGTCGGTGAGCTCGGGGAGCCGACCGTCGCGCTCGTACGCCTCCTGGAGGGCGTCCAAGATCTGCAGCTGCTTGTGAGCCGGGCGGGGCATCGCGCCTCCTGTCGTGTAACCCTGAGTAACTCAGGGTCAAGGATCAGGATAGAGCCGTGGAGCGGTGGACGTCAAGGTCCTACGCGGACCTCGCCGTTAGCGCATGCGCTAACCTGAAGGCGTGGCGTTCACGATCGAGTACTTCCACCCACGTGTGCTCGCCACGATCGAAGCTTGGCCCGTAGGCGTCGTCGCCGACTACGCACGACTCGTCGAACTGCTCTCGAGGCACGGCCCGCCATCGGCATGCCGCACTCGCGCGCCATGGGCCAAGGGTTGTTCGAACTGAGGCCGCGCGGGCGGCCCGGTACCGGCCAGGCGCTCTACTGCTTCTTCCAAGGCCGCTGCATCGTCATCGTGCACGCGTTCCTCAAGAAGACCCGCACCAAGGAGATCCAACGTGGCTGAGCGCGAGCACCGACCGGTCGTCCACGACCACGAGGAGTTCCTCGCCCGCGCCCGACGTCGCCGCGGCTTCCAGATGGCGTACGACGCGCTGGAGACCGACTACCAGGTCGCCAACGAGCTCATCGCAGCCCGAGCGCGCGCAGGCTTGACCCAAGACGTCGTCGCCCAACGCATGGGCACGACCAAGAGCGCGGTCTCACGGCTCGAGAACTCCGGCAAACGCACACCGTCCGTCGGCACGCTCCAGCGCTAGCCAAGGCCGTCGGCTGCGAGCTCAAGATCGAGCTCGTGCCGAAGTCCGGCTGACCCGGGACCTGGCCGCGCGCTCGCCACGACACGGTACCGTCGCGCGGCTAGCGTTACCGAACCCTCGCCGCCCGCCTCACGCGCGGCGTCGTGGACCGCATTCCACGCCCGGCGCGAGCCGTCGCATCGCCATCGAATCATGAGGAAGGTACTCTGCGAACGTATGTCGACGCACCCCGACCGCCGCTTCATGGAGGCCGCCCTGACGGAGGCTCGCGCGGCGCTCGAGGCCGGCAACTCGCCCATCGGCGCGGCCATCGTCCACGAGGACCGCGTGATCGCGCTCGGCCGGAACGCGATCGACGTGCCCGGGGACGACACCCACCACGCCGAACTGGTGGCGATCCAGTCGGTCGCGCCGTTCCTGACTAGGCACAAGCGGGAGTGCACGCTCTACACGACGTTGGAGCCGTGCATGATGTGCCTGGGCGCCATCGTCAACGTCGGGATCGAGTCGCTCGTCATCGGGCGTGCCGACCCGGACGTCGGTGCTCTGCAACTCCTACCGCACGGTGCGTACTACGCCGCCAGGCGCGGTCGCCTGAGCGTCACCATAGGACTCATGGCGACCGAGTCTCAGGCGCTGTTGGCGGAGCACGTGCGGAGAACGGGTCTGCGTACGCACCTCGCGGAGTACCGCGGCTAGGGCGTGTCCACCCGGATCTGACTGCGAAAACCGCGGACCGCCTCCTGCCGCCGCCAACGCGGTCAGCGCCAAACACTCAGACGAGGAGCCCGTCCTTCGACGGGCCCCCTGCGCCGGAGGTTCAGCGCCGACTGGCGAACGTGATCCAGGCCGGCTCGATCTCGAAACCCAGCTTCCGGTTCACGCGCAGGATCGGCGTGTCCACCCCGCCGCCACCGGC
>CAZJUA010000009.1:0-6686 GCA_964549045.1 uncultured bacterium | reverse complement strand
TCCGAGACCACATCCACGTCGTAGTCCGTCTGAAGTCCCAACCAGAACTGCGGCGTCGTGTCGAAGTAGCGTCCGAGCCGAAGCGCGGTGTCGGCGCTCACACGACGCTTGCGCAACACGATCTCGTTGATGCGTCGTGCCGGAACGCCGATGTCCAAAGCGAGTCGGTTCTGGCTGAGGCCGAGTGGCTTGAGAAACTCCTCATGGAGCACCTCGCCTGGGTGAACCGGGGTCAGCGTGCGGGTCGCCATCGAGCACCTCCCTCTAGTGGTAGTCAACGATCTCGACATCGAAGGCATCTCCATCCCGCCACACGAAACAGAGGCGCCACTGGTCGTTGATCCTTACGCTGTACTGACCCGACCGATCACCGGTGAGGCGCTCGAGACGGTTCCCAGGAGGGCTCCGAAGATCCCTCAGTTCGCGTGCGTTGCCAAGCATGCGGAGCTTGCGTAGCGCCGCCGGCTGCATGTCGCCAGGGAGTCTTCGCGAGACCTCACGGTGGTACACCTTCTCCGTCTCTCGATCGGCGAACGATCGGATCACGCCCCATGGTATAGCGCTTGGCGTTCAACGTCAAACGTTATAGTCGGGTCATCCATGTGAGGCCCGACCCGACACCCGCCGAGCCGCACGCGCGCGTCACCGTCGCCGGACGCCTCGGCGATACACTGCCACCCGGTACGCTGAACGCGATCGCGAAGCAGGCCGCCCTGCGGAAACGAGGCCCTCCATGAACCGAGGATTCGCCGTCGTCATGTACGGTCCAGAGACGACGCCGCCGCCTACGTTCCCGACCTGCCCGGTCGCGTCGCGGTCGTCGAACCCGCCACCGCCTGACCCCGGTCCCCTAGGACGTAGATGATGGCCACCCCGCCCCTCCTGCACGAGACCGCGCGGCTCTCCAGCGACAAGCTCCTGAACCCCGAACGCATGCACGCCGCGTTCGCGTCGGCGCCCGACCGCCCCGTCCTGGTCGTCCTCGCGGCCGGCAAGGGCACGCGTTTCGGCACGGAGCCGAAGTGCGTCCAGCCCGTCGGCGGCAAGCCGCTGGCGCGCCACTCGATCGACGCCTTCCAGCGCCGCTACGGGGGGCCGGTCGTGTGCCTGGTGCACTACCGGCAGGACGACGTCATGGCCGCGCTGGGCGACGACCTGGTGTACGTCCACTCTGACGACCCGACGGGCGGCACGGCGTTCGCGGCCTACGAGGCGTTCGCCGTCCCCTACCTGCGGGAGCGCGATCCGCTGCTGTTCGTCACGATGGGCGACCGCGTCGTGCCGGAGGACGTCTTCGCCCGCCTGGAGGCGCAGCACGCGGAGGGCGCCGACGGCGGCCCGAGGCTCGCCCTGCTGGCCGCGCGCTACGAGCCGCCGCGGCAACTGGGCAAGGGCCGCATCGTCCGCGCCCCCGACGGCCGCGTGGTCCGCATCGTCGAGCAGCGCGACATCGACGCCTGCGCCGACGCAGCCCAGAAGGCCGCCTGGCAAGACGTGACGGAGGCCAACTGCCCGCTCTACCTGCTCCGGGCCGGACGCCTGCGCACGAGCCTGGCCGGGCTGAAGCGCGACAACGCGCAGGCCCAGTTCTACCTCACCGACATCGTGGAGCGGATCGCCGCAGACGGCGGCAGCGCCCGCGCCCTCACCGTGGAACCCACCGACCCCGCGTACGACTGGCTGGTCTCCGACGTCACGCGATCGCACGACCTGGCGCTGCTGGAGGGCCTGTTCGCGCGCGGGGTCACGCCGGCGGTGGCCGGCAACGACGTCGAGCGCGCGGCCGCAGCGATCCGCGCGAACCGCCCGCCCGGCCAGACCGCCGCGATCGCCGCGCAGCTCCGCGAGCTGCTCGCCACGGCGGCGCGGGACCATCAGGGCTTCGACCCCCAGCGACCCGTCTCGATCGGCGTCTCCGGCGGCCGCCTCCGCATCGCCTTCATGCACCCCGACATGGGGCGCTTCTTCGGGCCCGCCTGGCAGATGCCGATCGGCGCCGCCGACGCGGCCGGGCGCGAGCAGATCGTCGTGTTGGTGCAGGGGGCGCACGACGGCGCCATCCACCTCTTCCCGACCGCCGCCGAGTTCCAGGAGCGGCTCAGCGCGCTGCCGGCCGACGACGCGTCGATGTACCCGGGCGAGGAGATCACCGACTGGTACGCCTACGAGGGGTTCGGCACCCGCATGGCCGAGCGCATGCTGCTGTCGCTGGGGTACTTCTCGCACGACGAACTCGACCGCCGCCGGCGCGCCGGGCTGCCGCTACCGCCGGCCGACCTGTGGGTGGCCAACGGCATGCGCCGCCCGTTCTCCCTGATCGGCAACGCCATCGCCTCCGTCCGCACCCTGCGCGAGGGCACCATCGGCGCGAGCGTGCAGCGCGCGCTCGGCCAGGAGGCGTTCCGCGGACTCCGCCTGGCCACCACCGGCCGCATCCCCCGCGGCGGGTTCTCGAGCTCGTCGGCCGTCACGGTCGCGGTGAAGAACGCCGTCAACGCCCTCTACGACCTCGGCATCCCGCCGGACCTGCTGGTGCACCTGGCCTGCCAGGCCGAGTACGGCACCGGCGTGCGGGCCGGCTCGCTCGACCTGGCGACCGAGCAGAAGGGCGTGGCCGGGCAGGGCGCGCTCATCTCCTCGAACCCGCGCGACAACTTCCGCACCCTCGGCGTCTTCCCGGTCCCCACCGACCGCATCCGGGTGATCTTCCCCTACACCGTCGACCGCGACCGCGAGGCCTGGCTCTGGTCGTACGGCATGTACGGCGAGTCCACGAACGACCCGCTGCCCACGACGGGGGAGATCCGCAAGCTCACCGGCAAGGCGGCCGAGATGGCGGCGATCCTCGTCGGCCTGCCGCTCGACGAGGACTTCTTCCCGCACCTGGAGGCCGACCTGTTGCAGGCCGGCACCCTCGCGCCCGCCACCGCGGCGTGGGTGGCGGACACGCTGCGGCAGCTGCCGCTGCGGGTCTCGCGCGAGGCGCTCGCAGGGCGCCTGCAGGAGCGGCGCGGGTGGATGATCGGGGAGTGGCGCGCGAAGCGCCACGCCACCGCCCAGGAGGCCGCCCGCCAGGTCGACGCCACCCTCGGCTCCCTCATGGAGGGCTGGCGCGAGCCGCTGCTGCGGCGCCCGTCGCGCCTGGGCGGGTTCGAGCTGGATGCCGGGGTGCCGCTGCGCGCGATCGTCGCCTACCTCTTCGGCGAGGTCGTCAAGAACGCCCGCCTGCTCCACGACCCCGACGCCTGGATCGAGACCGTGACCCGCTCGCAGGGCGGCGACCGCTGCTTCGCCATCGACCCCGCCGCCCTGCCGGACGCCGACGCGTTGCTGGAGGAGGCGCCGTGGGAGCGTGGCCTGAGCGGCCCCGAGCGCATGGCGCAGTGGCTGACGCGCGCCGGGGCGACACCGGTCGACGTCGACCGAGGGCTGGACGACGCCGCCCTCGCGGGCCCGGCGCCGCTCGACCTGTACCGGCTCGAGGGCGGCAACTTCTTCCGGGGCCTGGCCCTGATCGACCTGGCCGAGGCGCTGCTGAAGCGCGCCTTCGGCCCGAGCGCGACCGCCGTGCGCGTGAACGCCGCTGGCCAGGGCGACTACTTCCAGGTCCACGTCGACACCCGCCAGGCCGCCGTGGCGGACGTGAAGGACTTCCTGAGGCGCGCCTTCTACCGCCGCTTCGGGTTGGCGCCGGAGCCGGAGTTCATCGAGCCGAGCACCGGCGGCGGCGCTGCCGGGCTCCGCCTCGATCGCTTCGACCGGCTACCCGAGCTGATCCGGCTGCTCGAGGACGGGCCAGAGGCCGGCGCCGCGCGGGCACGCGGGCCGGCGCAGCCGGGCGGGTCGGCGCAGGCGGGCGGGTCGGCGCAGGCGGGCTGAGCGGCTGCGCCGCGGCGGCTCACGCGCCGGTGGTGCGGGCGGCAACGCCCCCCGCGCACAGTTCCACCGAGAGCATCAGGGCCCGCGCGATGTGGAAGGGGTCCTTCACCGGCAACGCCACCACCTTCGACAGCGGCGCACCCAGGCGGTCGCGAACCTGGATCCACTCGCCCACGGAGCGGTCGGGGTGGGGGAAGACGCTCATGCTGTAGCGCAGGACGCGGTCGTGGTGTCGCAGGAGGCGGGGGTCGTCCGTCACGAGGTTGGCGAGGAGCGAGCCGTAGAGGGCCTCGGCGTGGGGCCACTGTAGGGACTCGCCCAGAGGCGTTCGTTCAATGTCCATGGACAACGAGGTGACGCCCACGTACGATGGAGTTGTTGGTCGGGAACTGCGTAGCGGGTCCCGACCGCTTCTTTTGGCGTGGCTGATCGCCGTGGCACCGCCACTACCGCGGCAGCACCACCAGACCCGGACCGCGCCATGCGCCGCCGCGGCGCCGAAGCTTCTCGAAGACGATCGCCCAGTCCTCCCTCGGCGGCTTTCCGATGACATGTCGGCCGATCGGCGAGACGACGAGGTCGGCCAGTTCCAACCCCGCCTCCCCAGCCATCTTGGTCCGCAACTCGAGTCTGCGAACTCGGTCCGCGAGCTCGTGCCGGCCGACGTAGCGTGTCCCGGTCGCCAAGACGTCCTGCCAGCTGCGCTCGAGGATCCGATCGAGAGGTTGGCCGCGCGCCTCCGCGGTGATGTCGGCCCCAACGATGCCATGCTGCCTCAGTTCGTAGCAGAACCGCTCTACGACCACCTCCAGACTCAGCATGTAGGGATCGATCGCCGACGTCCCGTACTTCCGGGCGTGGTGGTCCTTCCGGACAGCGCAAGCGACGACGGTGTACGACCATCGCCGCATGGCTTCGTTCAGTGCGTCGAGGAAGCGACCTCGGAACGCTGGATCCTTCATGCGTTCGAAGCCGTTTCGGTTCCGGATCAAGTCGGACGTGTGCAACACGACCCGCGCATGGCCAAAGAACGCCTGCTTGAGCTCGTCGAGTTCGGGTCGAACGACGCGCTTCTCATACGCCTCGTCGATCACCACCCCCGCAAGGACGAACACCGGGTACGCAGGGTCCACGACACGCAGGCTGTGGTCACCGGACTCGTCGAGATACATACGGAGCACGTGTCACGCTACCGGACGCTTCGTCACGCCCCGCGAATCGCCTCGGCACGGACCAAGAAGCGGGCACGCCAACAGAACGCGTTCCCATCACCGTCGCGGCCCGCCGACGCGACGAATCGCGTTCACGAGATCGTCCAGGATGCGCGCGCCGCGCTCTACCGCGATGACGCTCGCCCCCGGTAGTGAAGCGCCGGCCGCATCAGTCGCTCGTCCTCGCCCTGGCGCGTGGCGACGTTCCCGTGCTGGCGCATCGCCAGGTCGTGGAGTTGGCGGCACCGACGGCCTCAGCGAAAATGTTCAACCGTGTTGAACTCCTGCGGAGGGGATCGCGGCTGCCGATACGCCCGCACCTTGAGATGAGCCGTGGCGTGCTGCCGGTGAGCACGTCGCCAGCGTGTACGGCCTCGAGCTCGCGAGCCTCACGCCCGCGACGCGCTGACCACCCGCCCCGCCTGGCCGTTCCCCGCACACGCCCCCGCCCCGGCGAACGGCACCGCGCCGTGCAGCAGCGCCCCCACGCGCTCGCCGTCCCCCTCGGTGGCGGCGGCCAGCAGCGCCTCGACGGTCGATGCCAGCCGCGCGCCGCTCAGGTCCGGCGCGCGCGCCACGAACACCTTGGGGTGCGCCGTGGCAGCGGCGTGCTCCAGCTGCGTGGTGAGCTCCTCGAACATCTTCTCGCCGGGGCGGGCGCCGGTGTAGACGATCTCGACGTCGTCGTGCGGCCGCAGGCCGGACAGCCGGATCATGTCCTCCGCCAGCTGCGCGATGCGCACCGGCTGGCCCATGTCGAGGAAGTACACCGCGCCGGGCTCCGCCAGGGCGCCGGCCTGCAGCACCAGCTGCACGGCCTCGGGGATCGTCATGAAGTAGCGCGTCATCTCCGGGTCCGTCACCGTCACCGGCCCGCCCGCGGCGATCTGCCGCTGGAACAGCGGGATGACGCTGCCGCGGCTGCCCAGCACGTTGCCGAAACGCACGCTGACGTAGACGCGATGCGTACCGTCGCCGTTGGCCGCGTCCTTGACCACGCACTCCGACAGCCGCTTGCTGGCGCCCATGACGCTGCTGGGGTTGACCGCCTTGTCGGTGCTGACGTTGACCAGCCGCCGCACACCGTGCTCGCGGGCGACCGACACCACGTTGCGGGTGCCCAGGACGTTGTTGAACACGGCCTGCTCCGGGTTGGCCTCCATGAGCGGCACGTGCTTGTGCGCCGCGGCGTGGAACACCACCTCGGGACGGTGGCGGGCGAACACGTGGTTCAGGCTGTCGCGGTCGCGGACGTCGGCGATGACCGGCACCACCTCGGTCGCGGCGCCGCGCCGACGCATGTCCTGCAGCAGCTCGTAGATGCTGTTCTCGCCGCGACCCACGGCCACGATCCTGGCCACCCCCACCTGGACCAGCTGCCGCACCAACTCCGAGCCGATCGAGCCGCCGGCGCCCGTCACCAGCACGGTGCGGCCCTCCAGGTAGCCGCGCACGGGCCGCAGGTCGATGGGCACCGACGGACGCCGCAGGAGGTCCTCGATACGGACCTCGCGCAGCCGGGACACCCCCACGTCACCGGAAAGCACCTCGTACACGCCCGGCACCACCCGCACGGCGATGCCGGGGTCGACCTTG
>CAZJUA010000008.1:0-8360 GCA_964549045.1 uncultured bacterium | reverse complement strand
GCGGTAGCGGAGCAGGCCGTCGGGCCGCCACAGGTCGCGCTCGATCAGCGCCAGCGTGCGCGCGAAGACGGGGTCGTCATCGCCCACCAGATCCAACGGGGTCGCGAGCCAGACGAGCGACGCGTCGATCGCCGGGTTGCGCGCCGCCTTGACGAAGTGCCGATCCTCGACACATCGTTCCAGCACGAAGCGCCAAGCGGCGTCGGCCGCCGCCCCGTAGCCCGGATCGAGCAGGCCGGCCGCCGCCCTCAGGCCCGCGGCCGCGGAGGCCAACGTGCTGGTGTGGTGCTGCGTGCGGCCCTCCTCCCAGGCGTCGTAGCAGGGCTCGTCCCAGAAGGCGGCGAGGTAGTCGGCCACCAGCCCCGCCGCCTCGTGCACGCCGCCCGGGAGCGGGCCGCCGCGGGCGTGCTCGGCGAGGCTCCAGAGCCACTGCCCGTAGCCGTCGAGCTGGAAGTCGGGCCAGTCGCCCGCCTCCGAGCGGCCGTCGAGCATGAACCGCGCGGGCAGCATGCGGCCGTGGTCGACGGCGCGGCCGGCGGCGCGATCGGCGATCAGGCGGCGGACGTCGCCCTCGCGGCGGCCGACGGCGCGCGCGACCCAGCCGTGGAACGCCTCGGCCGATGCGCGCTCGCCCGCGCGCTGCAGGGCGTGCGCGATGAAGGCGCCGTCGCGCAGCCAGCCGAACGGGTACTGCGAGAACGACGGGCTGGCGACGTAGGCGCCGCCGGGCGCTTGGTGCTCGAGCAGGAAGCGGACGTCGGCATGGACGGTGTGGCGCATGGCGCTCCGCTCTAGCCCTTGAGGCCGGAGGTGGTCACGCCCTCGATCACCCAGCGCTGGGCGAGGAGGAAGACGACGATCATCGGGACGACGCTGACGACGGTGCCGGCCATGACCAGGTTCCACTGCGTCTGCCCGGGGTAGATGCCCTGTAGGGTGGCGAGCGCGAGCGGCAGCGTCATGTACTGCCGGTCGCTGACGATGAGCAGCGGCCACAGGAAGTTGTTCCACGACGCCATGAAGGCGAAGATGCCGAGGGTGGCGAAGGCGGGGCCCGAGATCGGCAGGATCACGCGCACGAAGGTCGCGAGCGTGCCGGCGCCGTCGAGCGTGGCGGCCTCCTCGAGCTCGCGCGGGATCGTGAGGAAGAACTGCCGCATGAGGAACGTCCCGAACGCCGTGAACATGGCGGGCACGATCAGGCCGAGGTAGCCGTTCGTCCAGCCGAACGTGCGGACGACGATGAAGAGCGGCGTGATCGTGACCGCGAACGGCACCATGAGCGTGGCGAGGTAGCCGTAGAAGAGCGTGTCGCGGCCGCGGAAGCTGAAGCGCGCGAAGGCGTAGCCCGAGAGGGACGCCACGACGAGCTGCCCGGCGGTGGTGGCAAGCGCCACGACCGCGGAGTTGAAGAACACGCGCAGGAGCGGGAACGACGCCGCGACGCTACGGTACGCCTCGACGGTCGGCTCCTCGGGCACGAAGCGCGGCGGCAGCACCAGCAGCGCCGTGCTCGGCTTGAGGCTGGTCGACAGCATCCACGCGAAGGGGACGAGCATGACGAAGGCGCCCGCCACGATCACGAGCGTGGTCACGAGGGGCACCAGGCGGCGCATCACGTCCACCGGCGCTGCAGGCGCGAGAAGGCGAAGGTGGTGGCGAAGATGAGCACGAACAGCACCCACGACATCGCCGACGCGTACCCCATGCGGCTGAAGGAGAAGGCCTGCTTGACGATGCGCTCCACCAGCACCGTGGTGGCGCCGGCGGGCCCGCCGCCCGTCATGACGTACACCTGGTCGAACACCTGGAAGGAGTTGATCAGGCTGATCGTCAGCGCGAAGAAGATCGCGGGCGCCAGCAGCGGCACCGTCACGTGGCGCAGCTGCTGGGCGCGGGTCGCGCCGTCGATCTCCGAGGCCTCGTAGTAGACCCGCGGGATCCCCTGCAGGCCGGCGAGCAGGATGACCATGACGTAGCCGGTGTCCTTCCAGATGCTGGTGAGGATGACCGACGCCATGGCCCAGTTGGGGTCGAAGAGCCAGGCGGGCCCCTGAACACCGAGTTGCGCCAGCCAGGCGTTGACGAGGCCGAACTGCGGGTTGAGCAGCCACTTCCACACGAGCGCCACCGCCACCCAGGAGGTGACGACGGGGAGGAAGTAGATCGCGCGGAAGACGCCGCGGGCGGGCACGCGGCCGTTGAGCGCGACGGCGACGGCGAGGCCGGCGACCAGCACCAGCGGGACGTAGCCGGCGAGGAACGTCACCGTGTGGCGCAGGGCGGCCCAGAACTCGAGGTCGCGCGAAAGCCGCTCGAAGTTGCGCAGGCCGACGAAGGTGGGGGGCGTCAGCAGGTCCCACGAGGAGAACGCCAGCGCCAGCGACGCCACGATCGGCCCGGCCACGAAGAGCACGACGCCCGCCAGGCTCGGCCCCAGGAACAGGGCGAGGACGAGCCACCGGCGGGCGCCGCGCTCGTACATCAGGTCGCCTCGAAGCCCCGGGCGGCAGCGAGCAGGTCGTCGAGGCGCGGGGCGTCCGCCCGCACGAAGACCGGGATGCGCGCGAGCGGCGCGGGCGCCACCAGCCAACGGTCGCCGGTGAAGGCGGCGCCCGACCAGAGGTCGACCCAGTCGCCGGGCGGCAGCCGCACGCTCCGCGTCTCGGCGCCCTTCTCGAGCACCGGGCAGACCAGCAGGTCGCGGCCGAACAGGTAGCTGTCGGGGTCCTCCAGCAGCGCGTCGTGCGCCTCGGGCCACACCAGCGCCGGCATGCGCATGAGCGGTTGGCCGACGGCCGCGAGCGCCTCGGCCTCGTCGGCCACGTGATCGAGCAGCCGCATGCGCAGCCGCGCGTAGGCGCGGTAGATCGTGAGCGCGCGCGGGTCGCCGTGGCGCTCGGCGACGTTCCAGGGCGTGCGATCGCGGCACTCGCTCGCCTGATGCAGCTCCGAGTGGTACTGCATGACCGGGCAGAAGCAGGCCATCTGGGTGGAACGGAGGTAGAACTCGACCGTGGGGATCTCGCCGCTGAAGCCGGCGATGTCCCAACCCCAGATCGACAGGCCGACCATCCCGGCGGAGAGCCCGGCCTGGATGCTGGCGCGGAAGGCGCTCCAGGTGCTGTTCTCGTCGCCGGCCCAGTGCGCCGGCGTGCGCTGCGCGCCCACGTAGCCGGCGCGCGAGAAGGTGAGGCCGTCACCGCCGGTCGCCTCGGTGACGAACGCGTGGTAGGCGTCGACGTAGGCCTGGGCGTAGCGGTTGACGAGCTCGGTGCCGCGCTGGCCGTTCCAGGCGACGAGGTCGCGGCCCCACAGGTGCTCGCCGCCGTCGGTCTTCATGCCGTCGATCCCGAGGTCGTCGAACAGGTAGCGGCGCTTGTCGAACCACCAGGCGCGGGCGTCGGGGTTGGTGGGGTCGAAGACGAGGGCGTCGGTGAACCACCAGCCGGCGTTGCGGTAGGGGGTGCCGTCGCCGTGCCGGATCACGTAGCCATGCTCGATGGCGTGGGCGACGTCGGCGTCGTGCTGGGCGTGGGGCGCGGGCAGCGTCCGCAGCACCGGGATCTGCCACAGCACCACCCGGACGCCGTTCGCGTGGCACTCGTCGACCATCCCCTTGGGGTCGGGCCAGCGCCCGCCGAAGCGCATGTCCGCGAGCCCGAGCCGGCCCTCGCCGGGGACGGCGTCGTACTCGGCGTCGTTGAAGGCATAGAAGGTCGCCTCGTCGCTCCACGCCTCGAGCACCAGCACGGTGGCCGGCACGCCCTCGGCCAGCGTGCGCCGCACGGCCGCCATGGCGGTCGCCTGGTCGTTCCAGGTGTTGGCGCTCATCCAGGGGCCGAAGGCCCAGCGCGGCGGCAGGGCGATGGCGCCGGTGAGGGCGACGAAGGCGGCGGTGACGTCGTACGGCGCGGCGGCGACGATCAGGTGGACGACGAGGGCGTCGCCGGCGCGCGGCGCGGCCTCGACGTCGAGCGCCACCGCGGCGCCGCGGGCGTCGACGCGCGCGGGGGCGTCGGTCTCGACCCACCCGCCCCAGCCGCGGGGTGACAGGAAGAAGGGAACGGGAAGATAGGTGCGGCGGCCCTGCTCCTTGTACTCCTCGTACACGCGGACGTCCCACGCGTGGCCGCGCAGGCCGGGCCCGGCGAAGCGCTCGCCGAGACCGTAGAGCGGCTCGTCGCGATCGGGCAGCACGTCGAGGCGGTGGCGCAGGATGCGCCCGTCGGCCGCCTCGGTCCAGTTCGCGGCGACGGTGGTGCGGACGGTGGCCGCGGGGCGGCCCGGGCGGGTGGCCGTGAGCGCGAGGGTCG
Organism: uncultured bacterium; assembly: GCA_964549045.1. Taxonomy (GTDB): domain Bacteria; phylum Deinococcota; class Deinococci; order Deinococcales; family Trueperaceae; genus JAABTL01. Next base: position 4,044 of record CAZJUA010000008.1, on the reverse strand, counting down.
CGGCGTCGAGCCGGACCTCCAGGCCCTCGGCGCGCAGCGTCCAGCCGTCGGGGTCTTCGGTGACGGTGCAGGCGAGGGGGGGCTGCGGGTCGCGCGCGGGTACGGCGCCCGTCGTGTCGTCGGCCGCGGTGCCGGCAGGGACCCCGCCCGGCCGCAGCTCGATCCGCGCGACGCCCGAGCCCGAGACGCCGAGCCGGAGGGTGGCGCGTGCTCCGTCGTCGCCGGCCAGGTCGACCGTCAGGCCATGGTCGTCGACCCGGGCACCGGCGACGCGGTCGGCGCGCCGTCGGCGGGCGACGTCGAGGCCGAAGCGGGGACTGGCCTGCTCGACCGCGCCGTCCGTCGCGTGGATCGTGTACGCGTACGCGCCGCCCCCGAGCACGGGCAGGAGGGCCGTCCAGAGGCCGGCCGCGAGCGGCAGCGCCGGGAGGCGCTCGGGCGCGCCGCCGCGCTCGAGCATCACCCACGCCTCGGTCGCGGAGAGCGCCGTGCGGAAGCCGATCTGGGGAGCGTCGCCCGCCACGGGGTCGCGCGGGTGGCGTTCGGTGGCCAGGCGCTTGTAGGGGTCGTCGATACCGAAAGGTCGGTGCTCGATCACGGGGGGCACCTCGGTGCATGGCAGGGCGCGCGTAGGCGCGCCCTGCACGGAGTCCATCGATCAGTCGGCGAGCAGTGACTCGACGCGCCGTTGGGCGGACGCCAGGGCCTCGGCGACCGTCTTGCTGCCCAGGCGGGCGGCCTCGAGCTCTTGGTTGACGACGTCCTGCAGCTCGGGCTGGCGGTCGACGACCGGCGGCGTGACGGCGTACGCCAGGGAGGCGAAGACGGCCTCGCGGTTGGCGGGGACGCCGCGCTCGAGGTAGGGGCTCAGCGCCTCGGTGTTCGACAGCGAGAGGGCCGGCAGCTCCCAGTTGCTGGCGATGCGGGCGGCCGCGACCTCGGGGCTGGCCGCGAGGAAGCGGGTCCAGGCGTAGGCAGCGTCGGCGACGTCGGTCTCCGCGGCGACCACGGCGGCGTTGGCGAAGAAGTGGGTGGCACGGCGCTCGCCGCCGGGCTCGACGACGATGTCCCACGCGAAGTCGGCCTGCGAGAAGCGGTCGAACATCCAGATGCCCGAGACGAGCATGCCGAGCTGGCCGGCCTGGAAGAGATCCTCGTTGGCCATGCCCGACATCTGCGCGTCGGTCGGCATGACGCCGGCCTCGATCTTGCCGACGAGGTAGTCGAGCGCGGCGCGGTTCTCGGGCGAGTCGATGACGATCTCGGGGCCGACCTGCAGGCCGCCGCCGGCCGCCTGCGCGACCTTGTAGAACTCCCAGAACTGCACGGGCTGGTAGATGCCCCAGACGCGGTCGGCCGGATTCGAGATCGCCTCGGCGGCCGCCATGACGTCGTCCCACGTCCATTCGTCGGTGGGGTACGCGATGCCGGCGGCGTCGAAGAGGTCCTGGTTGTAGAACAGCACGACCGTCGAGAAGGTGATCGGCAGGCCGTACTGGACGCCGTCGTAGGCGAACGCGTCGAGCGCGGCCGGGTAGAAGGTGTCGTCCGAGACCTCGGCGTCGGCGGCGAGCCTCGCGTCGAGCGGCGCCAGGGTGCCGCGCGAGGCGAAGGTCACGAAGTTCTCGTAGTTCAGCTCGAACACGTCCGGCGGGTTGCCGGCGGCGAAGTCGGTCTGCAGCTTGGTGAAGTAGTTGTCGAAGGGGGCCGTCGTGTACGCGATCTCGATGCCGGGGTTCTGCGCCTCGAACTCGGCGATCAGACCCTCGAGCTCGTCGACGTGGCCTTGGTCGGTCGTGAACGAGAAGTAGTTCACCGTGGTCTGGGCGAACGCCAGCCCGGCGACGAGGAGCAGGGCGGTCAGGGTGCGGATGAGCCTCATGGAATCCTCCTGGATGCCAACGTGGGTTTGCGGACAGCGGGGGGCCGCCCGGCGTGGACGGGTGTGGTCAGTCTCCTCTCGCGGACATCGCGCTCTCGGTGAGGTAGCGGCTGGCGGCCAGCGCGGCGGCGCCGCGGGCCCAGGCGTCGTCGCCCCAGGACTCGACGGCGAGTTCTACGCGGTCGGCGAGGTCGCCGAAGGCCAGGCGGCCGAGCTCGTCGTGGGCGGCGGGCAACATGACGTCGGCGGCCCGCATGCCCTCGCCGCTCAGGACGATCAGGCTGGGGGCGAACAGGTTGACCAGGAGACTGAGCGCGCGGCCGAGGGCGCGGCCGGCGTCGGCGACCACGCCGGTCGCGGCGGCATCGCCGCGTGCCGCCAGGTCCGCCACGAGTTCGGCGGTGCCATCAGCGGGGAAGCCGGCGATGCGGCGGCGGGCCTCGCGCACGAGGGCATCGTCCGAGAGGAACGCCTCCACCGTGCCGGGGGCGGCGTAGCGCGTCTCGGGACCGTTCGGGTCGAGCAGCACGTGGCCGAACTCGCCCGCGCCGCCGTGCGGGCCGCGGTAGACCTCGCCGCCCAGGACGATGCCGAGGCCGACGCCGCGGCCGAGCGTGACGACGAGGAAGCCATCGTGTTCGCGGCCGCGACCGAACCACGCCTCGGCGAGGGCCAGGGCGTTGACGTCGTTCTCGACCAGTACGCTCACGCCGAGCCGGTCGTGCAGCAGTTGGCCGAGCGGCACCTGCGACCAGCCCAGCAGCGGCGAGTGACGCACCGTCTGCCGGTCCGCGTCGACCAGGCCGGGCAGGTTGACGCCGAGCGCCGCCAGCGGCCGGCCGACGGCGGCGCCGAGGTCGGCGAAGGCCGCCTCGATCGCGTCGACCACGGCGCCGGGATCGGTGCTCGCCAGCGGACGCTGGGCGGCGTGCACCACCTCGGCGTTGAGGTTCGTCAGCGCGCAGGTGAGGCCAGCGTTGGAGACCTTGATGCCCGCGACGTAGGCCGTGTCGTACGCGACCTCGAGCAGCACGCGGCGGCGGCCGACGCCCCCCCGCTCGGCCTTGCGGGCCTCGAACACGAGGCCGCGGTCGATGAGGTCGCTGGTGATGTTGGTGACGGCGGCCGGGCTGAGGTTGAGGCGGGCCGCGATGTCGACGCGCGAGACCGGACCGTGGCGATGGACGACCTGGAACACCGCGGACTGGTTCAGGCGCCGCACGTCGTCCTTGGCCGTCGCCAGGGTTCGTAGGATCATCGCGCACCTCCATTCCTTAACCTTGTGAATGAACTATCTCATGGAGGGAGAGGTGGTGTCAAGGGGGTGCCGTCGGGGCACCGGTCTCCCCCCGTGAGGCACGGCACGGCGCGCGGGGTCACCCATCGAGCGTGACCGCGCGCATGAATGTGCTAGTCTAGTCTGGTCCAGATGGGAGGCGCCGTGACGAAGCCCTGGACCGTACAAGACGCCAAGGCGCACCTCTCTGAGGTCCTGCGCCGCGCGCGCGCCGGCGAACCGCAGCGCATCGGGGTCACCGACGGCTGCGTCGTCGTCGCAGAGAGCGACTGGCGCGCCGCACAGCCGACCGACCTGGGCGCGTGGCTGGTGGCCAGCGCTCCGCGTGGCGTGCCGCTTCCAGACGTGAGCCGTGCCAGCCACCGCGGCGATCCGTTTGCCGCCGAAGACGCTTGAAACCCGTCCTGCTCGATACGAACGTCCTGTCCGAACTGGTCCGGCCGCGGCCCGACGCGCGGGTCATCGCCTTCGTAGCGAGCGCCACCTCTCCCCTCATCTCCGTGCTCACCTTCCACGAGCTCACGTTCGGCGCCGCCCGCAGCCAGGACCCCGCGCGCCGCGAGCGGCTCATGGCCTGGATCGACACCGTCCGCAGCCGCTTCGCCGGACGCGTCGTCGACGTCGACGCCGACGTCGCCGAGATCGCCGGCCGGCTGCGGGCCGCCGCCAGCCTGGACGGGCGCACGGCGGACCCGATCGACGCACTCATCGCGGCCAGCGCCCTCGTGCGCGACGCCGTGATCGCGACCCGCAACGTCCGCGACTTCGAGCCGTTGGGCGTGGAGTGGGTCGACCCCTGGGCGGCCTGACGCCATCGTCGGCCGACCCCACCTGGGCCCGAGCCGGGATCGGCGCCAGACGGACC
>CAZJUA010000007.1:0-17866 GCA_964549045.1 uncultured bacterium | reverse complement strand
CGTCCAGGTCGTGCTTGCGGACCAGGGCCGCGAACCGCCGGCGGCGGTCGTCCGTCACGTGCCGCGAGCGGTTGCCGGGGTGCTGCCGGTAGGCCACGCCGAGGCCGGGCAGCCGGGCGACGGGGAAGCCGGCGGCCACCACCCGTAGGTGCCAGTCCCAGTCGAAGTAGCCGTCGAGGGTGCGATCGAGCGGCCCGAGCGCGCGGTGCAGCACGAGCGGGTAAGCCAGGCCGGCGGTGAGGACCGTGTTGTCGCGCCGCAGGCTGCGGGCGTCGGCGGGCAGGTCGAAGGGCGTGCGGCCGCGCTCGACGGGGGCCACCGGGTCGCCGGGGTCGACCTCGACCATCCAGCCACCCCGCGTCACGAGGGCCGGACCGGCGCGGAGGACGGCCGCGACGCCGGCCATGTGCTCGGCGTCCTCGAGCCAGTCGTCGTCGTCGAGCCACATCGCCACCGCGCCGCTCGCGGCGGCCAGGGCGGCGTTGCGGGCGTCCACCTGGCCGCGGCCGGGGTTGCGCCAGGCGCTCACGCGCGGGTCGCCCAAGGCCAGGGCGGCCTTGGCCCCCTCCCCGTCGCCGTCGTCGACCACCAGGGCCTCCCAGCTCTGGTGGGTCTGGGCCCGCAGCGAGGCGAGCGCGTGACGCAGCGAGTTGGGCCGCCGGTGGGTGGGGACGATGACGCTGATGCGCACGCGGCCAAGGTAGAGGGTCGGGGTCAGTGCGGCGTCAGGCGGCGAGGCTGCCGCCCCGGTAGGATCCCAGCATGTCCCCGATGATCGTGATCATGCTCGATGGCATCTCCGCCGACGCCTTCGCCCGCTTCCCGGCGCGCATGCCGCACCTGCGGGCGCTGGCGTCCCGCGGGCTCGTCGTCGAGCGGGTCGCGGCCGACGTACCCGCCACCTCGCTGCCGGGGCGCACGTCGATCCTCACGGGCGTCGATGCCGCCGCCCACGGCATCTACGGCAACGTCATCTGGGACGGCGACCGCTTCCGTTACGCCAACCCCGACGACGTGCGCGTGCCGACCCTGCCGCGGCGCGCCCTGGACGCGGGACTCGACGTCGCGGTGCTCGGCTACGGCATGGTGCGGCCGGAGGACGCGACGACGTTCCACCACGCGTGGTGGGCGAACGAGATGCTGCAGCGCGCCCGCGATGAGGCGCCGATCGCGGCGGACGAGGGATGGCTGCGCACCTCGCGGCACGTGGACGCGTCCGGGCGCCTCGCGGCGCTGGCCGCCGCCGGCCTGCCCGCCGGCGTGCCCGATGCGTACGCGGGCGACCGGATGCACTACCTGATGAGCGAGCTGACCGGCGACCAGACGATGCTGCAGTGGACCGCCGCGTTGGCCGCCGGTGCCGACCCACCCGACCTGATCGTCACCGAGGTGCTCACGCCCGACACCGTCCAGCACGTGGCGGGTCACGATCACCCGTTCGCCTCGTGGTCGCTGGGCTACGCCGACGCGCTCGTCGGCGAGGTGCTGCGGTCGTTGGACGCCGCCGGCCGCCTCGCGGCGACCACCGTCGTGGTCACGAGCGACCACGGACACGGCCCGGTCGACGGGGCGCTCTACCTCGACGCCCTCCTGCCGGGCGCGACCTGTGCCAGCGAGGGCGGGGTGGCGTACGTGGCGGTCGATGGCGCGCGCGAGGCCGACCGCGTCGCGGCGCGACTGCGGCCCCACGGCGTCGCGCGCCTGCCCGGCGAGCACCTGCCGCCGGATCGGCGCGACGCGTTGGCCGCGTTCGCCGTGCCCGGGCGCGCGGTCGGCTTCGAGACGACCGCGCCGGTGGATCGCGCCGGTGCCGTCTCGGGCCCGTCGCGCTACCTCTCGGGGCACGGCTTCGCGCCGGGGACCCCCTCCGACGAGCGCTTCCTGATCGTCGCCGGAGGTGGCGTCGACGGGCGACGGCTGCCGCGGGCATCCTCCGAGGACGTGGGCGCGACCGTGGGCGCGCTGTTGGGGTTGTCGATGCCCGGTCGCGGGCGCGCCCTCTCCTGACACGCTCCAGACATCGGGGCCGGATGATGCGGGGCGGGAGCCCCGTAGTCACGACGCTTGGCGAGCGTGCTAGGGTCAAAAGGCCCATTGGCGGTAGTCCCGCCCCATGCCTCGAGCGTGTGCTGCACGCTCGACGATCGCTTCCGACCTGGACGTGGCTCCGTGGCGCGCCGGACGGAACGAGAAAGGACCGCGATGACGAGACGAACCGCAAGGACCCTGATCCTGACCCTCGCTGTACTGACCGTCCTGCCCCTGGTGGCGCAGGCGCAGGAGGACCGTCTGGTGGTGTCGCTCTCCAGCGACCCGACGTCGCTCTTCCTGCCGCGCGCGGCCGACCGCACGGCCACCAACGCCTCGCTCCCGCTGTACGACAGCCTCGTGTGGATCAACGACGACCTCGAGATCGAGCCGGCGCTGGCCGAGCGCTGGGAGATCTCCGACGACGGCACCGAGTACGTCTTCCACCTCCGCCGCGGCGTCACGTTCCACAACGGCGAGCCGTTCACGGCCGCGTCGGTCGTCGCCACCTGGGAGACCGGCAGCGACGCGAGCAACGACTACGCGAACTTCTACACCGCGGCGAGCCGGGTCGAGGCGATCGACGACTACACCGTGCGCATCGTGACGCCCGAACCGAGCGCGACCTTCCTCACGACCCTGGCGATCTCCTGGGGCATGGTGCCGCCGGCCTACATCGCCGAGGTCGGCATCGACGACTTCGCGCGGGAGCCGGTCGGCACGGGTCCATTCCGCTTCGTGTCGCGCACGGCGGGTGAGCGCATCCTGATGGAGGCGAATCCCGACTACTGGCGCAGCGGCTATCCGAAGGTCAGCGAACTCGAGTTCCGCGTGATCCCCGATCCGTCGACCCGTCTGGCCGCGGTGCAGACCGGCGAGATCCACATCGCCAACCGCCTCACGCCCGACCAGGCGATGACGCTGGAGCGCGTCCCCGGCGTCGAGGTAGTCTCGTACCTCAACGACCGCGCGTACTACGTCGGCTTCAAGAACGTCGGCGCCGGCGCCGGCACGCCGCTCGAGGACGCGCGCGTGCGCCAGGCGCTGAACTACGGCAGCGACCGCTTCGGCATCATCGCCGCGATCTTCGCGGGCCAGGCCGAGGCGATCCCGGGCTTCGTCATCCAAGGCAACCTCGGGTACGACGCCGAGGCGATGCCGCCCTTCCCGTACGACCCCGAGCGCGCCCGCGAGCTGCTCACGGAGGCAGGCTACCCGGACGGGTTCGAGATCTCGATGGGTTGTCCGGCCGACGGCTACGTCAACATCAACGAGGTCTGCCTCGCCCTGCAGCGGACGCTGGCCGAGATCGGCGTCGAGGTCAACGTCGAGTTCCGCACCACCAACAGCTTCTGGAGCCAGGAGCAGTACGGGGCCGTGGGCGCGATGTTCGTCGACAGCTGGTCGTCGACGATCGGCGAGGCGCTGCCGCGGCTCGACGGCGCCCTGATGCCCGGCAACTACTACGCCGCGTGGGAGGACGAGCGCTTCGAGCGGTTGATCGACGAGATTGCCGTCACCGTCGACCGCGATGCGCGGGCGGAGCTCTACCGCCAGATGCACGCTCTGATGCGCGACGACCCGCCGTTCATCTACCTCTACCAGCCGACCATCTTCGAGGCCGTGAGCGAGCGTGTCCAGGGCTACGCGCCGCGCGCGGCCGAGGAGTACTACCTGTTCCAGGTCTCGCTCGACTGAGGCCCCGATCGCGGGCGCCGCCTCCCTGGAGCGGCGCCCGCGCTTCGTTCCATGCTGCGCTTCGCCGTCCGTCGGGTGCTCGAGTCCGTCCTGCTCATGCTGGGCGTGCTCGTGCTGGTGTTCTTGTTGGTTCGGCTCACCGGCGACCCGGTCAGCCTGATCATCCCGATGGACGCGCCGCCCGAGCAGCGGGAGGCGTTCCGTGAGATCCTGGGGCTGAACGAGCCGTTGCCCGCGCAGTTCTGGGGTTTCGTGAGCGGTGCCGTCCGCGGTGACCTGGGGACGTCGCTGCGGCGACGCGGGGACGCCAACCTCGACATCATCCTCGAGCGCCTGCCCGCGACCGTCCAGCTGGCGCTCGCGGCGCTCGCCTTCGCGTTCGCCGTGGCCGTGCCGCTCGGCCTCGCGGCCGGCATGCGGCCGGGTAGCGCGATCGATCGCGTCGCCCGAGGCGTCGGCCTGGCTGGCCAGACGATCCCGAGCTTCTGGTTGGGCATGCTGTTCATCCTGCTGTTCGCCGTCACCCTGCGCTGGTTGCCCTCCTTCGGCCGCGACGGTCTCGCCTCGCTGGTGCTACCCGCCATCGCGCTCGGCTTCGCTGGCATGGGCCAGTTGGTGCGCCTCACGCGCTCTGCCGTGCTCGACGTGCGGCGCGCGGACTACGTGCGCACGGCCCACGCCAAGGGCATGACGGCGCTGCGGGTGTCGCTGCGTCACGTGCTCCCGAACGTCGCCATCCCGATCGTGAGCGTCCTCGGGATCCAGTTCACCTATCTTCTCGGCGGCTCGGTGTACATCGAGGTCGTCTTCGCCTGGCCGGGCCTCGGGTCGCTCTTGGAGAACGCGATCCGCGACGCCGACTTCCCGCTGGTCCAGGCCATCACCGTGTTCATCTCGCTCTTCGCCATCTCCATCCATCTCCTGACCGACCTGGCGTACGGCGCGCTCGACCCACGCCTGAGGCAAGCGTGACGCGGGCGTCCGGCGATCGGGCGACCGCATCGCGCCCGGCGGTGGGGCCGCTGGCTGCCGTCGATGCCGAAGCGAACGGCCATGGGCACGCCGGCGAGTCGCTGTTCGCGCCGCGGCGCCTGTGGCGTCTCTTGCGCCGTGATGCGGCCGGCATGGCCGGCTTCGTCATCGTCGTGACCATCGCGCTCCTCGCCGTGTTCGCACCCTGGGTCGCGCCCTACGGGCCGACGGAGGGGGACTTCATGAGCGCCCGCCTGCCACCCGCGTGGATGGCGGGGGGCAGCAGCGCCCACCTGCTCGGTACCGACCAGCTCGGGCAGGACGTGTTCAGCCGCATCGTCTACGGCACGCGGGTGTCGCTGCTGGTCGGGGTGCTGGGGGCGCTGATGGCCGTGACGATCGGCGTCACCTTCGGGCTGCTCGCCGGGTACTTCGGCGGCTGGTTCGACAGCGTCGTCACCGGCATCACCAACCTCCTGCTGTCGATTCCGTACCTGGTGCTGGTGATCGTCATCGCGACGGTCCTGGGGCGCAGCCTCACCAACGTGATCCTGCTCTTCGGCGTCACCGGCAGTCCGCTGTTCGTGCGTGTGGCGCGCGGTGAGGTGCTGCGCCTGAAGCGGCTCGCCTACGTCGAGGCGGCGGTGGGGCTCGGCGCCACTGCGCGCCGCATCATCCCGCTTCACGTGTTCCCGAACCTGGTAGGGCCGCTGGTGACGCTGGCGACCTTCGAGGTCTCGGCGATGATCTTCTACGAGTCCGGCCTCGGCTTCCTCGGCCTGTCCGTCCCGCCCGACGTGCCCAGCTGGGGCAACATGCTGGCGTTGGGCCGGCAGTTCCTGACGATCTACCCGTGGCTGGCGGTGTTCCCGGGGGTGGCGATCGCCGTCACCGCGCTCGGCATCAACCTGTTCGGCGACTGGTTGCGCGATGCGATCGATCCCCGCGCGAGCGAGCGCGGATGACGCTGGCTCGGCCGCCCAGCGGGCTGCTTCTCGACATGGACGGCACCTTGGTCGACAGCGAGCGCCTGTGGTTCGAGGCGGAGCAAGCCGCCGTGGCGCGCCTCGGCGGCGATCTGCCGGCCAGCGAGGAGCCCGCGCTGGTCGGCCTGGACACCGACGCACTGGTGGCGCGCCTGCGGGCCAGGCACGTCCCGGACGTCGACCCGAACGAGCTTCTGGCGGCGATCCTGGACGCGTTGGCGGGCGTGTTGACGCGCGTCGCCGCCTGCCCGGGCGCCGGCGAGTTGGTGGCGGCGGCGCTGGGCCATGGCCTGCGTTGCGCGGTGGTGTCGAACTCGCCGGCCGAAGTCGTGCGCCGTAGCCTGGCGTCGCATCCGTGGGCCGACGCGTTGACCGTGCGCGTCAGTGCCGACGACGTCGCCCGTCCCAAGCCCGCGCCCGACGCGTACCTGCTGGCATTGGAGCGGCTGTCGCTCGACGCCGAGAGCTGCGTGGCGGTGGAGGACAGCCCCACCGGCGCGCGCGCCGCCACCGCGGCCGGCCTGCGCTGCCTGGGCGTGGCTGCCGACGCCGAGCAGCGCCGGGCACTGGGCCGTCACACCCCGCACGTGGTGGAATCGTTGGAGGCGGCCCGCCGCTGGCTCGCGCTCGACGGGACGCCCTGACCGGGCGCGTCGTCGGGCCCGGTCCCGATGACCTAGCCGGCCCCGGCGCGGCCGGGGCGATCCAAGGAGGGCACCATGCACGGGCGACCCCCGGAACCGATGTTCCCCACCCCCGAGTTGTTCGTCGACGGCGCCTTCGTGCCGAGTGCCGATGGCGCCCGGCGTGCGGTGGTGTGCCCGACCACCGGCCGCACCCTCGCCGAGGTCGCGGAGGGGGGCGCGGCCGACGCCGACCGCGCCGTGCGCGCCGCGCGGACGGCGTTCGACCACGGCCCCTGGCCGCGCGCCACGCCGCGCGAGCGGGCGGCGCTGCTCGAGCGCGTGGCGGACCTGCTGGAGCGCGACCGCGAGCGCTTCGCCGCCCTCGAGACGCTCGACACCGGCAAGACGCTGGGTGAGAGTCGTGACGACGTCACGCAGGTCGCCGACGTCTTCCGCTACTTCGCGGCGCTGATCCGCGTCGACGGTGGGCACGTCAACCGCGCCGAGGGCGCCGTCCTCAGCCTGACGTTGGCCCGGCCGGCTGGCGTGGTCGCGCTGATCACCCCGTGGAACTACCCGTTGCTGCAGGCATCGTGGAAGGTCGCGCCCGCGCTGGCCGCCGGCTGCACCTTCGTCCTGAAGCCCAGTGAGCTGACGCCGCTCACGACGCTGGCGCTCGCCGAGACCCTGGCCGATGCCGAGCTGCCTTCCGGCGTCGCCAACGTCGTGACGGGCGCGGGCACGAGCGTGGGAGCGGCGCTGGTCGAGGACCCGCGGGTCGAGATGGTCTCGTTCACGGGCGGGCTCGCGACCGGCCGGCGCGTCGCGCAGGCCGCCGCGCAACGCGCGGCGAAGGTGGCGCTCGAGCTGGGTGGCAAGAACCCCAACATCGTTCTGGCCGACGCCGACCTCGACGCCGCGGCGGACCATTCCCTGGAGGCCGTGTTCTTCCACGCCGGCCAGGTCTGCTCGGCGGGGTCGCGGCTGCTGGTCGTCGACGAGGTGCACGACGAGCTGGTCGAGCGCGTCGCGAGGCGCGTGGCGGCGATCCGCCTGGGTGCCGGCTGGGACCCGGCGACCGAGATGGGGCCGCTGATCAGCGCGGAGCACCGCGCGAAGGTCGAGGGCTACGTGCGCCTGGCGCAGGAGGAGGGGGCCGAGCTCCGGCTCGGCGGTCGGCGCCCCGCCGACCCGGGCCTCGGCGACGGCTGGTACCTGGAGCCGACGCTGCTGCTCGGCCTGCCGCCCGACGGGCGGGTGGCGCGGGAGGAGATCTTTGGACCGGTGCTCACGGTGGAGCGCGTGCGCGACCTCGACGACGCGCTGGCCCGCGCCGACGCCACCGACACGGGCCTCGCTGCCGGCGTGTGGACCCGCGACCTGGCCACCGCGCTGGCCGCGGCCGAGCGGCTGCGCTTCGGGACGGTGTGGTGGAACGACTTCCACCCGTACTTCCCAGAGGCGCCGTGGGGCGGCTTCAAGACCAGCGGCGTCGGCCGCGAACTCGGGCGCGCCGGTTTGCGCGAGTTCCAGGAGGAGCAGCACCTCTACCTGAACGGCCGACCGGGTCGGAGCGACGCCTTCGGACGCGGGGCCGCGCGGCGGAGTTGAGGGAAGCGCCCGCCGCCGTGGGGCCGCGGCCTCAGGGACCCGAACGCGCGTGCCGGTGCACGGGTGCGGTCGAGGGCGTCAGCGGCGTGCGGCCGCGGATCAGGTCGGCGGCCTTCTCGGCGATCATCATCACGGGGGCGTAGATGTTGCCGTTGGTGATGACCGGCATCACCGAGGCGTCCACCACGCGTAGGCCTTCGAGCCCGTGCACCTTCATCGTGTCCGGATCGACCACCGACATCGCGTCGGTGCCCATCTTGGCGGTGCACGACGGATGCAACGCGGTTTCCGCGTCCTTCGCCACCCACGCCAGGATCTCCTCGTCGCTCTCGACGTCGGGGCCGGGGGAGAGCTCGCCGCCGTCGAACGCCTCGAACGCAGGCTGCGTCAGGATGTGGCGCGCGGTACGGACCGCCTCCAACCACTCCCTGCGGTCGTTCGGCGTGGAGAGGTAGTTGAAGCGCAGCGACGGGTGCGTGCGCGGGTCGGTCGAGACGATCTTCAGTTCGCCCCGCACGTCGGAGAACATGGGCCCCACGTGCACCTGGTAGCCGTGGCCGCGGGCGGGCGAGGTGCCGTCGTAGCGGATGGCCAGCGGCAGGAAGTGGAACATGAGGTTGGGCCAGCCCACCTCGTCGTTGGAGCGCACGAAGCCGCCCGCCTCGAAGTGGTTGGTCGCGCCCGGCCCGCGGCGGAAGAACAGCCACTGGAACCCGACCCAGGGGCGGCGCCACCAGGCGAGGTGCGGCGCCATCGACACCGGCTGCTTCGAGGCGTACTGGATGTAGACCTCCAGGTGGTCCTGCAGGTTCTGCCCCACGCCCGGCAGGTCGGCGACGACGTCGATCCCCAGTGAGCGCAGGTGCTCGGCCGGGCCGACGCCCGAGAGCTGCAGTAGCTGTGGCGAGGCGATCGCACCGCCGCAGAGGACGACCTCGCCGGCGCGGACGGTGCGCTCGGCGCCGGCGTGCCGGTACGCGACGCCGGTCGCGGTCGTGCCGTCGAAGAGCACGCGTTCGACGAAGGCCCGGGTGCGCACCGTCAGGTTCGGTCGGCCGCGGGCGGGAACGAGGTAGGCCTTGCTCGCCGACCAGCGGCGGCCGCGGTGGATGTTGCGGTCGAAGGGCGCGAAGCCCTCCTGGCAGAAGCCGTTGACGTCGTCGGTCAGTCGGTAGCCCGCCTGCTGCACGGCCTCGAAGAAGGCGCCGAAGAGTGGGTTGGTCGCCGGCCCGCGCTCGAGGATCAGCGGGCCGTCGCCGCCGCGGTAGTCGTCGGCCCCGGCCGTGCAGGTCTCCATCCTCTTGAAGTACGGCAGGCAGTGGGCGTAGTCCCACGCCGCCATGCCCGGCGCCTGCGCCCAGCGGTCGTAGTCCATCGGGTTGCCCCGCTGGAAGATCATGCCGTTGATGCTGGAGGAGCCGCCGAGCACCTTGCCGCGCGCGTGGTAGACGCGCCGGCCGCCCATGTGCGGCTCGGGGTCGGAGCGGTAGCCCCAGTCGTAGAAGCGGCTGCCGATGGGGAAGGGGAGCGCGGCCGGCATGTGGATGAACACGTCCCAGGGCCAGTCGCTGCGACCTGCCTCCAGCAGCAGCACGCGCGTGTCGGGGTCCTCGCTCAGCCGGCTCGCCATCACCGCACCGGCCGAGCCACCGCCGACCACCACCACGTCGTACCGTTCGTCGGGCATGCCAAGCTCCCGTCCGGCGGTGGCGGCCCGTCGGCCGCGCGCCCGGGCCAGGGTAGCAGCACGACTCAACCCTTGACCCAGATCCACCCCTCGCGCCGCGCGGCCTCGGGGTCGTGGGGCCCGAGCGCGGCGCTGGCCAGGAAGTCGAGGCCGGCGGCGACGCAGAGCACCGCGTCGAGCGCGTGGCCCGGCATCGTCGTCGTGTCGCGCGCGCCCAGGTCGACTCGGCGTTTCAGCCAGGCTTCGATCGCGCCGCGCGGTTCGCTCCCGGGGTGCTTGTAGCCGCGGGTCGGGAGCCCGTGGGCAACCAGGGTGCCGGCGGGGTAGACCTCGATGGCCGCCGGGAGGACGGCGGGGTCGGGCGCCCACGCCAGCGGGATCGCGTGGCCGGTCGCGCGTCTTAGGCCATCGAGCAGGTCGAGCGCGGCCCAGGCCGTGCGGGCGATGCGGTCCGCGCCGACCTCGAGCGGGCGCTTGCCGATGCGCGCCTGGAGCGCGCGATCGGTGACGCGGTTGAAGAGGGTCTCGATGGGCGCCGCGAGCGGCGCGCCGGCCACGTGCCGCGCCAGCGCGGCCCCGAGGCCGGCGGGCCAGCCGAGCGGCGCGTCGAGGGCGAGCACGGCGACGGGGTCGGCGCGCAGCCAATCGGCGACGACCTGCGCGGGTGGCTGCGCGGGCGAGGCGACGAGCGCGTCGTTCAGCCGCCAGCCGCCGTCCTCGTGGCGGGCGCGCGCGAGACCGACGTTGGCGGGGACGGTGGCGCAGTCGATGCCGATGACGGTGGGTGCGGGGCTCCCGGCGTGCGGGCGCACCGCTCGGTCGGCCGACGCGGCGGCGTTGGGCACGGCATGGGGTTCGCGCATCGCTGCCTCCGGTCCTGACCCGGTTCTACCCCGCGGTGGCGTGGACCGCGCCGTTCCCGTACCCTGCGCCATGCGTCACCTCACCGACCGGATCCTCGCCTTCCGCGACGCCCGCGACTGGAAGCAGTTCCACGGTCTCAAGGACGAGGCGCTCTCGCTGCTCATCGAGGCGGGCGAGCTCGCCGAGCACCTGCGCTGGCACGACGACGCCGCGTTGCGCGTGAAGGTCGCGGCCGACCCCGAGCCGGTCGCCGACGAGTTGGCCGACGTCCTGTACTGGACGCTGCTGCTGGCCCACGACCTGGGCATCGACCTGGAGGCGGAGTTCGAGCGCAAGATGCTCCAGAACGAGCGCAAGTACCCGGTCGAGCGGGCGCGGGGGCGGCCGGACAAGTACGACGTGTTGTGAGGACGCGGTTGCCGATGCCGGGTGGGTGGCGCGGTGGGGGCGTCGACGGCCGCGGCTCGGCGATGCGGGGCGCGGCGGGTCAGGGACCGAGCAAGACCGCGGGCACGACGCCGACGCCGTCCCGCCTCCGGTAGGCATGCCGACCGGTGGTGACGACGATCGCATCGAGGAGGTCGCTTCCCAGGTGGCCGCGGAGCCAGTGCAGATGGGCCACGTCGTCGTCGGTCACCGTTGGGGCCAGCTTCACCTCGATGGCGATGACGCGTCCGTCGTCGCGCTCGACCAGCAGGTCGACCTCGCGTTCACCCCCGTGGGTGCGGAAGTGGGCCGTGCGGGACTCGGCTGCCTGGGCGTAGGCGCGCACACTCAGCGTCACCAGCGACTCGAACAGCCGGCCCGTCAGGTCGCCGAGGCGGAGCTGGGTCGCGGCCGGCTCTTCGCCGGCGAGAAGCGCGTCGCGTCCGATGCCCAGCAGCCGTGCTGCCAGGGCCGGGTCGGCGAGGTGGTGCTTCGGTGCTTGCGCCAGGCGCGCGAGGGCGTTGCGCGTCGGCACCCAGGCCGGCAGAGGGTCGAGGACGTAGAGGGCTTCGAGAACCTCGCGGTACGCGATGGTGGTCGTCTTCGCGGGTTTGTCGTCCTCGCCTGGCGTGGCCGCATTCAGGATGCGCGTGTACGACGTCGATGTCGCCGTCGCCGCAGCATAGGCGGTCAGCCACGCGCGCAGGGTCAGGGGTCGCCGAACGGGTTGGCCGAGTTCCGCGAACTCGCGTTCCACGATCTGATCGAGGTAGCCGTCCAGCAAGGCCCGCCGCGAACGTGGCGTGGCCGCTGCGATGGCGGGGAAGCCAGAGGCCAGCAGCGACTCGAGGAGGGCTGGCAAGGCGACGTCGTGGGTGCCGGTCAGTGGCGGTTGGTCGCCCGCCAACAGGTCGCGTAGCGAGACGCTCGGGGCGGCGAGGCCGCGTTCTGCCAGGCTCAGGGGTCGGAGGCGCAGACGTACGATCCTGCCGGCGCCCGAGTGTACGGGGGCGCCGATGGGTACGGCGCTGCCCGTGAGCAGGAAGCGGCCGGTTTCGGCGCCGTCGTCGACGGCTCGCCGCACGAGGTCCCAGGCGGGCGGGTGGCGCTGCCACTCGTCGAGCAGGACCGGAGGCGGGTCGCGGGCGAGCCTTCCGGGGTCCGCCTCGAGCAGGGCGCGCTCCTCGGGTCGATCGAGACGGAGGATGGTCCGAGCGCGTCGGCCCGCCGTCGCCGTCTTGCCGACGCCCTTGGCGCCTTCCAGGGCGATCGCCGGCAGTCCGGTGACGAGTTCGTCCAGCTCGTGGTCGACGATGCGCGGAAGGTACCTCGACATGCGCTACGCTACCATATCGCGGACGTCTACACTACCATTTCGCAAGTTTCTACCCTACCGTTTCGCGTCGCCTGCTGCGGTCCTTGGGCAGCCCCACCCGGCGCAACGCCCGCCGCGCCCCGCGGGCGCTGCTGGCGGGCGCGGCGCGCTCCCTCGAGGCGGCCGGCGCGGACTTCGTCGTCGTGTGCACCAACACGATGCACAAGGTCGCCGGCGCCATCGAGGCCGCGGTCGGTATCCCGCTGCTGCATCGCCGACCCGACCGCGGCGGCGATCCTGGCCGCCGGGCTTGACACGGTGGGGTTGCTGGGCACCCGCTTCACCATGGAGCAGGACTTCTACGTCGGGCGGCTCGAGGGGCGGCACGGGTTGACGGTGTTGACGCCGCCGGTCGAGGACCGTGAGGTCGGTCACCGGGTGATCTACGACGAGCTGGTGCTGGGGCGCATCGAAGAGAACGGCGTCGACGATCGCCAGGACGTCGTCGATGAGTCCCTCGGGCGTCCGGCCCAGCTGACGAACGCCGCGGGCCCCCCTCACCACACCGAGGCCATCCGCCACCCTTCCAGCCGCTCGATGGCGACGTCGCCTCCCTCGGCTCGGAGCGTGACGCCGGTGGCGTCGGGGCGGGTGGCGTAGGCGCGGGCGGTGATGCAGGTGGTGGCGCCGGCGAAGACCTCTACGATCGAGCGATCGAGGAAGACGCGCAGCTCGAGCGGGCTGTCGGTGTCGGTGGGTGCGGCCACGAGGTCACCGGCGATCTCGGGGTCGAGGGTGGACCGGGTGGTGTCGACCTCGATCGTGCGGCGGGTGCCGTCGACGACCACCCGCGTGGTCTCTGCGCCGTCGTCGGTGGCGCGCAGTTCGAGGAGCAGGCGCGCGCCGGGCGGGACGTCGACGCGCAACGACAGCTCGAGCGCGTCGCTGCGGAGGTCCTCGAGGCTCCGCGTGTCGCCGTCGGGCACCATGAGGCCGCGCTCGCCGTGCGGGTCGCGGCGCAGCGCGGCGTACTCGGGCGCGGGCCCCATCGTCAGGCGCCCCTGGGCGTCGACGCCCAGCACGCGCGCGAGCGACAGCGCGCCGGACCAGCGCGAGCGGGCGCGAACCACGGCGTCGGGCCGCCCCTCCTTGATCCAGCCGAAGAGCACGCGACGGTGGACCGGGTGCTCGACCGTGAGGCCCGCGTAGAAGACGTGGCCGTGGTCGGCGATCCCGGACCAGGCGGGGGTGAAGGTGGCGCCGTCGAAGGTGCCGGTCTGGGCGTAGGTGTGGCGGAACTCGAGCTGCTCGGAGACCAGCACCACGTGGTGGCCGTCGAGTTCGAACAGGTTGGGGCACTCCCACACCAGCGTGTCGGGGCCGAAGCGGCCACGGTGGGCCACGCCGAGGTAGCGCCACGCGCGCAGGTCGTCGGAGCGGTAGTGGAGCAGGGCGCCGTCCGCGCGGCCGTCGGGCGCCACCAGGCCGCTGCCGAGGAGCAGGTGCCAGGCGTCGTCCTGACGCCAGATCCAGGGGTCGCGCATCTCGGGTGGGTCGCCCACCACGGGGACGCCGGGTGGCGGCCCGGCGATCACCGGCGTGGGGTGCTTGCGCCACGTCTGCCAGTCGCCGTCGCCGGAGGCGAGGCACTGCACCTGCGGCTGGATGCCGGTGTAGAGCAACGTGGGGACGCCCTCGTGGACGACGGCGCAACCCGACCAGCAGCCGTGCGCGTCGGGGCCGTTCGGGTCGGGCGTCAGGGCGATGGGGAGGTGGTGCCAGTGGAGCAGGTCGTCGCTGACGGCGTGGCCCCAGTGGATGCGGTCGTGGAACGGGCCGTCCGGGTTGTGCTGGTAGAAGAGGTGCAGCCGGCCGTCGACGACCAGCAGGCCGTTCGGGTCGTTCATCCAGCCGCTCGGCGGGAGGAAGTGGAACGTGGGCCGGTGCGGGTCGTGGGCGGGATCGGCGGATGCCGCCGGGACGCCGGGGGGCTTCACGGGGGGTGGACCTAGCCCTTCACGCCGGAGCCCATGACGGAGGCCACGAACCAGCGCTGGAAGATGAGGTAGACGATGAGGACGGGCAGGGTCATGAGCACCGCGAACGCCATCACGTTGCCCCAGAACGCCTGCTGGCTCGTGAAGTAGGCGGCCATGGCGACGCTCAGCGGCCGGTACTCGGGACCGCGGGTCACCATCATGGGCCACAGGTAGCTGTTCCAGGCGTCGAGGAAGCCGAGGATCGCCAGCGTCGACACCACCGGCATGGAGAGCGGCAGGCCGATGCGGAAGAAGACCTGGAGCAGGCCGGCGCCGTCGATCTTGGCGGCCTCGACCAGCTCGCGCGGCATGCCCGAGAAGAACTGGTAGAAGAGGAAGATCGCGAAGGCGTTGGCGATGAAGGGGAAGATCTGCACCTGGTAGGAGTCGACCCAGCCGATGCGGCTCATCATCAGCAGCAGGGGCAGCACCAGACTCTCCCCCGGGATGACGTAGACGGCGATCACCGTGGCGAGGAACGCTTTGCGGTGGGGCCCGCGGCCCCAGGCGAGGGCGAAGGCGGCCGCGGCGTTCACGATCAGCCCGGTCCCCACGATGCCGGCCACCACGATCAGGGTGTTGAGCAGGTAGCGGAGGAAGGGTTGGTGCGGGTCGGACAGCACCTCCCGGTAGTTCTCGAGCGAGGCGACGTGGGGGATGAACGCCTCGATCGTGCCCAGGCTGATCTGGATGCGCGCCTCGTCGGGGTTGAGGCTGACCGTGAACATCATCGACAGCGGCACCAGCACCACGAACGCGAGGACGACCGCGACCAGCGTCGGCAGGAGCCGGCCCAGGCGCCTAGTCATTGGGGATCAGCGCCCGCTGCAGCAGCGCGAAGCCGGCCACCAGCACGAAGAAGAGGATGGCGACGGCGGAGGCGTAGCCGATCTTCTGGGCGGAATAGCCCTCCTGCACCATGTAACGCACCAGCGTGTTGGTGGCGCCGAGGGGCCCGCCGCGGGTGAGCAGGTCGACCTGCACGAAGAGCTTGAAGGCCTGGATGGTGGTGGTGATGAGCACGAAGACGTGGACGTTGCGCAGGCCGGTGAAGGTGATGTAGCGGAACTGCGCCCAGGCGTTGGCGCCGTCGATGCGCGCGGCCTCGTAGCGCTCGACCGGGATCTCCTGCAGGCCCGCGAGGTAGATGAGCATCTGGAACGGGAACGTCGCCCAGGCCGACAGCAGCACGATCGACGGCATCGCCCAGCGGGCGTCGCCCAGCCAGTTGACGTAGGCGCCGTCGTAGCCGAACAGGCGCAGGAGGTTGTTGAGCATGCCGTCGGGGATCTGGAAGAGGGCCGCCCAGATGACGATGACGACGGTGATCGGGGTGACGAGCGGTAGCAGCGTCACGGTGCGGAAGAAGGAGCGGGCGTGGATCTTCGCGTTGAGCAGCATCGCGCTGCCGAGCGAGATCGAGAGCTGCAGCGGGACGACCAACATGGCGAAGTAGAAGGTGTTGCGGAAGGCCTGCCAGAAGTCGGGGTCGCCCAGCGCCCGGGCGTAGTTGTCGAAGCCGACGAAGCGCGTGGGAATCGGCCGCGGGACGAGCCGCTCGTTGGTGAAGGAGAGGACGCCGGCCATCAGGAAGGGGCCGATGAGGAACACGATCAGGAGGATCGCGGCCGGCAGGATGAGCGCGCCCTCGTTGAGCCACTCCGTGACGCGCTCGCGGCGGCGCAGCGGTGCGTGCACGGGGGCGGGCACCGAGCTCGGTGGTGCGGGTCGGATCAAGTTCGCGCTCCCTCCGCGGGACGATCGGGCCGCAGGGCGGCCGGGGGCCCTGGCGGCGCCGGGGAGACCGGCGCCGCCAGGGGACGGGTCAGCGGCTGCCGAAGGGCGGGTAGCCGTCGCTGTCGGCGATGTCGTCGTCGATCGCGCGGGCGGCGCGGGTCAGCTCGGCGGCCACGTCGGCGCCGTCGAGGATGTTGGTCACGGCGCGCTCGAAGGCGGCCGAGATCACCGGGTAGGCGGGGTGGACGGGCCGGACGACCGCGATCGTGGCCGACTGCTCGGCCATGAGCGCGCCCTGGCCGCCGGGGCCGTAGAGCTCGCTGAGGGCGATGGCGGACGCGCGCGCGGGCACGTAGCCGGTCGTGTCCGCGTAGAGCGCCACCTGCTCGGTCGACATGGCGAAGGCGACGAACTCGCCCGCCGCGTCCTTGTGCTCGGCCACGGCCGGGATCGCGTAGCTCCAGCCGCCGTTGGGGGAGGCCTGCAGGTCGCCGCAGAACTTGGGCGCGGGGATGAGGACCAGGTCGTCGCCGAGGCCCTCGAGGTGGACGCGCCACATCCAGTTGCCGACCCACGCGAGGGCGGCCGTCTTGTCGCCGAAGAAGCGGTTGTCGCCGGCGGCGGAGGGGACGATCCACTCGTTGGTGGCCCAGCCCTGCAGGCGCTCGAGCGAGGTGACGGCGGCGGGGGCGTCGAGCGTGCCGCTCGCCTGCCAGGTCTCGCGGTCGATGAGGTCGGCGCCGCAGGCCTGCAGGAAGGGCGAGAAGCCGTAGGCGTACCACTCGCCGGTGTAGTTGAGCTTCATGTCGATCGGCCAGGTCACCTCGGGGAGTTCGGCCAGCGCGGCGAGCGCGGTCTCCATCTCCTCGAAGGTCCAGGCGTCGGCGACGCTCTCGGGGATGCGGACGCCGGCCCGCTCGAGGTAGCTGCGGTTGCCCCACAGCAGGACGCTCGAGTCGTAGGGGCTGATCGCGTAGATCTGGCCGTCGGGTCCGTAGGTGCCCTGGTCGATGATCGCTGGCAGCAGGTCGGCGCGCAGGTCGTCGCTCAGGTAGGGGTCGAGCGGCGCGAGCTGGCCGGACCAGACGTAGGCCGCCATGTTGGGGCCGTCGACCATGACCACGTCGGGCAGGTCGCCGCCGAGGAAGCCGGCCTGCAGGGCGTCGTTGATGTTCGGCAGGCGCACGACCTCGACGGAGATGCCGCGGTCGGCGTAGGCGGCGTTGAAGGCCTCCTCGACCTGCACGAAGTAGGGGCGCTCGCTCTCGCCGTCGATGACCCAGGCGGTGATCTGCTGGGCCTGGGCGGCGGTGAAGAGCGCGAGGAGGACGATCGCGAGGATCGTGCGCAGGCGTGCGTGCATGTGGGCTCCTTCGGGGTGGGGGTTCGGGCGGCCGACGTGCGGATGGTCGTGCCGTCTCAGGGTCGGTGGTGTGAAAGGGGTCCGGGGACCCGCGGCCGACAACGTTGTCATCGGCGTGCGATATGCGTGCGATCGTGCCAGGCGGACCTCCTTCGTCAGTGGGACGCCCGCTCGACGAGTGGGCACGAGAGGCGTTGGACGGCGTGCGTCGCGGCCGGCCGCGACGACGGTTCGAACGACTGGACGAGGTGCTCCACGCCCCAGCGGCCCATCGCCAGGTGCGGCAGGGCCACGGAGGTGAGCGGGGGCATCAGGTGAGCGGCGATCTCCTCCTGGTCGTCGAAGCCGATGACGGCGACGTCCTCGGGGATGCGCAGGCCCCGCTGGTAGATGGCGCAGTAGGCGCCCGCCGCCGTGCGGTCGTTGCCGCAGAACAGCGCGGTGGGCCGATCCTCGAGGTCGAGCAGCGCCGACGTCAGGCGGAATCCCTGGTCGGGCGCGGGCGTGACGTGCA
>CAZJUA010000006.1:0-28575 GCA_964549045.1 uncultured bacterium | reverse complement strand
CCAGGCCGCGTTCGAGGCGCTGAGCGGGTTCGCGGTCATCGATGGCGGCGACAGCCACTCCCTGGCGATCGACCAGAATGGCGACGCCTGGGGCTGGGGGCACAACTCGGGCGGGCAGGTCGGCGACGCCACCTGGGGTACCGACCGGTTGGTCCCTACTGCGGTTCGGATGCCCGTCGGGGTCACCTTCACGGCCATCAGCGCCGGCGGCGGCCAATCCCTCGCGCTCGACTGGGACGGACGCGCTTGGGGCTGGGGGCGGAACTTCGACGGCCAGGTCGGCGATGGCAACCCTGGCGGCATCCGCGCGGCGCCCACGAGCGTGGTCATGCCCGATCGCGTCGTGTTCGCCTCCGTCAGCGCGGGCCTCACCCACTCCCTCGCGTTGGATCAGGATGGGAACGCGTGGGGTTGGGGGAGCAACGGGAGCGGGGAGGTCGGCGACGGCACCTGGGGTACCGACCGCTGGGTGCCCACGGCCGTTCGCATGCCGGAGGGTGTCACCTTCAAGGCCATCAGCGCCGGTGGCTACCACTCGCTTGCGCTCGACGAGACCGGTCAAGCCTGGGGATGGGGCTACAACATGCATGGCCAGGTGGGCGACAACGACCCCGGCAGCCTCCGTGCGGTGGCGCCAACGCGCGTGGTCATGCCCGATCGCGTCGCCTTCACCGCCGTCAGCGCCGGCCACTTGCACTCTGTCGCGCTCGATCAGGACGGCAACGCCTGGGGGTGGGGGGGCAACGGATTCGGGCAGGTCGGTGACACCACGTGGGGTACCGACCGCTGGGTACCCACGGCGGTTCGCATGCCGGAGGGCGTCACCTTCAAGGCCGTCAGCGCCGGTGGCTTCCACTCGCTTGCGCTCGAGGAGGCCGGTCAAGCCTGGGGATGGGGCTACAACGCTTCAGGGCAGGTGGGCGACGGCAACCCCGGCGACGCCCGTGCTGCGCCCACGCGCGTGGTCATGCCCGATCGCGTCGCCTTCACCGCCGTCAGCGCCGGCCACGAGAACTCCCTCGCGCTCGACCAGGGTGCGGACGGCTGGGCATGGGGGAACAACACATGCGGAGAATCGGGTACGGGCTCCGGTCCCGCTCGGATCCTGGTTCCCGAGGCGATCCGGATGCCCTGAGGCGCCGTCACCCATGGTGGGGTCGCCGCCCGCGACCCGCCGGCAGCGACGGGCGCCCGAGGTTCGGCGGGCGATCGGCGAGGAACCCGGGACCACCGTCGCCGCGACGAGCGTGCCGCCGCTCTCGCGGTCCCTCGCGCGCTTAGCCCACGGCCCCCCGCTCGTCGCCGAGGAGCCAGCGCGACGCCGGCATCCACTCGGGTCGCGGGGGAAGGGGTCGTGACGGTGGCGTCGGATCGAGCGTCAGGAGCAGCGGTCGCGCGTGAGGGTGGACCTCTGCCGCGGCTTGCAGCGCCCGGACCTCGCGGTCCCAGGTCGTCTCGGATGCGGTGTCGAGCGACACCTGGATGAGGAGGGGCTCGTCCACGGGATGCTCGGCGTAGAAGTCGACCTCCAGGTCGCCGGCGACACGCACCCAACCGGCGTCGTAACCGCGGCGTTCGAGCTCGATGAGCACCGCGGTCTCGAGGCTCTGCCCGCGGTTCTCGCGTCCGGCGCGCTGGAACACGGGGATCAGGCCGGGATCGACCGGGTAGACCTTGCGGGGGTTGCGCATCCGCTTCCGCTCCGAGGCCGTGTGCATCCCTACGAGGCGCACCATGAAGGCGTCCTCGAGGTGCTGCAGCAGGAGGTGCAGCGTCTCCTCGGCGACCGGTAGCCCCTGGGACCTCAGGTCGCGGTGGAACTTGGAGACGGAGAACGACCCAGCGGGGTTCGCGAGCAGGTGGCGTTGGAGTCGTCGTAGCGCTTCGACGTTCGTGACGCGATGCCGTTCGATGACGTCACGGAGCAGCATGAGGTCGACGTACCCCTTCAGCAGCGGCAGGCGGTCGCGGCTATCGATCCCCTGCGCCTCGGGGAAGCCGCCGACCGTGAGGTAGGTTCGGAGCGCGGCGTCGATGGCGGCCCGCTCGTCCGTGCTAAGGCGTTCCCAGATCTCCCCCGGCTCCGTACCCGCGTGGCGGAGCGCCTCCCGGAAGGAGAAGGGGTGAACGAGGACCTCCATCGAGCGGCCTCGGAGCGAGGTGCTCACCTCCTGGCTGAGCAGCTTGGCCGAGGAGCCGGCGACGAAGACCTCGGTGTCGTGGGCATCCAGGATGCGCCGCACGAGGGACTCCCAGCCGGCGACGACCTGGATCTCGTCGAGGTAGACCGTACGGCGTCCCCGCTCGCGGACGCTGGCGACGACCCGCTTGTGCTCCTCGAGCAGCCAGCCCAGGTCCTCCGCCGTCATGCCGACGAGCCGCTCGTCCTCGAGCGACACGAGGAGGTGCGTGCCGGGGGGGTCGCCGGCCGCGAGGCGGTCGGCGATGTGCCGTTCCAGGAACGACGTCTTCCCCCCGCGGCGCACCCCGATGACGGCGAGGGCCTTGGCGGGCACCCTGGGGAGCCGAACGTCGCGCGCGGTGCGCGGGGGCAGCCGCGCGGCCAGCGACTCGGAGAGCTTGAGGGCGAGGGTGTCGCCGGAGATGGCCCGTGCCATGCGGGTACGTTACCATATGTTTGGCCTTCTTGGACGTGCCAAATACGCAACATTTGGCTGCCTATGGCTGCCGTAGGCGCCTGCACATGTGTTCTCGGCAGGGGCGCCTGGGCGCCGCCAGCAGCTGCCTCAAGCCCCGGGAGCCGCCCCAGCGTCCCGCCGCAACGCGAGGCTCGCGAACGCCAACAGGTCGTCGAGGTGCAGCGCCACGATGCCGTCGACCACCACCAGGTCGACGCGTCGGTCGACGCGCACGAGGTGCATGGCGAGGTCGATCGCGGCCTCGCAGGCCCGCTGCAGGTTCAGCAGCACCGACTCCTGCCGCGTCAGCTCCGCCAGGAAGGCCACCGTGTCGCCGCCGTGGACCTCGCGCCCGCTCCTCGGCGTCGCGCTCGTACAGCACCCGGCCGTGTTCGATGACCTGCACCCGCAGGACGTCGTCGGCGGACCAGAGGTCGACCAGGTCGACGTCGCTCTCGGGCCCCGCGTCGCCGCGCGCGTGCGAGCCGTAGAGCGTCACGAGCGCCAGGCCGGGCATCCGGTCACGCAGCAGGTCGACGGAGCGTGCGAGGTCCATGGGGGCATGGTAGCGCGAGGTTGGCCGCGCCGAGCGCGTCACCGCCCGAGCTCGGATCCCGCCGGCTGCCGCCGACCTCTGCCAGCCTCGAACGCGAGGCAGGTGCTACCATGTAGCTCATGATCAGAATCGGCATCCGCGAGCTGCGGCAGCATGCCAGTCGCTACGTCGAGCTCGTCCGCGGGGGCGAGGCGATCGAGGTGACGCTGCGCGGCATGGTCGTCGCGCGCCTGGTGCCGCCGGCCGGGGATGGATGGGACCAGCTCGTGCGGGCGGGCCGCGTCAGGGCCGCCACCGGCGACCTCCGCGAGGTCGAGCCACTGCGTGTCGCCGCCGCGGTCTCCGACGAACTGCGGGCTCAGCGCGACGACGACCCGCGATGATCTACCTCGACACGTCCGCGCTCGTGAAGCTCGTCGTCCGGGAAGGCGAGACCGACGCGCTGCGCCTGCACCTTCGGACCCGACGCACGCTCCGACCCTTCTCGAGCATGCTGGCGCACGCCGAACTGCTCCGGGCCGTGCAGGCTGCCGGCGCGGCGGCGGTCAGCACGGGACGCCTGGTGCTCAGTGGTCTCGATCTGGTCGACGTGACGCGCGAGATCCTCGAGGCCGCGGGGAGCATCCGCACCGAGGCGCGCCTTCGGACGCTGGATGCCATCCATCTTGCGACCGCGATGGCCGCGGACGACAGACTCGTCGAGATGATCGTCTACGACGATCGCTTGCGGTCGGCGGCGGTCGAACTGGGGTTGCCGACGGCGGCGCCGGCGTAGCCGCCGAGCCCCGTCACCTCACCCGCGCGAACTCGACGTCGCCGACCGGCGCCACCCCAGCGATGGCCACCGTGCCGATCAGCCGGTTGCGCACGAAGCGGCCCTCGAAGGTGAGCAGCCCGGAACGGCTCTCGAGGTCGAGGTGCCCGTCGAAGCCGAGGCGGCCGGACAGGGCGATCAGCCCGTCGGTCTGGAGCCGCAGGAGGGGCGAGTTGTACTCCAGCGACGCGTCGGCGGTGACGTCGGCACCGGTCTGACGGAAGGTCAGGGTGAGGTCGACGGGGAAGCGGACGGCGGGTCCGCCGGTCGGCCCGACGGCGACGTCGAAGCGGGCGGCCCAGGCCTGGCCGTCGACGTCGCGCAGGAACCCGATGGAACCGGGAAGGCAGGCGGGCAGCGCGAGGAGCGTGAGAAGCGCAAGTACGGCGAGGCGGCGGGTGCGACGCATGGCGGGTCACCGTTCCTTCCGGGCGGCGCGTGCGGCGGGGGCCGCACAGGCGCCTCCCATCATGCCGCTTGCCATGGCGCCCGCGCAGGGGCCACGCCGTAGGATCGCGTCATGAGCGTCGAAGCGGCGGTCGTGGATTGGCTCCTCGACTCGGATCCCGCGATTCGCTGGCAGGTGCTGCGTGACCTGCTCGGGGAGCCCGAGACCGTGTGGTCGGCCGAGCGCGCGAAGGTCGCGACCGAGGGCTGTGGCGCGCGCCTGCTCACCGTCCAGGACCACGACGGCCAGTGGGCCGGCGGCGCGCACTTCCCCGCGGACTTCGTGTGGCCCGGCCCCGAGGCGTTCCAGGGCCCGGGCAAGCCATGGCTGGGCGAGGGCCAGCCGTGGACGTCGACCTCGCACGTGCTCACGCTGCTGCGCGAGTTCGGGCTCGATCCGGCGTCGGCCCAGGCGCGGCGCACGGTCGACCTCGTCGGGGCCCACTGCCGCTGGGAGTACGACGGTCTGCCCTACTGGGGCGGCGAGGTCGAACCGTGCATCAACGGCGCCCTCGTCGCCAACGGCAGCTACTTCGGCGTCGACATGGCCCCGGTGGTCGAGCGCCTGGTCGGCGAGACGCTGGAGGACGGGGGCTGGAACTGCGAGGCCGAGCGGGGGTCGGTGCGCTCGTCCTTCCACACGACGATCGCCGTGCTCGAGGGGCTCCTCGGGTTCGAGGAGGCCGGCGGCGGCACCGAGGCGTCACGCGCGGCGCGGCGTTCGGGCGAGGCGTACCTGCTGGCCCGCCACCTGTTCCGACGGCGCAGCACCGGCGAGCCGGCCGACCCGCAGTTCCTGCGGTTCGTGCACCCGGACCGCTTCTTCTACAGCGTCCTCCGAGGACTCGACCACTTCCGCCGCGCCGGCGTCGTCTCGGACACGGGTCCCGATCCGCGCTTGGCCGAGGCCATCGCCCACGTCCGCGACCGTCGCCGTGACGACGGCCGCTGGGACCTCGACTGGACGCCGGCGGGCCGCACCTGGTTCGACGTCGACGACGGGCCCGGCAGGCCGTCGAGGTGGATCACGCTGAGGGCCCTTCGTGTGCTGGCGTGGTGGGACGCGCAGCGTCGGTCCTGACGCCGGAACGCCTTCGGTCTGGCGCGGGTTCCCCGCTGGCCTTCCCCCAGCGCATGTCGTCCGGCACGCCACTCAGGTCGAGCCGTGCGCTCCCGCGTGCGCCCGCAGTTGCGCCTCGAGCTCCGCCTCCGCCAGGGGACGGCCGTGACCCGGTGCGAGGACGCATGGGCGCAACCGCACGAGCGCCGCGGCCGACGCCACCGCTCCCGCGTGGTCGAGGTCGAGGTAGCGCGGCGGGTCGGACAGCCGCGCCGGGCCGCGCCGCAGGAGCGCCAGGACGAACCCGGCGGGCGAGCCGAGGTTGACGGTCAGCAGCGCGTCGCCCGTGATCAGGACGCCGTCCTCCTCGCGGTGGAAGGCGACGTGCCCGGGCGAGTGCCCGGGGGTCGCGACCCACCTCCAGGCCGGGAGCCCCGGCACGCTGCCGTCCGGCGGCAGCGGTCGCGACCAGCCCTCGAGGCTGTCGGCCGCGATCATCGCCTCCACGCGTCGCCGGGGCATCAGCCGCATCAGGGGCAGGACGATCCCGCGGTCGAGCGGGGTGGCGTAGCGCGTCACCGTCGCGAGGTCGCGCGCGGTGGCCAGGTCCATCTCGGCCGGGTGCAGGTAGACCGGCACCTGCCAGGCGCGCGCCAGTTCCAGCGCCGAGCCGGCATGGTCGGGATGCACGTGGGTGAGGAGGATGGCGGCGGGTCGGGAAGAGGGGCCGAAGAGCGCCGTGGCGACGCCCCGGATCCGCTCGCCCTGCTTCGGCATGCCCGTGTCGATCAGCGCCCAGGCGTCCGCCGTGCCGACGAGGTAGACGTTGCCCGCGAGCGCGCTCGGGGCGTAGGCGTGGACGTCCTCCGCGATCCGCTCGGCCGTCGGTCGGCTCATCGTGGTCGCACCGAGCCCGTCGCGGCAGACGGTGTGCCCGGCGGGGGGGTTCCCGCCCGCCGCGGTCCCTCCGGAGCGTGCTCGGCCCGCGCCAGCCGCGTGAAGTCCCACGCCAGCATCGGGTACCACACCAGGTAGACGAGGCCCATGCCGACGGCGATCGCCGAGGCCACCGCCGGCAGGAACGGGTGGATCGCGTGCTGCACGAGATCGAACCCGTTGCCGAGCAGGCCGCTCCAGGCGGTGAGCCGGTGGAAGCGGTCGCTGCGCAACATCAGGAGGGAGAAGGCCACCCCGGCGCCCTGTAGCAGGAAGCCGCCGAAGTAGCCCGCGGACGCGTTCCACAGGTCCGCGGCGACGACCGCCTCGGCGGCCGCCAGCAGCGCCGCGCGCTGCGCCTCGCTCGACGCCGACACGTAGCGCTCGGCCAGGTGCAGGAGCGAGAAGGTCGACTCGCTCGCGATGGCGCCCACCACCGCGATCACCGTGAACAGCGCCGCGAAGGCGGCCACCGCGAACCCGGTCCGCCGCAGCGCCAGGAAGAGCGCGGGTGCCGTCAGCAGGTAGGGCGCCAACAGCAAGCCGACGATCACCAGGTCGCCCCGCAGCACGAGGTGCAGAGGCCCGTCCTGGTAGGCGGCGAACGCCTCCGCCGCCGTTTCGGGCCGGGGACCGAGGGCGATGCCGACCGTCACCAGGACGACGAGCGAGAGCAACTGCAGCGCCGCGCCCAGGGCGCCGGCCCGGTAGAAGGGGCGGGGGTCGAGGGACGTCATGCTCAAGACGCTACGCCGTCTCCTCGCGCGACGATTGGACGTTCATCCCGCCGCGGGCGCCGGGCGCCAGGCGACGGTGCGGTGGCGGCGACCCGCGTAGGGTTCGCTCATGCGGCGGCTCCCGGCTCTGTTGGCGATCTCGCTCTTGGCATTGGCCCTGCCCGTCGCGCGGGCGGCCGAGCCCTCCTGCGAGACCCTGGTGGCGGCGCTGCCGGCGTCGCTCGCGGCGGCAGACGAGGTCGTCGTCGCGGTGACGCTCGAACAGGGCGGGCGAGAGGTGGCGTTCGAGCGGTCGCGTGTCACGCGTGACGCCGAAGGGAACGTGTCCACGACCGTGCTCGAGCGCCGCGGCTGGCGTCGGCCGGACACGGTTCAGGGCGGCGGCGGAGGAGGAGGAACGGCCGAGTTGACGTTGCCCTGCGATGACCACGACCTCGCCGTCACGCCCGACGGGGACGTCGAACTGCGCTTGCGTGATGCGGACCCGGATTCGCCCGTCGCCACCTGGACGCTGCGCTTCGGTCGGCGGGGTGAGCGGTGGCTGCCGGAGGAGTTGGTCGCCCCGTTCGAGTTCCGGCTGCTGTTCGTCCCGGTGCGCGGCCGCTTCGTGACGACCTTCGATGGGTGGGCGTTCGCGGGGGACTGACGGCTCGGTCGGGCCGGCGGCCGACCGTCCCGTCGCCAGACGGTGGAAGGCCTCGCGGCGCCCGCCGTACCGTGAAGGCCGGCATCGGAGGTGGGGTAGACGCATGGTGTGCGCACTGGGGCTCGCCCGTGGCGGCGTGACGCTGTCGGCTGCGCTCGCGCTCGTGGCGATGCTCGGTCTGGCCTCGGTGGCCGCCGACGACGAGGCCGCGGCCCGCATCGGCGCAACGGCGCCCGATGCCGCCGCCCGCGCCGCCGCCACCTACGCCTTCTCTTGCGCCGTCTGCCACGGCGCGACCGGCCGCGGCTTCGCCGAGGCGGTGGCCGCCTTCCCGGCTGACTACCGCGACTGCGCGCGCTGCCACCACCCGCAGAACGCGCCGCAGATGCCCGGCTCCGAGATCATGGGTTCGGTGATGGCGTTCTCGTTGGGCGACCCGCCGTCGCTGGCCGAGCCCGCGAGGCTGATGCGCTACGGGACCGCCGCCGCCCTGCTCGGCTACGTGCGCGCGACGATGCCGCGCTGGGCACCGGGCAGCCTCGACGACGAGGCCTACCTGGACGTCACCGCGCACCTCCTGCGGCTGGTCGGGTGGTTGGGCGACGACGAGCCGCTGACCGAGGAGCGCCTGGCGAGACCCTTGGGAGGGCGTTGAGCTGCGCGTTCAGCCGCCCGGCAGCGTCAGGCTCTCCAGGTCGCGCGGGTAGTCGGTGAGGAACTCGGGTTCGCCGTCGGTGACCAGGATCGTGTCGGAGTGGCGGAAGCCGCCGAGTCCAGGCACGTAGAGGCCGGGCTCCACCGTGAAGAGCATGCCCGCCTGCATGACGGTGTCGTCACCCACGTCGAGGAACGGGCCCTCGTGGTAGCGCAGGCCGATGTTGTGCCCCACGTGGTGGCGCCAGGCATCGCGCAGGCCGTGCGCGTCGACGTACGCCTGCACCGCCTCGTCGACGCTGGCACACCTTCGTCCGGGCCGGCAGGCGTCGATCGCCAGGTCCTGCAGCGCCAGCATGTGCCCGAACCAGCGGCGCTGCTCCGCGCTCGGCTCGCCCAGCACCATCGTTCGCTCGAGCTCGCTCCAGTAGCCGAACATCGGGCAGCTGGCGCCCGTCACCAGCGTGTCGCCCGCCTGGAAGACGGCGTTCGTGGTGAGCGAGTGCGGCAGCGCGCCGTGCGCGCCGATCTGCCCGCGGTAGCCCGCGTGCGGGCCGCTGCGGCCCCACGACATCGGCCGGTACGCGCCGTCGTAGGCGGCGAGCAGCTCGTGGTTGGCGCGCGACGCGGCCTCGTCCTCGACCTCGGTCTCGCTGCGGCCGACGCGGGTGAGGTCCTGCAGGTAGCGGTGCGCCAGCCCAGCCCAGCGGGCGGACTCGCGGATGAGCGCGACCTCGGCCGGGCTCTTCACCTGCATCATCGTCTCGAGCGCGTCGTCGAGCGGCGTGAAGGCGGCGCCCGTCAGGTCGGTCAGCTTCGGTCCGCGGTAGCCCATGACCTTGGGGTACCCCTCGCCGTCGCCGCCGAGGCGCGCGCGCAGGCCGAGGGCTCGGAGCTCGTCCGCCAGCAACTCCATGGGGTGCCGGCGGCCGGGGTACTCGGGGTAGGCGACGACGCGGTCGACGTGCGCGTAGGTCTCGGCGTGCTCGACCTCGAGCCGCGGAACGAACAGCACCGTCTCGCCGCCGGCCGCGATCGCCAGGCCGATGGGGCGCTCGGTGGGCACGAACGCGAAGCCGCTGAGGTACATGACGCGGTGGTTGGCCCACCACACCATGACCTCGACGCCGGCGGCGTCCGGGTGCGCGAGCAGCCGCTCGCGGCGGGAGCGGATCTCGTCCGCCTCGATCGGTCGGGCCAGGGTCGCGCCTGCCTGCTCGCTCATCGCTCCTCCTCGCGGTGTCCGTTGGTACCGGCTCCCGAACGGCGCCCTGCTGCGCCGCGCTTCCGGGCCCCGGGACGCGTGCGCCGCGTCCCGCGTCCGGCTTTGACGCCGTCTCGACCAGGACTGTACAGTACCGCCATCGGCGCATTCCCGTTCCCCTGACCCCGTTCAGCACCGCGCGGCCCCCGGGCCGAGAGCTCGTACGGAGGAGGAAGACCGATGACCCAGACGTTGAGATCCCTCGCGATCGTCGCCGCTCTGTTGTGGGGCGTGGCCCTGACGCAGGGCGACCCGAAGGTGTTCAACTTCGGGGTCTACTTCGAGCCTTCGGGCGTCGATCCGCACATCAGCACGGACGCCGCGGCCACCTGGATGGCCAACAACCTCTACGACACGCTGATCCGCTACGAGACGACCACGCTCGCCGATGGCACGGTCGTGGGCACGACCGACTACATGCCGTGGCTGGCGGAGTCGTGGACCGTCTCGGACGACGGCCGCACCTTCGTGTTCCAGATCCGCGACGGCGTGCCGTTCCACAACGGCGACATCCTCACGGCCGACGACGTGGCGTTCAGCCTGCAGCGGGTGCTGACCCTCAACTTCGCGCCGGCGCAACTGCTGCGCGACTGCACGAGCCCCGACCGCATCGCCGCCAGCGGCCCGCTCGAGGTCACCGTCGAGTTGATGAGCGCCTGCCCGTTCTTCCTCAGCCTGCTCGTGCAGACGCCGACCGGCGCGATCATCAACAAGGCCTTCGTCGAGGCCAACGGCGGGGTCGAGGCCGAGACGATCAACGAGTTCGTGCGCAACAACCCCATGGGCACCGGCCCGTTCACCTGGGGCGAGCGCGAGCCGGGCGTGCTGTACCAGCTCGTCGCGTTCCCCGACGCCTGGTCGGGCGCGCCCAAGCTCGACCGCATCGACTTCCGCTTCATCAGCGACCTCGCCAGCCAGTACGTCCTCATGCAGCAAGACGCGCTGGACGCGATCTACAACCCGCCGATCGACATCCTCGAGCAGGCGCTGGCCAACCCCGACCTCCGGGTGCTCGACCAGCAGACGATCGGCCTGCAGACGCTGTACATGCCCAACGAGAACCCGCCCTTCGACGACCCGCGCGTCCGGCAGGCGGTGCAGTACGCCCTCGACCAGCAGGAGATCGCCGACGCGGCCACCCTGGGGCTCGCGGGTCCCGCCCGCAGCGCGTTCCCGAGCCTGCTGCCGGGCTTCACCGACGCCTACTGGGTGTACGACCGCGACGTCGAGAAGGCGAAGCAGCTGCTGGCCGAGGCCGGCTTCCCGAATGGCTTCGACACGACCATCAGCTACAACAGTGGCAACGCGCAGCGCGAGATCTCGGCCGTTGTGGCCCAGGCGCAACTGGCCGAGGTCGGCATCCGCGCCGAGGTCCAGGCCGTCGCCTGGCCGACCTTCGTCGAGGGCTTCCGCGAGGGCACGATGCCGATGTACGTGGTGTCGGGGCTCGCCGCGCCGGTGCCCGACCAGTTCATCGCGCAGTACTTCACCACCGGCAGCCACGGCCCGGGCGGCAACTACGCCTACTACAGCAACGACGAGGTCGATGCGCTCACCGTGCAGTTGGCCGAGACGGTCGATCCTGCCGAGCGCGCCGGGATCATGGACCGCATCCAGGCGATCCTGATGGAGGACATGCCCTCGGCGTTCCTGTACAACGCCGTGCTGCCGTACGTGGTGCGCGACGTCGTGCAGGACTGGATCATCTACCCCTCGGGCGACTGGTTCTTCGCCACGGTGACCAAGGACTGACCGCATGCCGGTGGGCCCCCGGGACATCCCGGGGGCCCACCGGCCCCCCGCAATGATCCCCTACGTCCTCCGCCGTCTCGTCGCCGTCGCCGTCCTCGTCGTCGGGATCAGCCTGGTGACCTTCGCGCTGGTGCGTATGGTGCCGGGGGACCCGGTGGCCCTGTACTACGGCGGCATGCCCGTCAGCGCCGACATCGAGCAGGCGCTGCGGCGGCAGTGGGGGCTCGACCAGCCGCTGCCCGTGCAGTACCTGCGCTACCTCGGCGGCGTGCTGCGCGGCAACCTCGGCGTCTCGCTGGCGACCGGCCGCCCGATCCTGGACGACCTCGTCCGACGCTTCCCCGCCACCGTCGAGCTGACGCTGGCCGGGGTGCTGTTGGCGCTGGTGGTGGGCCTGCCGCTCGGGGTGCTGGCCGCCCTGCACCGCAACGGACCGGTCGACCACCTGCTGCGCATCGGCTCGCTGGTGTCGCTCGGCATGCCCAACTTCTGGCTCGGCCTGGTGCTGATCTTCGTGTTCGGCTACCACCTCGGCTGGTTCCCGCCCGCCGAGGGGCGCCTGGCGGCCGGCATCCCGATCCCCGAGCGCGTCACCGGCTTCTACACCGTCGACAGCCTGCTGGCCGGCGACCTCGCCGCCTTCCGCTCGGCGCTCGCCCAGATGATGGCGCCCGCGATCACCGTGGCGATGGGACTGGTGGCCGTGGTCATCCGCATGCTGCGCGCAGGCATGCTCGAAGAACTCGGCAAGGACTACGTGCGCACCGGCCGCTCCAAGGGGTTGTCGCCGCGCACGGTGTACTACAAGCACGCGCTGCGCAACGCCATCATCCCCACGATCACCGTCGTCAGCATCCAGATCGGCTACCTGCTCGGCGGCAACGTGCTGGTGGAGGCGGTGTTCGCCTGGCCCGGGGTCGGGCTCTACTACATCAACGCGATCAACGCCCTCGACTACAACGCCGTCATCGGCGCGACCCTGCTCATCGCGGTCGTGTTCGCGCTGATCAACCTGGGCGTCGACGTCCTCAACGCCTTCATCGACCCTCGGATCCACTATGCGTAGCGAGGTGGCGACCGTCCCCGTGCCGCTCGCCGCCCGGCGCCGCTTCAAGTGGAACTCGTCGCTGGTGATCGGCGGCGCCATCGTGCTGCTCATGGTGTTCGCGGCCGTGTTCGCGCCGCTGCTCACGCCGTACGACCCGATCAAGCTCGACATCCGCGCGCGCTTCCAGGCGCCGTCGACGAGCCACTGGTTCGGCACCGACCAGTACGGCCGCGACGTGTTCGCGCGGGTGCTCTACGGCGCGCGCTACGACCTGCTCATCGCCGTGCTCGCGGTCGCGCTCGCCGCCGGCGTCGGCACCCCGTTGGGGATGCTGGCCGGCTACTTCCGGGGCTGGACCGACGTGGCGATCATGCGCGTCATGGACCTGCTGCTGGCGTTCCCCAACATCCTGCTGGCGATGACGCTGGCGGCCGTGCTCGGTCCCAGCCTCAACAACGCCATTCTGGCGGTGGCGATCGTCGGCATCGCCGGCTACGCGCGCATCGCCTACAGCGCGACGATGGCGGCCTCCACCGAGGTCTACGTCGAGGCCGCCCGCGCCCTCGGCGCGCCCCACCACCGTCTGCTCGTGAACGCCATCCTGCCGGCGATCCTGGCGCCGATCGTCATCCGCGGCACCCTGGGCATGGGTTTCACGATCCTGCTCGCCGCCGGCCTCGGATTCATCGGGCTCGGTGCGCAGCCCCCCACGCCCGAGTGGGGCGCGATGATCAACGAGGGACGCAACCAGGTGATCCTCGGCCGCTGGTGGACGAGCGTGTTCCCCGGGCTGGCGATCGTCCTGTTGGTGACCGGCTTCAACCTGCTGGGCGACGGCCTGCGTGACGCGCTCGACCCCCGCACCCGCTGACGCCGCGGCGACCCAACCGGAACCCAAGCGTTCCGATTCCGGTAGCGTGCACGGCACCCTGACTGCATGGAGGGTTCGCCATGACGCAACCGATCCCGCTGGACGCCCTGACCGGCCCGCTCCGGCCCCGGAGCCGCCTCGCATCCGACCGCCACGTCGCCCGCGGGCACGCGGCCGGATTCGCCCCCATCGCCGCGCTGGCGGCCCTGCTGACCCTCGTCGCCCTCTTCGGCGGCGGCACCGTCGTCGCGCAGACCGTGGCGCCCGAGCGGGCCGAACTCGAGGCCTTCCTCGACGAACGCGTCCCGGCGCTGCTCGCCCACCACGCCGTGCCGGGCGCTGCTGTGGCGGTGGTCCGGCCGGGAGACGCGCCGATCGCGCGCGGTTACGGCTTGGCCGACGCCGAGACCGGTCGCCTGGTCGAAGGCAGGACGCCGTTCGCGGTCGCGTCGGTGACGAAGCTACTCACCTGGACTGCGGTGATGCAGTTGGTCGAGGCGGGCGAGCTATCGCTCGACGACGCGGTGCAGCCCTACGTCGACTTCGCCCTGCCCGAGCGCTTCGGCGAGCCCCTGCGCGTGTGGCACCTCATGGCCCACGCCACCGGCTTCGAGGACCGGCCGCTGGTCGGTCTGCTGGCGCGCGATCCCGCGCGCCTGGCTGCCCTGGAGACGGTGCTCGCCGAAAACGTACCCGACCAGGTGCTGCCGCCCGGGACGCTCGCCGCCTACTCGAACTACGGCGCCGGGGTGGCCGCGCTCGTCGTCGAGCGCGTCACCGGGCGCTCGTTCGAGACCTACGTCGAGGAGGAGATCCTGATGCCTCTCGGCGCGCGCGATGGGAGCATCCGGCAACCGCTGGCCGAGGGCGTCGCCGCCCGCGTCGCGCGCGGCTACGCGTGGCACGGCGGCGAGCAGCGCGGCGTCGGCTTCGTCTGGTCGCGCCTCGCGCCCTCCGGGGCGTGGTGGGCGTCCGCAGAGGACGCGGCCGCCTTCATGGCGGCATGGCTTCGGGGCGGGACCGCGCCGAACGGAGGACGCATCCTGGACGAGGGCACGGTGCGCGCGATGCGGGCGCCGCTGCACCGGCACGATCCCCGGTTGCCCGGCAACGCGCATGGTTGGTGGGAGGTGTGGGACGCGGGCGTGCGGCTCATCGAGCACGGCGGGTCCCATCCTGGCTTCACCGCGAGCCTCGCGCTCGTGCCCGAGCACGGGATCGGCGTCTTCGTGGCGACCAACTCGGCGCAGGGGAGGGCGGTCGCGCGCGCCCTGCGCGGCGAGTTGCTGCAGCGGCTGTGGCCCGGGCGCCGCGACGCGCCGGCGGCGCCGGGTGGGGACGCGGTCACAGAGCTCGCTGGCGTGGGCGCGCCTGCCGCCGGGACGTTGGGCCCCCCGGACCGCGGCGATGCGGACCTCGACCGCTACCCCGGCGTCTACCAAGGGATTCGGCACGGCGCGAGCACGATCGCGCGTCTCGCAGCGCTGGTGCAGCGGGTGCGGGTCGAACGCGACGGCGATGCGCTGGTCCTCGGGGGCGAGCGCTTCCTGGCGCAGGCAGACGGTGCCTTCGTCGCGCCCGAGAGCGGGAGGCGGCTCGTCTTCCGGCGCGAAGCCGGCCGGGTGTCGACGTTGCTCCGGTCGGACGATCCGCGCCAGGCCTACCGCCGGTTGGCCTGGCACGAGACCGGCGCGTGGCATGCGGGCGTGGCCCTGGTCGGCTTCGCCACGCTGATGGGGGTGGTCCTCACGTCGGCGGCGGCGAACAGGCTGGCGCGACGGCGCGGTCGCTCGGCACCCGTGAGCGCGCCCGTCCTGCGCGCCGGCGGCCTCGCTACGGTGGCGTTCCTGGCCGTCGCCATCGCGTTCGTGAGGGTGATCACCGACCCCCTGGCCCTGCTGCTGCCTCCCGGTGCTTGGCTGAGCGCGTTGGCGGTGGCCAGCCTGATCGCGGCGGCGGCGGCCGGATGGCTGGCCGCGCGGACCGGGGGTGCGTGGCTGCGGCGAGAGGGTACCCCGGCGGGTCGCGCCGCGGCTACCGTGGCCAGCCTTGGGGCCGTGGCCCTGGTCGCGACGCTCGAGGCGTGGAACGTGCTGGGCTTTCGCTGGTGACGGGGACCGGTTCGGTGACGGCGCGCAGGGCGCGGCGTCGGGCGGCGCCGCGACCACGGTAAGGCGTGTAGTGTGTAAGATGTGTAACATACACATTTCGAGGAGCGTCACGTGCGAGCAACGCCCACAGCTACCCTGGTCCGCCACCGGCCACACCACGCCGCCGCCGCGCTCGAACTGCTCCACTTCGGGCTGAAGAACGCCCTCGCCTGCCTGTTTCCGGCCTTCATCCTGGCGATGCTGGCGTTGACGCGCGTGGTGGAGCCTCCACTCGCTCGCTACGACTTCCTGCTGCTCGCGTGCCTGGCCATGCAGGCGCTCATGCTCGCGACCGGGCTCGAGACCCGCGACGAACTCAAGGTCATCACCCTCTTCCACCTGCTGGGCTTGGCGCTCGAGCTCTTCAAGGTGCACGTGGGCTCGTGGTCCTACCCGGACGCGGCCGTGGCGAAGGTGGGCGGCGTGCCGCTCTACAGCGGCTTCATGTACGCCAGCGTGGCCAGCTACATGATCCAGGCCTGGCGGCTCTTCGGGTTGCGCTTCGTGCACTGGCCGAGCCCCGCGCTGGTCGTGCCCTTGGGCGCGCTCATCTACGCCAACTTCTTCGCCAACCACGTGCTGCCCGACCAACGCGTGTTCCTCGTCGTGGCCGTGCTGTGGGTCTTCCGGCGCACGCGTGTCGCCTTCACCCCCCGCGCGACGCCGCGGGGCATGCCGCTCGTCCTCGCCTTCCTGCTCATCGGCGTCTTCGTGTGGCTCGCCGAGAACGTGGCGACCTACCTCGGCGCCTGGCAGTACCCGCACCAGCAGCACGGCTGGCGCATGGTCGATCCGCACAAGCTCTCGTCCTGGGCGTTGCTCGTGATCGTCAGCCTGATGATCGTGGTGCAACTCAAGCACGTGAAGGGCCGGCGGCCGCGCCAGCGGCAGGACGTGGTCGTCGACCAAGGTCCAACCAACGCGCTACCCTCTGGCCAGGCTCGCGCGCGGGCGCCCGTGTTCGGCGCGCACGCGCGGCACCCCGGCGCCTGGCGCCGGCCAGGAGGCACGATGCGCAGAACCCTGTACGTGCTGGCCGGTCTCGCCCTGGCCGCCGCCCTCTACGTCGGCGGCGCCGCGCCGCGTATCGCGCTGGTCGCGATCGAGCGGGCCGCGAGTGCCGACGACGTGGTGGCGCTCGCCTACCACGTCGACGTCGCCAGCGTCCGCCAGTCGCTCCTCGAAGACCTCGGCCCTAGCGCGACGGCCCCGCTGCCGAGTCCCGACGCCGGCCCGTTGGAGCACATGGCGACCTCGCTGGGCCAAGCGTTCGGCGTGGCCGTGGGGACGCTGGTGGGCAACACCGTCGCCGAGCTGGTGGCCTCGCCCGAGGGGATCCTGCAGCTGCTGGGTGGGGTGCCGCTGAGGCCGCTGCTCGGTGGCGCCATCGGGCGCAACACGGTGGCCGAGACCTTCGACCGCGCCACCACGCGCTACGCGTGGCCGCCGGCGTTCGTGTTGCGCGTGCCGACCGACGATGGCGACGCCGCGACCGAGTTCGTGCTGCGCCCGCGCGGTTGGGTGTGGAAGATCACGGAGGTGCGTCTGCCCACCGCGGGCTGAGCGGTCCACACGCGGGCATCCGGCGGTAGGCTGGCGACCGGACGAGGTGATCCCCACGCGCCGAGAGATGCCCACGAAGCCCGCCATGCCAAGTCCGCAGAACCCGCGGTGCCCGCACCCGCTGCGGCGTCTCCGCGCGTGAACGCCCGCCGCGACCTCAACCTGCTCAGCGCCGCGAGCGCCGTCGCCATCACCGGCTGGTCGATGCTCACGCTGCTGCTGCCGCTCTTGGCGCTGCGCTTCGGGGTCGACGCCGGCGGGATCGGCCTGCTGGTCGCCGGCGCGGCGGTGCTGCCGCTCTTCCTGGCGGTGCCGATCGGCACCGCCGTCGACCGCTGGGGCGCGCGGCGGGTCATGCTGCTGGGCTTCGCGGGGACGGCCGTGGCGTTGCTGCCCATGGTGGCGCTGCCGTCGCTGGCGTGGCTCGTGGTCGCGTTCGTGGCCGGCAGCGCGTTGCAGAACGGCTTCATCATCGGCGCCCAGGCGCTGATCGCGGCCCTCGGCGCCGAGGGCCGCGGCCGCGAAGCCGCCTACGGCTGGTGGACGACGGCCATGGCGGCCGGGCAGGTCGTGGGCCCGATCGTCGCGGGCGTGCTGCTCGACACGCTGGGCGTGCGGCCGGCCTTCGTCGGGGTTGCCGCGTCGTTCGCGGTGGCGGTGGCGCTCATGCTCGCGGTGCGCAGCCGGGGGCGCTCCGAGGCGTACGTGCCGCCGTTCCGCTGGCGCGCCGCCGCCGGACTGCTGCGCGACCGCACGGTCGGCATCGCGATCCTGACGAGCACGGCCGCGGTGTGGGCGATGACGATCCACGCCACCTTCCTGCCCGTGCACCTCGAGTCGCTCGCCATGTCCGCCGCGACGATCGGCGCGATCCTCTCGCTGCGGTCGGCGGCCGCCGTCGTCATCCGGCCGATCATGCCCCAGGTGGTCGCCCTGCTGGGCGGCCGCGAGCGCACCGTCGTCTACACGTTGGCCGCGCTCGCCCTGGCGCTCGCGGGCGTGATCGCCAGCCCGTCGCCCTGGCTCATCGGCCTGTGGGTCGCGCTCTTCGGCGCCGGTCACGGCCTCTCGCAGCCGATCTCCATGGTCATGGTGGCCGACCGCGTCGCGGCCCGCGAACGCGGCGCGGCCCTCGGCCTGCGGCTCATGCTCAACCGGCTGTCGCAGGTGCTCGCGCCGATCGCGCTCGTGTGGGTCGCCGGCGGGGTCGGGTTGCCGACGATGTTCCTGGCGCACGCGGCGCTCGTCGCGGTCGCGGCGTTCGTTCTCGGGGGGTGGACGCGGCGACCGGCGGTAGCCGCGCCGTGAGCGTGGTCGGGATCGTGGTCGGCGCGGGCTACGCGCTCGTCACCTGCAGCCACTCCCCATCGGGTCCCCTGAACGAGAACAGCCGCCGCCCGCTGGCGAGCGTCTCCGGCGCGGCGTCGAGCAGCGTCACACCCGCGTCCCGTAGCCGCGAGAACGTGCCCTCCACGTCCTCGACGAGGAAGGCGAGGTGGTGCACGAGCCCGTCGCCGGCGTGGTGGTCGTGCAGGCCGGCGATGAGTTCGAGCTCGCAGCCGCCGCCCGGAGGTGAGAGGAAGGCGATGCGCGCGCCCGAGGCGAGCGTGGTGCGGGTGCGCACCGCGAAGCCGAGCAGATCGGCGTAGAAGGCGATGGAACGCTCGAGATCGGTCACGCGCACGGCGACGTGGTGGATGGCCTGGATCATGCTCGCCAGCCTACGCGGCGGCCGGCGCGGGCGCGCCGCATGGCGCCGGCACACCCCGCGACCGCATCACGGGCGGTTCGCCGTCAGCGCTGAACCCGCGCGTTCCCCTTCCAGGCGGCCCAGACCTGGCCCTCGTCGGCGACCTGCGCGTAGTCGGTGAGGAAGGTGGTCGCCAGCGCACCCGTGGCCCAGCCGAACTGCACCCAGGTGGCCGGCTCCCAGCCCCGGAGGATGGCGTAGAGCATGCCGCCCACGAAGCCGTCGCCGCCGCCGATGCGGTCGAGCACGGCGATCTCCCGCGGCTCGACCACGTGCCAGCGGTCGCCCTCGGCCAGGATGGCGCCCCAGCGGTGCAGGTTGGCGTGCACGACCTCGCGCAGCGTGGTGGCGAAGACGGAGACGTTGGGGTAGGCCTGCTTGACGCGCTCGATCATGCCCTGGAAGCCGTCGATCTTGGCCGCCAGGTTCTCGCCGCCCGCCTCGGGCCCCTCGACGCCGAGGCAGAGCTGGAAGTCCTCCTCGTTGCCGATGAGGACGTCGGCCAGGCTGGCGATCTCGGCGAAGTCGCGATGCAGCTCGTCCTCGCGTCCGGCCCAGAAGGAGGCGCGGTGGTTGAGGTCGAACGAAATGCGCGTGCCGTGCCGCTGGGCGGCCCGGGCGAGCTCGAGGCAGAAGCGGGTGGTCTGGGGCGACAGCGCGGCGATGAGGCCGGACAGGTGGAGGACCTGCACGCCCTCCCGCGCGAAGATCCGCTCCAGATCGAAGTCCTTGACGTCCAGCGTGCGACCGACCTCGCCGGCGCGGTCGTTCTGCACGCGCGGGCCGCGCACGCCGAGGCCGCTGTCGGCCAGGTTGAACTGGTGGCGGTACCCCCACGGGTCGCCCTGCGGGACCTCGACCGCCTCGACGTCCATGTGCCGCCGCGCGAGATCGTCGCGGATCATGCGGGCCACGGGGCTGTCCTTGACGAGGGCCGTCAGCACCTTGACCGGCAGGCCGAGGAACGACGCGACGCTGGCCACGTTGGTCTCGGCGCTGGTGACCTGCATGCTGAAGCGGTCAGCGCAGTGGAAGGGCTGGCCGTTCTCCGGGGTGAGGCGCACGCCCATGCTGCTGGGCACGAGAAGCGC
This sequence comes from uncultured bacterium, assembly GCA_964549045.1. GTDB lineage: Bacteria > Deinococcota > Deinococci > Deinococcales > Trueperaceae > JAABTL01. Next base: position 8,597 of record CAZJUA010000006.1, on the reverse strand, counting down.
GTAGGCGGCGTCGGTCTTGAGCGGCATCGTCATGGGCCTGTCTCCTTGGTCTCGCGGACCTGCTCGAGGTCGACGGGGCGGCGCCTCGTCGGTGGGCGGTCCCCCTGGGGCCGCGCCGGCCGCTCGACCGTCGTCCTACCGAACGATACCCGCGGCGACCGCGACCGGGGATGGCCTGGCGTCCTCACATGGGTGCATGATCGAGTCGAGGATGCTGGCCCGGGTTCCCCTCGCGCGGCGCCGCGCGAGACCTGGGCCGCCTGTACCTTCGCCCACGACGCCGACGCCGTGTGGGACACGACCGGCATGGACAACGTCGCGCAGCACTTCGTGACCGCCGTCTTCGGCCTGCACCTGCAGGGCGACGACGCGATGGCCCCTACCTCGATCTCGTGGAGGACGCCGTCACGGGCGTGTGGTCGGTCGACGACGCGGGCAAGCCGACGAGCGATCACACGTCCTGGCTCGGCTTCCAGCGGCGAACCGCCCTCGGACTGCGGTTCGAGCGGGGGCGCCGGCCATTCGGTGACCGGTCTGCGCGCCCCCCGGTGGCGGTGTTCTCCCGCGGCGTGGCACGATGGCACGGCGCACCGTGATGGGCGTACGGTGGGACGCCGTGGGAGGTCCGTGAGACGCATGGCACGCGCGCAAGGCCCGATCGATCCCCGACGTGGGCGAGCCATCTCGGCTGGAGCGCCGGTCAGACTCCGCATCGGGGTTCCGCATGCCGGCTGAGGCGGTCCTCGTCAGCGGCTCGCACCACCGGGCGCAGGCGCTGAAGCGGGTGATCGAGGAGGCAGGGTGGCGCCTGCGTGTCCACACCGATGCCACCGCGGCGCTGCGTGACATCCGTGAGCGTCCGTACGACGCGATCTTCTGCGACGAGCGCCTGAAGGGCGCCACGGCGGGCGGGTTCCTCTCCTGGCACGAGCGGTTGAACCCGAGTCTGCCGTTCTACGCGATCGCGGCCGAGGGTGGCGAGTTGTCGGGGACGCTGCGCGGCCGGCCGGCGCTGGTCCTCCCGTACCCCCTGGCCTTGGATTCGGTGCCGGCCCCAGCGGACAGCACGCTGTGGCGCGAACGCGAGCGCGACGACGGGTCGGTGGTGCCGCTCGAGGGGAACACGTCCACCGTGCCACTGGCGCACCTCGTCGAACTCCTCAGCCTGAACGACGGCGGTGCGGTCGTCGAGACGTCGGCCGGGGCGATCCACTTCGCCGACGGCCGCATCGAGCACGCGAGCTTCGTGGCGGCAGCGGGCGCGGAGGCGGTCGTCGGGCTGAGGGCCCTCGGTGAGCTGATCGGCGCGGACGACCTGACGTTCAAGGTGCTGCCGTACCGGAGACCGACGCGGCGAAGCGTCAACCTGCCGATCATGCTGGCGCTGACCGAGGCGACGCGCCAACGCGACGAGAGCGTGCGCAACCGGCGGCTGTTGGCCGCCATCAAGGAGGGCCACCCGGAGGCCACCGGATTGGCGGTCGGCTACCCGGTGAACGCGGCGCCCGACGACGAGCTCGAGGACGGCGCGGCGGCGCACGGGCTGCTGTACCGGTACGCGGACGCCACCAAGGGCGTGTCGGGGATCGGCCAACCGACCCACCTCGCGCTCGAGGGTCAAGGGGTCGCCTGGGCGCTGATGGCGTTGCGGAACGGCGTGTTCCTGTCCGGTACGACGGCGCGGGGCCGGAGCCTGAACCTGTTGGCGACCATGGTGAAGTGCGTCCGCGCCCTGGAGAAGGAGACCGCGTAAGGGCCAGCGGCAGCCACGCCAGCGCGTGAGAATCCCGTCAGACCGCCGGTGCTACCTTGGCGGTCCTATGTGGGTGATCCTCTTCGCCAGTGTCTACGTCGCTTGTGGGGCCGTGCTGTTGGCCGTCCTGCTGCAGGACCGCGCCAAGGCCATCGGCGTCCGGCAGCGGCGGGCGGGTGGCGACGGCGAGCGGCAGGCCCACGCCATGCCGGACATGGTCTTCCGGACCCACGCCTGACCGCTCACGCCCTCAGCCGCTGCAACCGCCGCAGGTAGAACGTATGGCCGCCGTAGCGCGCCGCCACGAGCCGGCCGTCGTCGACGAGGCGGCGGACCACGTCGCGTTCGGCGCCGGAGCGGCGTAGGAGTTCCGCCACCGCGTCCTCGCGCATGGGGTGGACGGCGGTGATGGCGAGCAGGTCGGCCTCGGCGTCGCCGCTGGCCGAGAAGACGTTCCCCTCGTAGCCGAGCAGGCACTCCACCACCGGGAGGCGCGCGGCGAAGAGTTGGAAGGCGCGGTTCACGGCGGCCTCGTCGGGCGGTCGCACGCCGGGCACCGCCGGCGGTCGCGTGGGCACCGCCAGGTAGGCGGTGCGCGGGGCGAGTTCCTCTAGGAAGCTCGCCACCGCGTCGAGGTGGGCCGAGTCGTCGTTGTGGCCCGCGACGAGCATCGTCTCGCTGACGAGCGTGCCCGTGAAGTCGCGCGCGAACGCCCGCGCCCCATCGAGGATCGCGTCGAGCGAGAGGCTGCCGTGTGGGCGGTCGAGCGCGTGCCAGATCGCCGGGTCGACGGCGTCGACCTTGAGCGATACCCAGTCGGCCTCCGCCAGGTCGGCCCGCACGTCCGCCCGCCAGATGAGCGACGCGTTGCTGATGACCGCGATCGGGACGCCGAGCGGCCGCAGGGCACGGATCGCGGCCCCGAGGTTCGCGTCGAGCGTCGGTTCGCCGGCGGGCACGAACGTGAGGGCGTCCACGCCCTCGCCGCGCCGTCGCAATTCTGCGACCCTGGCGCGCACCTCCCTGGCGACCTCCTCGGGCTGCGCGAAGTCGCGCCGGTCCACCTGCATCCGCAGCGTCGGCCCCAGCTGGCAGTAGACGCAGGCGTAACTGCAGGTCTTGGGCGGCACGTGGTCGATGCCGAGGCTCCGCCCCAGGCGTCGCGAGGGTACGGGCCCGAAGACGATCTCGTGGTCCGGGGGGAAGGTTGCGGGGTCGGGCATCGCGGGCCTCCTGGTCGCCGTCGGCCCCGGACGGTTACCCGTGGGGTCGGTGGGCTTCGCCCGCGTCGCCCGCCGACTGGAAGACCACGAGCAGCCGCGAACGGCGCGGCGACACGTTGCGGAAGGCGTGCGGCAGGGTGCTCTCGAGCAGCAGGCTGTCGCCGGTCGCGAGCAGGTAGCGCTCGCCGTTCACGGCGTACTCGACCTGGCCCTCGAGGCAGTGGGCGAACTCCTGGCCAGGGTGCCGCACGGGCCGCTCGCCGCCCGCGCCCGGCGCCAGGGTGAAGAGGAAGGGCGCGAACTGCTGGTCGCGCAGCCCGCTGCCGAGGCTCTCCATGCGGACACCGTGCTCGTCGTGTCCCAGCCGCCGGTCGCGGGCGACGATCACCACGCCGCGCGCCTCGGCCGCCTGGAAGAGGTCGACGATCGGCACCCCCAGCGCGGCGGCCAGCGCGTGCAGCGACGACACCGTCGGCGAGCTCCGGCCGCGTTCGATGAGGCTGATCGCGTTGATGGAGAGGCCGCAGCGATCCGACAGGGCGCGCAGCGAGAGGCCCCGGGCCTCGCGCAGCTCGCGGACGCGGACGCCGACGGCGGGCGGTGCGGCTTCCTCGTTGGTGCGGCTTCCCACGATCGCAGCGTACCAGTTAACAGGACGAGCGTACACGTTTGCAGTACAGTGGAGACGACGCGGCGGCCGGAGCAGCGCGACCGTTGGCCGCTTGCAGGCCCCCGAACCGCGCCAGGGAAGGGAGTCGCACCATGACCGGCACAACCGGGGTTCTCCAGGGCAAACGGATCGGCGTGTTCGGCAAGGGCGGCGCGGGGAAGAGCACGGTCGCCGTGCTGCTGGCCCGCGCCCTCCGACGCCGCGGCTACGACGTATGCGTCGTCGACGCGGACTCCACCAACGCCGGGCTGGCCGCCGCGCTCGGCCTCGAGCGCGTGCCGGATCCCCTGATGCGACGGTTCGGCGGGACGGTGTTCACGGGCGGGGCCGTGAGCTGCCCCGTCGACGACCCCACCCGCCTGCCGTCGGCGCGCATCGATCTCGACGCCCTCGAGCCCGACTACCTGAGCCACGATGGCGCCGGCCTGAGCCTGCTCTCGCTGGGCAAGATCACCGAGGACGGGCCGGGCGCCGGTTGCGACGGCCCCGTGGCGAAGATCGCGCGCGATCTCGAGGTCGTGCGGGGCGGTCGTGACGTGCTCACGCTGCTCGACTTCAAGGCCGGCTTCGAGGACTGGGCCCGTGGCGTCATCACCACGCTCGATTGGGCGGTCGTCGTGGTCGACCCGACCACCGCGGCCGTCGACATGGCCGGCCACATGGACGACGTGGTGCGCAGGATCCGCGCCGGCGCCGGTCCGGCGACGCACCACCTCGACGATCCGCGGCTGGTCGAGATCGCCGAGGGCCTCTACCGTGACGCCCGCGTCCGCGGCACCCTGTGCGTGCTCAACAACGTGCCGGACGCGGAGAGCGAGGCGTACCTGCGCGCGGCGTTGGCGCGCCACGCCATCACCCCCGTCGCTGCGATCCACGAGGACCGGGCGCTGGCCGGCGCTTGGATGCGTGGCGATCGCCTGGAGGCGGACGGCCGCGCCAAGGCTGCCGCCGCGATCGTCGACGCCCTGGAGGCCGCCGAGGTCGTGGCAGCGTAGCCGGCTCGTGGGCAGGCGCCGCCAGCGGCGATCGTTCGGCGGAAGCGTCGACGCGGGCCACGCGACCCGGTGGTGCGGACCTAGCATGGAGGGTCGGGGCGGCCGAGTTGGGCCGCCCGAGAAGGGACGACCATGACCCAAGGAGCGCCTTCCCGTCGTCTTCTCGCCTCTGCCTGTGCCGTGATCGGCGCCGTCCTGGTCGTGGTGGCCGCGGTGTACGCAGGAGCCGCGCCCGAGCGCGCGCACGCGGACTTCAGCCGGCTGGTCTCGTCCCAGGGCGGGTCGATGACCCACTCCGCCACCTACCCCGACACCTACCGGCAGTTCGCGGCCCAGGCGCGCCTGGTGCAGAGCCTCCTCGTGGGTGGCACCGGCGTCGTGCTGGTCGCGATCGGTACGTCGGTTGCCCTGCGGGGCGACGACGCCTGAGCACAGCGTCCGTCGGCGGCCACCGCCGACCGCGGACATCGAGAGGAGCCCCTGCATGGAAGCGAGTCAGGCCCTGAAGATCGCGGCCGTGACCGACGACGGGCGGACGATCAGCGCCCACTTCGGCCGGGCGCGCGCCTACCTGGTGTGCACCGTCGAGGGCGGGCGCGTCGTGGCCGAGGAGTTGCGCGACAAGGCCGGCCACCACACGTTCGCCGCGAGCGGCGGGCACGGCCACGAGCACCCGCACGACCACGACCACGGCGACGGCCACGCGCACGACCACGGCCAGGGCCACGGGGAACACGCGGGCGGCCACGGCACCGGGCCCGGCGCGGCGGCGCGGCACGCGACGATGACCGAACCCATCCGCGACTGCGCGGTGGTGCTGGCGCGCGGGATGGGACGCGGCGCCTACCTGGCGCTGGAGCAGGCCGGTCTCGAGCCGTTCGTCACGACCGAGGCGAGCATCGCGGACGCCGTGCTCGCGTACCTCCGCGGTGAACTCGTGAACCACACGGAACGGCTGCACTGACCCGTGCGGGCGGGCGGGCATCAGCCGCCCGTGGGTCACGTCCGGTTCAGGTCGTCGCGTCCAGCAGTCGCGCGCGCCAGGGATGGCCGGCGGGCAACGCGGCCCTGAGCCACGCGCGCGCGTCCGCGTCGAGCAGGGGGAGCGCGCGTCCGAGGTCGGCGTCGTCCTTCGGTTGCGGCTGCCCCCGTCCGTCCCGGGTGGCCTTGACCAGGAGCACGGCCTCGGGCGCCAGGACGGGCAGCGCGACGCCCTCGACCGTGAGGCGCCGAACGGCGCGGTCGAGCCGGAGGCTGACGCGCGGGTCGCGGCGGTAGCGCCACGCGTCGGGCGCCCAGGGCTCCAGGACGACGTCGACCCGGACGCGGCCCAGGTGGACGCGCGCCTGCTGGCCGCCGTTGGACCGTGGTTCGCCGGAGCGACCGGGGGCCCGCGCCGCCCGGTCGCCCGCGATGACCCCAGCGAACCGAGCGCCGTGCCGCGCCAGCGCGTCGAACACGAGCGATGCGTCCGAGGTGTCCACCGTGACGTCGACGTCCTCGTGGTGGCGCGAGGGCGCGCCGGCCGCCAGGTCGAGGGCCCAGCCGCCGTGGATGGCCCAGCGGGCGGACACGCCGCCGATGGCGCGGGCGACCTCGACGACGGGGGCGAAGCCCGTGCGCGCGATGGCCGACGCCAGCGCCTCGGCCTCGAGCGCCGCGACGGCGTCCGCCTTGGCGTCCTGGTAGGCGGCCCACGCCGCGCGGTCGTCGAACACGGCCTCCGCCCGCGCGAGTGCGCCATGCTTGGCCGCCTCGTAGCGTCTGCGCGCCTCGGCCGACGCGCGCAGGTGGTCGCGCAGGGCGACGTGGCGATGCCAGGGGTCGCCGTTGCGGCCGATGACGCGCAGGTGGACATCTTCGGGCCCGCGGGTGCCATAGCTCCCTCCCGACGGGCCGCGCTCACCGTGGTGGACGAAGCCGAGCGCCGCGAGCCGGGCGTCCGCTTCCAGGGGCAGCGGGCATGGATGCACCCGCGCCAGCAGGTCGAGGGTCGGCGTGGCGAGCAGCCCCGGCACGGCGGTCGAGCCGACGTGCGCGACGTCGAGCAGGTACCCGCCGTCGAGGGCGTCACCCAGCGCCTCGCTGAGGCGTGCGCACCAGCGCTCGCCGGCGTCGGCCCACGCGGGTACCACGCGGACGAGGCGGGGGCGGTCGGCGGGCCTAATAACTGCCCGTAGGGAGTAGTTGCGTTCGGGTTGATGGCTTGTTCATGGTGGTCTCCCGGGTGCTGCTCTCCCGGACAGGGAGGTCGTCATGGCTGGTCGGTCGCAGGTCGTTTCGGTCGGTGTGGAGCGTCGGAATGCGCGCCTGACGTCGTTGCGAAAGCTGGTGCCGCGCGACGCCGCGATCGTCGGCATCGATCTCGCCGATGACAAGCAGGCGCTGGTGATCAGCGATCACGACGCCCGCGTGCTCGATCGGCGGATGATCCGCGGCAACGTCTGGCAGGCGATCGCGGCGCTGCCCTGGGCCCAGAAGGTGGCGCGCGACGCCGGCTTCGCGCGCATCGTGCTCGCCTGCGAACCGACCGGCAACCGCTGGAAGCCGCTGCTGCAGCACGCGCGCGACACCGGGCTCGAACTGGTGTGCGTCAACCCCATGCTCGTAGCGCGCGGTCGCGAAGGAGAGGACTACACCCGTGAACGCAGCGACTTCCGTGACGGCGCGGTGATCTCGCGCCTCACCAGCGAACGCCGCTGCTTCGTGCCGTACCAACCCGAGGGCCCCTGGGCTCGGTTGCGGCACCTCGGCATTCACCGGTTCCAGCAGCTCGAGCGCGCCACCGCCGCCCGGCAGGGCCTGCGGGATCTGCTCACGTGCTACTGGCCCACCGCGCTCGCTGCCGCCCGTGAACCCATGACCTCGCTGACCCTGCGCGCGCTCTTGAGCGTCAGCGCCGACCCCGAGGAGATCGCCCGCCTGCCACTCGAGGAACTCACGACCCGCGCCAAGCCGATACTCGCGAATTGGGGTGGGCGACGCCTGAACCACGCCATCCTCCAGCGCCTGCACGAAAGCGCCCACCAGCCCGGCGGGGTGCGCGCCGAACGCGCCGCCGCCAGCGAGCGCGCCACCCTCACCGCCCGCGCCTGGCTCGACGCCACCACCCGCCAACGCGACACCGAAGCACGCATGGTGAGCATCCTCGACGAGCTCGACCTCACCCGCATCGTGCGCACCCTGCCCGGCCTCTCCCTCGTGGGCGCCGCCACCATCCTGGCCGAAACCGGTGATCCCAACCGCTTCACGCACCCCCGCGCCTGGGTCAAGCACGCCGGCCTCTGCCCGCGCGCCAACGAAAGCGGCAACTACCAAGGCCAAACCCGCACCAGCGGCCGCGGACGACCCCGCCTTCGCACCGCCGCCTGGCGCGTCATCTGGGGCCTCCTGCCGCACAACCACGTGTACGCCGCGCGCTACACCCACCTCCGCACCCGAGCACGCAACCCCCTCAACGACGGACAAGCGCGCACCGCGCTGGCGGCGGCGCTGCTGCGACAACTGTTCGTCATGATCAGCACCCGCGCCGCCTGGAACCCCGCCACCGCCGCCGGAAAGGACGAACTGCTGGACGCCGCCTGACGCAAGCCGCATACTCCAGGTGGCGGGGCGAACCCGAACAGCCCTTGGGCAGAACCCGAAGCTGAGCCTGGGCGCCCCGCCCACTTCCCCACCAAGCTCGAATGAGGACTGTTGGGACGAACCCGGTTGCGCGTTAGGTAGAGCCGGGGAAGTGACCGCGGGCCCGCCACCACCACCGCACCCGCCACGCTCACCAGCACCACCGGCGAGCGCACGACCCCTCACGCCCAACCCCCACCAAAACCACCCCTTGACAACGACCTCATAGACTGCTCAGCCCTTGACGCCGCCGGCCGTCAGGCCGCCGACGAGGTACTTCTCGAACCAGAAGAACAGGATCATGATCGGCAGCGTGATGATCATCGCGCCGG
>CAZJUA010000005.1:0-23118 GCA_964549045.1 uncultured bacterium | reverse complement strand
CCCCGCGGGCCGCGCCCGCGGGCGGCGCCCCCGACCGGCGGCACGCGGGCGGCGCCCGCGCCCGCCGCGACCTCCGCGCGTTCCCGCGGTGGAAGGCGGGGGTGGCAGACGACCCGGCGGACCGCCCGCGGGCGGTGCCGCAGCGCCTCCAGGGTCGGCCACACGCCGACGGCGTGGGTCACGTGGGTTCGGCCTCGTCGGCCTCCGGGAGCGCGAAGGGCGCGCGCATCCCGGCCTCGGCGGCCTCCCGCGCCTCGGCCGGCACCCATCCGAGGGCGAGCGCGCCGCGGTACGCCTGCAGCGCCCGGTCGCGCCTGCCGGCGAGGTCGCGCAGCTGGCCCAAGCGAGCCAACAGCAGCCCCGGCAGCAGGTACGGCTCCCGGAAGTCACCGGCGGCGGCGGCCTCGAGCGCCTCGAGGGCCTCCGCGGCGTGGTCGTGCGCGAGCAGCAGCTGGGCCTCCAGGAAGCGGGCCTCCGCCAGGTCGAGCTCGCGCAGCCGGCCGAGGAGGCCGGCCACGTCGGCCGCCTCCCCGCGCCAGGCGACGTCGAGCAGCGAACGGCGACGGGCGTCGTCCGAGACCGGCGGCGAGGCCGCCGGCGACCACGCGAGGCCCGCCTCGTCGAGCTCGACGGTGAGCGCCGGCCACAGGTCGGCCTCCACCAGGACGGCGCCACGGGCGGCGCGGGTCGCGTGCAGGTCGGCGGCGATGGACGCGCAGGCGGCCCGCGCGCGGCGCAGCCGCCAGCCGCTGCCGGGCCCGTCGCCGAACGCCTCGACGCGCACCCGCAGCTCCTCGGCGAGGGGCGGCAGCACCTCGCCCAGGATGCGGGGCAGGTCGAGGGCCTGAGGCAGCAGCTCGGTGAGCGGGCGCAGGGCGGCACGGGCCGCGTCGAGCGGTGCGCGGGCCTGCGGGTACGCCGCCAGGTACCGCTCGAAGTCGGCGGCGTCCTCGGCGCCCGGCGCGCCGATGCCGCGCAGCGGGGTGCCGCGCCGTGCCGCCCACGGCGCCACCGTCCACGGCAGCGCGATCTCGTCGCTGTCGCGCCAGCTCGCTACGCGCTCGAAGTCGGGGGGCAGGGCGGTCGTCCACAGCACCTCCGGCGCGATCGCCTCCAGCGCGTCCCGCACCGTCACCACGTTCCAGCGCGGGTGGCGGAGGTGCCACGGACCCATGAGTGGGATCAGCGTCAGGCTCGCAGCGGTGTCCACGGCGCCATCGTACGCGTCGCCGGCAGCGCGCGCGGGCCGCGCCCGAGACCGGGCGCGGGGGGTCGGCCGGCGAGGACGGGTACCATGGCCGCATGCGCGAACCCGGACGAACGGCATGGCAGGTCGAGGCGACGTGGTGGGCGGGCCTGCTCGCATGGTTGGCGGTGACGGCGACGACGTTGCTCGCGGTCTCGGCCCTCGCCACCGCGCCGCGCGTGGGGGTGGAGCTGCAGGCGCTGCTGCTCGACGCCGCGTTCGCGGCCGGCGAGGTCAGCGTCCCGGCCGCGGCGCCGGTGGCCGCGGCCTACGAGGGGAGCGGCCCCTTCGAGCTGTGGCCGGGCACGGGGGTGACCGTCACGGAGGCCGAACTGGCGTCGTTGTCGGCCGCGGAGGCGCGCGCGCGGTTGGCGAACGCCTTCGCCGATCGGCGCCTCGCCGATGGTGCCGGCTGGACCGCATCGCTCGGTGACGCGAACCTGGCGGCGGATCTCGACATGCTCGAGCGGGCGGTGTTGCACCCGCTGGCGGAGGCCGAACTCGGCCGTGCCCTCCTCAGGCTCGGGCTCGATGACGGCACGCGCGCCGCCGACTGGCCGACGCAGGCGGCGAACGCCCCGGGCGAGCCGGTGCAGCCGATCGTCGGCGTGTTCGTGACGCTGCCGGTGGAGTTGGTGCAGGGGGCGGGCCCGCGGCGCGTCGGCGAGCGCGTGGTGGCCGGCCTGGCTGACCTGCTGGCGGACGGCGGCGCCGAGGCGGCGCTCGCCGCCATGGCGAACGCGCAGCTCGAGGCGGCCCTCGAGGCCGCCCTCGCCGGTCCCGTGTGGCAGGCCTGGCGCGCGGCGTTCTCGGCGGCCTGGGTGCCGCGCGACGACGCGCTCGAGCGACGCCTGACGGAGGCGCAGGAGGTCCTGGCGGGCGCCGGCGTCGAGGACGACCCGCTGGCCGACGCCTGGATCGGCGCCGACCTCGAGGGCGCGAGCCCCGAGGAGGCGCGCGAGCGAACCCTCGCCGCCCTGGCGGAGCGCGCCTACCGTGGCGGCAGCGACGCGCTGCAGACGGTCCTCGCGACGCCCGAGGCGCGGGCCCGGGTCGCGGCGGGGGCGTCGTGGATCGACGCGCTCGACGCGCGGGCCCACCAGCGCTACGCGCTGTGGGCGTGGGTGAGCGGCGTCGTGGCGCTGTTGCTGCTCGCGATCGTCGCGTTGCTGCAGCAGGGTCGCTGGCGGCTGCTGGCGCCGGGCGTCCTGCTGCTCGCCGCGGGTGGCCCGTGGCTGTGGTTGTGGTGGCAGTGGTCGGCGCGGGCGGAGCGCGCCTCGGCCGCCGCCGAGGCCATCCCGGCGAGCGCGGTCGCGCTCGGCCTGCCGGCGGCGGCCCGGGCCTGGTCGGCCCACCTGCTCGCGGCCTCCGCCGACGTCGCCGCCGCCGCCGTCGTGTGGCCGCCGGCCGCGGTCGCCGGCGCGGGGGGCGTGCTGCTGGCGCTGACGCTGCTGGCCGCCCTGGGGGCGTGGCTGCGGCCGCCGAAGCGTGGCCGCTTCTGACGCGGACCCCGAGGGCCGGGCGCGGGCCGGGGCCCCCGGCGGGCGCGCGGCCCGCGCCGCGGTGGTGGTCGTCCACGGCATCGGCAGCCAGCCGCCGCTCGCCACGCTCGGCCGGCTCTCGCAGGGCCTGATCGACCACGCGCGGGCGCACGGCGAGCGGCCGGAGGCGCGCGCCGTCCTGCTCCGCGTGGGGGGCGAGCCGAGCAGCGTGCTGCGCCTCAGCGGCGCCCCCAGCCTCGGCGGCTTCGACGTCGTCGACGTGCACGAGTTCGCCTGGCAGGGACTCGCGCAGGGCAGGGCGCACCCCCTCGCCGTCCTGCGCTGGCTGGTGCGGACCGGCCTGGCGCCGCTGCACGTCCGCCGCCACTGGCGGGTGCTGGCGGACGCCGGCGACGACGCCCCCTCGCCGTGGGCGGTGGTCGGCCGGCAGGCGCTGATCGCCACCGTGCTTTCGTGGCTGGTGGTGGCGCTGCTGGCGGGGGTGGTCGTGGCGCTGCTGCAGCTGCCGCGGGCGTGGCCGCTGCTGGGCGCCGCGCTGGCGGACGCCGCTGCCGCCCTCGGCCCGCTGGGTGCGGCCGCCCTGGCGCTGGGCGCGCTGCCGGCGGCCGTCGCCGTCGCCTTGCTGTGGGGCGTCCTCGGCGATGCCCTCGAGGCCACCGCGCTGCGCCGCCGGCCGACCGGCAACGGCTGGGCCGGGAGTTACGCCGGCGTGGCGCGCCTGTGGGCCTGGCCCGCCGTGGTGATCGCGGCCGTGCTCGGTGCCTGGGCGGTCATCGGCGTGGCCCTCGGCGCCGATGCCTGGCGGGCGCTCGGCGGCGTCGTCCGCGCGCTGGCCGACGCCCCTTCGTTGGTCGCCGGCGCGTTGGCGGCGGCCGCGCTGGCCTGGCTGGCGCGGGCGCTGGCGACGCACGTGGGCGACATCGCGCTGTACGTGACGAGCGACACCTCGTCGGCCTTCCACCGCGGCCGACGCGAGCTGCAGGCGGCGGCGACCGCGTTGGTGACGGAGTTGCTGCGGCGGGGCGAGGGCGGAGACGGGGGACCCTGGGCGGGCGTCGACGGGGGAGCGTCGGTCGACGCCGGCGCGTCGGTGGACGCGGGCGCGTCGGTGGACGCGGGCGCGACCGAAGCGTACGACGCCGTCGTCCTGGTCGGTCACTCGCTGGGCAGCGTGATCGCCCTCGAGGCCCTCGACGGGGTGGCCCGTGAGGCGCGCGTCGAGGGCGACGCCGCGGGCGCGCGCCGTCCGCTGCCGCTGCTCAAGCTGCGCGGCCTGCTCACCTTCGGGTCGCCGCTCGACAAGATCGCCTACTTCTTCCGCGAGCGGGTCCCCGACGGCGACGCCGTGCACGCCCAGCTCGTCTCCTTCCGCCACGCCAGCCGCCGGCGGCCCTCGCGGCGCGACGACGGCCCCTACCGGCTGGCCCGCTACGAGGTGCCCTACGGCTGGCTGCGCTGGCTGCACCTGCACGCGCCCGCCGACCCGATCAGCGACCCGCTGGTCTACTACCGCGTCGACGAGCGTCGCCGGCGGCGCTACCCGTGGCCGTGGACGGCGCACGGCCGCTACTGGGACGACCCCGCGACCTACCGGGCGCTGGCGGACCTGCTGGCGGCGGCCAGGGACTGAGGCGTCCGTTCGACGCTGGCGCGCGGCGCGCCGGTGGCGAACGGCCGCGACCTGCCGAACGGCCGACCCGGACTATGCTCCCGGCATGAACACCCTGCGCGAACCGCGCGTGACCGTCATCGGGGCCGGCATGGCCGGCAGCGAGGCCGCCCTGGCCGCCGCGCGCCTCGGGGTCGAGGTCGACCTGCACGAGCAACGCCCGGTGCGCATGACGCCGGCCCACCACAGCGACCGCTTCGCCGAGCTGGTGTGCAGCAACAGCCTCGGTGGCGAGGGCCGCAGCAACGCCAAGGGCCTCATGCAGGCCGAGATGCTGGCCGCCGGCGGCGTCGTGGTCGGCAGCGCCCACGCCACCCGGGTGCCGGCCGGCGGCGCGCTGGCGGTCGACCGCGAGGCGTTCGCCGAACGCGTCACCGCCGCGGTGCGGGCGCACCCTGGCATCCGCGTCCACGTGGGCGAGGTCACCGAGGTGCCGGACGGGGTGGTGGTGCTGGCGACCGGCCCGCTGACGAGCGACGTGCTCGCCGAGCACGTGCGCCGCCGGGTGGGGGAGGACTTCCTGGGTTTCTACGACGCGGCCGCGCCCGTCATCGCCTTCGACTCCATCGACCACGACGTCGCCTACCGCAAGGGCCGTTACGGGCAGGAGGCCGACTACCTCAACCTGCCGTTCGACCGCGCCGCCTACGACCGCTGGTACGAGGCCGTCGCCGAGGCCCGCAGCCACGTCCCGCACGAGTGGGAGAAGCTGGAGTTCTTCGAGGGCTGCATGCCGATCGAGGAGCTCGCGCGCCGCGGCCGGGACACGCCCCGCTTCGGGCCGCTCAAGCCGGTCGGCCTCGAGCACCCGGTCACCGGCGAGCGCTTCCACGCGGTGGCCCAACTGAGGCAGGAGGACGCCGCCGGTCGCATGTGGAGCCTGGTGGGCTTCCAGACCGGCCTCAAGTGGGGCGACCAGCAGACGGTCGTGCGGACGATCCCCGGCCTGGAGGGGGCCGAGATCGTGCGCTACGGCGTCATGCACCGCAACACCTACCTGTGCGCGCCGCGCCTGCTCGAGCCGCACCTCGCGCTGCGCGCCGAGCCCAACGTCTTCGTCGCCGGCGTGCTGGCGGGCACCGAGGGCTACCTGGAGTCGAGCGCCACCGGTTGGCTCGCGGGCACCAATGCCGCCCGCCGGGCGCTGGGCCAGCCGCCGATGGTGCCGCCGGAGGCGAGCATGCTCGGCGGCCTGGTGCGCTACCTGGCGACGGCCAACCCCGAGGGCTTCCAACCGATGAACGCCAACTGGGGCCTGGTGCCGGTGGTCCCCAAGACCCGCGGCGGTCCCGGCAAGCGCGAGCGTCGCGAGATCGCCTACCAGCAGGGGCTCGACGCCTTCGTGGTGTGGCTCGAGGAGCTGCGCCGGGCGGGGCCGGTGCCCGCCTGACGCGTGTCGGGGCCGATGACGCCGGGGCCGGCATTCCTCCCCGCACCGGGGCCGGTGCAGGTGTGACGCACGCCGGGACCGGTCGCCGCGCCGGGGCGGTGCCCGTCTGATCCACACCATGGTCGTTGTCGGCGGCGCGGCCGGCGGTGGGACGCGCGCCGCGGTGGCGGATGGTACACCGGGCGCATGACCGCGCCCGCCCCCGCACGCACCGTCGACCTGCGTTCCGACACCGTCACGCGCCCGACGCCGGCCATGCGCCGCGCGATGGCCGAGGCGGAGGTCGGCGACGACGTCTACGGCGAGGACCCGACCGTCGCCCGCCTCGAGGCCGCCGTCGCCGAGATGACCGGCAAGGAGGCCGGCCTGTTCGTGCCGACCGGCACGATGGGCAACCAGATCGCGCTCGCGGCGCACACGCGCCGCGGCGTCGAGGTGATCGCCCCCATGGGCGCCCACGTCTACGAGTACGAGCTCGGCTCGATGGCGAACCTGGCGGGCCTGATGCCGCGCCTGGTGCCCGCACCCGGGGGCGTGCCCGACCCCGAGGACGTGCGCGCCGCCGTCAGCCCGGGCCGCCACCAGGCCCCCACCGGCCTCATCGTGTTGGAGAACACCCACAACAAGGCGGGGGGCACCGTGGTGCCGCTCGGCGTCGCCCGCGCCGTGGCCGACGTCGCCCGCGAGGCCGGCGTGCCGCTGCACCTCGACGGCGCGCGCGCCTGGAACGCCGCCGTCGCGCTGGGCGTTCCGCTCGCCGAGGTCTGCGCGCCGTTCGACAGCGTCTCGCTGTGCCTCTCGAAGGGCCTGGCGGCGCCGATCGGCAGCGTCCTGGTCGGTGACGAGACGTTCCTCGCCGAGGCGCACCGCTACCGCAAGATGTACGGCGGCGGCATGCGCCAGGTGGGCGTGCTGGCGGCGGCGGGCCTGATCGCCGTGCGCGACATGGTCGAGCGCCTGGCCGACGACCACCGGCGCGCCCGCTGGCTGGCCGAGGCGCTCCAGGGCATCGACGGCGTCGCCGTCGACCTGGCCACCGTGCAGACGAACATGGTCTACCTGACCGTCGCCGACGCGCGCGGGTTCGTCCCCCTGCTGGAGCGCGAGGGGCTCCTGTGCAACGCCATGGGGGCCGGCGCCATCCGCTTGGTCACCCACCTCGACGTGGACGATGACGACGTCGCGTTCGCCGCAACGGCCGTCCGCCGCGCCGCGGCGCACCGCCGCCGCGCTGCGGACACGGCCTGAGCGTGGCGGGCGCGGACGCGACGCCCCGCGCCGGGGGCGTCCCCGGGACCGTCGGTCGCGTCGCCCTCCTGGCGCACCCGGCTGGCCACTCCGTCAGCCCCGCCATGCAGCGCGCGGCCATCGAGGCGCGTGGCCTCCACGCGACCTACGACGCGTTCGACGTGCCACCGGCGGAGCTGGCGGCGGCCGTCGCGTCCCTGCGCCGCGAGCCGTGGTGGGGCGCCAACGTGACCGTCCCCCACAAGACCGCCGTCGTGCCCTGGATGGACGAGCTCTCGCCGGCGGCGCGCCGCCTGGGGGCGGTCAACACGATCGTGCGGCGCGGCGAGCGGCTGCTCGGCGACAACACGGACCTCCCCGGCTTCGCGCGCGCGCTGGCCGCCCTGCGCGTCGATCTCGCGGGTGCGCGGGTCGTGGTGATCGGCGCCGGCGGCGCCGCCCGGGCGGTGGTGGCCGCCCTCGCCGACGCCGGGGCCAGGATCGCGCTGCACAACCGCGGCCCGGAGCGCGCGCGGGCGCTGGTCGAGTCGCTGGCGTTGCCGGAGGTGGCGTGGCTGCCGGCCGCGGCCCTGGCGGACGCGGTCGTGGGCTGCGACCTGTTGGTGCAGACGACCACCGTCGGCATGGCGGGCGGCCCGCCGGGCTCGCCGCTGCCCGACGGCCTGCTGCCCGACCGCGGTGCCGTGGTCGATCTCGTCTACCGGCCGGCGGTCACGCCGCTGCTGGCGGCGGCGTTGGCGGCCGGCCTCCCGACCCAGAACGGCCTGCCGATGCTGGTGTACCAGGGGGCGCTGTCGTTCGAGGCTTGGACCGGCGTCGCCGCCCCCGTCGAGGCCATGGGGGTCGCCGCCGAGGCCGCCCTGGGCGGACCGGGGCGCGGGTGGTCCGGCCTGCTGGCGGACGACGATCGACCGAGGGTAGGCTGAGGCGTGCGCATCGCCGTCCTGGCCGACGTCCACGGGAACCTGCCCGCGCTCGAGGCCGTGTTGGCCGATGCCGCCGCCCACGGCGCGGATCGCTACGTCGTCAACGGCGACGCGGTCAACCGCGGTCCCCAGGGGGTCGAGGTGCTGCGGCGGCTGGCCACCCTCGACGCGGCGTACACCCTCGGCAACCACGACGACCTGCTGCGGCGGCTCGTCGAGGACGACCCCACGCTGCCGTTCGACTTCCGGCATGGCGCCTTCTGGCGCGCCAACCGCTGGTGCGCGGACGATCTCCAGGCCGCCGGGTTGCTCGACACCGTGCGGCGCTGGCCCATGACCGTGCGGATCGAGCTGCCGAATGCCCCCAGCCTGCTGGTCGCGCACGGCAGCCCGCGCCACTACCGCGAGGGCTACGGCCGCCACCTCAGCGACGCCGTCATCTCCGAGATCGTCGAGATGCACCCGGCGGACGTGCTGGTCGGCTCGCACACGCACTGGCCGCTGCGTCATCGCTGGGGGCGCTACCAGGTCCTGAACACCGGCGCCGTCGGGGTGCCGTTCAACGGCGACGGCCGCGCGCAGTACCTGTGGCTGACCCTGGAGGATGGCGCCTGGACGGCCACCTTCCGGCGGGTCGCCTACGACGTCCGCGAGGCGCTGGCGGCGTACGCGTCCCGGGGCTACCTGGAGGCCGGCGGCCTGCTCGCGCGCCTGTTCCGTGACGAGGTGCGCGATGCGCGCTCCTACCTGGTGCCGTTCCAGATGTGGGCGGAGGCCCAGGGGGCCTCGCTCGACGAGGCGGGCTTCGCCGCCTTCCGGGCGGCCCGCCCCGAGCGTTTCGGGCCGCCGCGACCGTGGCCGACCGTGACCGCCTCCGAGGAGCCGTGAGCGCCGACGCGACGGGGCGGGCGTGACGACGTCCGTGGTGTGAGCACGCCCGACGACGCGGGTCCCTGGGCGCCGGCACGGCGGGGCCTGACGATCGGGCTGCTGCTGTCGGTGACGACGCACGCACTGGCCGCGTTGGCGGTCGTCACCATCGCGCCGCGCATCCCCGCGGAGCTCGGCGGCCTCGAGCTCTACGGTTGGCTCTTCTCCGGTTACCTGCTGACGTCGCTGCTCGGGACGGTCTGGGGCGGCGGCGAGGCCGACCGGCGGGGCCTGCGGCCGCCCTTCGCCATCGGCCTGGCGGTCTTCGGTCTGGGCTTGGGGCTTGCGGCGGTCGCGCCGTCGATGCTCTGGGTGGTCGGGGCGCGGGCGCTGCAGGGCTTCGGCGGCGGTGCGGTGACGACGCTCGTCTACGTCGCCGTCACCCGCTCCTACCCCGACCGCCACCGGTCGCGGCTCATGGCGTACCTCTCCACGGCGTGGGTCACGCCCGCGTTGATCGGTCCGGCGCTGGCGGGTGCGCTGGCCGAGGCCGCCGGCTGGCGCGCCGTCTTCGTCGCCCTGGCGGCCGTGCTGACGCTGGTGGCGCTGCTGACGCTGCCGCGGCTGGGGTCGACGGCGGCGTCGGCCGACGCGGAAGCGTCGACCGGCGCGGACGCGTCGACCGGCGCGGACGCGTCGACCGGCGCGGACGCGCCCGTGGGCGGCGCACGGTCCGGCGTCGGCCTGCTGCCGGCGCTCGGCGTGGTGGCGGGGTTGGGCGGCGTGCTCGCCGCGCTCTCGTGGTGGACCGACCGCGGCGTCGGCGCGGCGGCCGCGGCGTCGGCGTCGATCGTGGCGGGGCTGGCGGCCGCGGCGACCGGCCTGCGCCGGTTGTTGCCCGCCGGCACGCTGCGGCTCTCTCCCGGCCTCGGGACCCTGGTGGTCGCCCGCGCCGGGTTCTTCGCCGGCTTCATCGGCGTCGAGGCCTTCCTGGCGCTGATGCTGACCGACCTGCAGGGGCTGTCGTCGGCGGCCACCGGTGCGGTCATCGCCACCGGGGCCATCAGCTGGACGGCCGGTTCGTGGTGGCAGGCGCGGCGCGACGCGAGCGACGAGGGCCGCCGCGCTCGCGGCCGCCGGGTGGTCATCGGCGTGGGCTTCCTCGGTGTCGGCCTGGCGCTGCAGGGCGTCGCGTTGGCCGGGGTCGGCGACGGCGCGGCCTGGGTGCCCGCCGTCGCGGTGCTGGGGTGGATGACCGCCGGATTCGGCATCGGCACCGCCCACGCCACGAGCTCGGTGTTCGCCTTCGCGCTGGCCGAGAGCGGCGGGGTGGCCGCGGGCCGCGTCTCGGTGGCGTTGCAGCTGGCCGACAACGTCGGCGCTGCGTTCGTGACGGGGCTGGCGGGGGCGGCGCTGGCCTTCGTCACCGCGGCCCAGGGCGGCGCCGCCGACGCGGGCGGCGCGGGTGGTGCGACGTCGCAGGCGGGCGTGGCGGCCGCGTTCGCCGTCGCGTGGGGCGCCTGGCTGCTCAGCTTCGCGGCGGCGCGGCGGAACGCTCGGTCCACGCCAGCCGCAGCATCGCGATCGTGATGAGGAGGAAGGCCACGGCCGCGAGGAACGGGATGCTGACGAACCCGAACCAGTCGACGTACTGCACGTTGCACGGTACGCCCGAGGCGCACGAGGCCGGTGGCGCCAGCCCGGGCACCTTCTGCAGCAGGTAATGGTACGTGGCGGTCCCCAGTCCGATGACGGAGAGTGGCAGGGCGGTGCGCCAGGCCAGCAGGTCCTGGCGGAAGGTCGCGACCCCGAGGACGACGACCAGCGGGTACATGAGGATGCGCTGCCACCAGCACAGGGCGCAGGGCACGAAGGCGCGGACCTCGGAGAAGTACAGCGAGCCGACGGTGGCGGCGATGGAGACAAGCCACGCAAAGTAGAGCCACACCCCGCGGGCGGCCATCCGGATCAGTCGCGCAGCGCGGCGTCCAGGGCGGCGCGGACCGCGGAGGCTGCCGGGGAGTCGACCTTCACGCCGTTCACGATGACCGTGGGGGTCGCGCGCACCTCGAGGCGCACGGCGAGGGACGCGTCGTCGCGCACTGCCTGCAGGCTGCTCGCGTCGGCGAGGCAGGCGTCCAGGGCGCCAGCGTCGATGCCGGGTGCGTACGTCAGCGCCAGTTCCACCGCGCGGCGGGCGTCACCGAGCTCCTGCTGCGCCCGGTAGAGCGGCGTCTTCATCTCCCAGAAGGCGTCGTTGCTCTGCCGGTAGACGCATTCGCCGACGCGGGCCACGTGCTCCGAGGCGGTGACGGGCGCCACCACGGGCAGGTTGAAGTAGGCCACCTGCACGCGGCCGTCCTCCACGTAGTCGCGCCGGATGTCGGGCATGACGTTGAGCTCGAAGTTCTGGCAGCCGGGGCAACGGAAGTCCTCGAACACCGCCATCGTCACCGTCGCGGACGGGTCGCCGAGCACGGGCTGCCCGGTGAGGTCGATCGCCGCCGCCGTCGTCGGCTGCAACCGCGGCGCGATCAGCACGCCGGCGACGACGAGGACGGCGAGGATCACGGTGATGAGCGTCAGGCGTTGCGGGTTCATGCCGCCGATCGTACGACACCCAGGCCCGACCCCAGGTGGCGTGGGGTGGCCGGATCGCGGCGGTGCATCATCATCGGTGGTTGTCGATCCCGTGGTACGCAGCGAGGAACGCGCGCATGCCCTCGGGGTCGACGTCGTCGAAACGCTGCAGGCGCTGCCAGGCCGTCAGGGCATACGTCGTCGGCATCCCCTCGCGCGGCGCGATGACCACGCGGCCGTACCCGCGGGCCACCTCCTCGAGGGCGGCGACGTGGGCGGCGTTCTCCTCCGGGGCGCCGAGCGGGTACCACAGGACGATGCCACCGTCCTCCATGTTGTGCAGCAGGCGCTGGTCGTGCTGCGCCTCGAGGTGGGCGCCCCAGGAGGCGAGCTCGGCGGTATGCCAGCCGGAGGTCGGCGGATCCGAGTTGTACGCGGGCGTGTTCGCCCCCAGCGACACGTGGAGGTTCCCCTGGCTGGGGAAGCGCTCGCCGGGCAGGCGCGCCTCGGCGACCGCGTTGAGCGTCACCTGCAGCGCCACCAGCGTGACCAGGCCGGCGAGGCCGACGAGCCACGGGCTGGGTAACCCGTTGCGGCGGCGACCCCGCCTCTTCGGGGCTGCGGCCATGCGTTCGGCGGCGGCCGGGCTCGACTTCTTCGCGTGGCTGGAACGTCGCTTGGCTTGGCCCATGGGATCGCACGTTACGGTACCGACGCCGGATCCGCCGTCAAGCTGAGAACGTGAACGTGATCCGAAGGGCGACCTCCCCGCTGGCAGCGGTGCCGGCCCACGCCGGCGGCGAAGCGGCCGCCGTGCCCGGCGACGCCTCGGCCGGAGCGCCGACCGCGCTGCCCGCCTGCCCGGCCACGCCGAACTGCGTCAGCAGTGAGGCGGATCCGCACGACGCCGTGCACTTCATCGCCCCGCTCGCGCTGCCGGAGGGCCTGGCGCCGGAGGCGGCGATGGACGCCTTCGAGGCCGTGGTCCGGTCGGCCCCCCGCAGCGAGGTGCTCGAGCGCGCCCCCTTGCGCCTTCGGGCCATCGACCGCACCGCCCTCTTCCGCTTCGTGGACGACGTCGACGCCCGGATCGATCCCGAGGCGCGGCTGCTGCACGTGCGTTCCGCCTCGCGCGTCGGCCGCGGCGACCTCGGGGCCAACCGTCGGCGGGTCTCCGGCTGGCTGCGGGCGTTGTCCCAGTCGTGGGGCGTCGCCTGGCCGCCCAGGTAACCCAGCCCGCCGAACCGGCGGGGCGCGCTGCTAGACTGCGGACGTCCACCACGCCGCCCCAGGCGGCCCCCAGCGACCCGCAGAACCAGAGAGGTGAGACCATGGCCTTCGAACTCCCCGCCCTGCCGTACCCCACGGACGCCCTCGAGCCGCACGTCGACGCGCGCACCATGGAGATCCACCACGGCAAGCACCACGCCGCCTATACGAACAACCTCAACGCCGCCCTCGAGGGCCACCCCGCGCTGCAGGAGCGCTCGATCGAGGAGCTGCTGAGCGGCTTCGACCACCTCCCGAGCGACATCCAGACGGCCGTCCGCAACAACGGTGGCGGCTACGCCAACCACAACCTGTTCTGGGAGGTCATGTCGCCCCAGGGCGGCGGGCGCCCCAGCGGCGAGCTGGCGGCCGCGATCGACGAGGCGTTCGGTTCCTTCGACGCCTTCCAGGCGAGCTTCTCGGACGCCGCCGCCAAGCGCTTCGGCTCGGGTTGGGCGTGGCTCGTCGTCGACGGCGACGGCGCGCTGCAGGTGTACTCCACCGCCAACCAGGACTCGCCCTTCATGTCGGGCCACACGCCCATCCTCGGCCTCGACGTGTGGGAGCACGCCTACTACCTGAACTACCAGAACCGCCGGCCCGACTACGTCAAGGCCTTCTGGAACGTCATCGACTGGGGCAAGGTCGGCGAGCTCTACGCGGCCGCGAAGGGCTGATCCCGGCAGACCCCCGGACGACCTAGACCGCCTAGGCGACGACCGCGGCGGGCCCCACGCGGGCCCGCCGCGGTCGCGTAATTTCGCGGTGAGGTGAGCGAACGCGCGGAACGCATCGGGTTCGGCGTGGCCCTGGGCGCCTGCCTGCTGCTGGCGGTCGGGGCCGGCTGGGGTCGCTGGCGGCCCGCGCAGGTCGAGGTCGGGGTGGTGCACGGCGACGTCACCGCGCACGTCGAGGGGCGCGTCGCCGCGCCTGGAAGCTACGTGCTGCCCTGGGGTAGCCGCGTCGACGACCTGGTGGCGCTGGCGGGGGGCCTGCTGGAGGACGCCGACCCCACGCTGGTCGCGTGGGCGGCGCCGCTGACCGACGGCGCCTCGATCGTCGTGCCGCTGCGCAGCGACGACGCCGGCGATCCGCGCGTCGACGTGAACGCCGCCAGCGAGCGCCTGCTGGCCACCCTCCCCGGTGTCGGCCCCGTCACGGCGGCCCGGATCGTCGCCGCCCGGCCGTTCCACGTGATCGAGGACCTCCTGCGGGTCCCCGGGATCGGCGAGGTCCGCCTGGAGGCGCTGCGGCCGCACATCACGCTCGGGGGCGGCGGATGATGCCGATCCCATGGCCGTGGGCCGCCGCCGCCGGCGTGGTGCTCGGGGTGGCGGCCGGCGGCGGGCCCGGCGCGGCGGCCGCCGCCGTGGCCGGTGGGCTGCTGGTGGGGCTGGCGACCCTCGTGGGGGGCGGTGGCGTCGGTCGTGGCGCGTGGTCCGGCGCCGGGTTGCGCCTGGCGTGGCTCGCGTTCGGCGTCGGGCTCGCGCTCGGCGCCGCGCGCGCCCACGCCTTGGCGACCGCGCCCGACGCCTGGGCCGGCCGCGTCGGCGAAGAGGTCGTGGTCGAGGCCCGCGTGGTCGACGGCGTCGCCTGGCCGCTGGGCGACGGCGCGCCCGGCCTCCTGCTGCGCGGGGCGGCGGTCGGCGACGGTCCCCACCGCCTCTCGGGCCGGCTGGCGGAGATCTCCGGGCGGCGCAACCCCGGCGGCTTCGACGCGGCCGCGTTCCACGCCCGCCGGGGGGTGACGGCGGCGCTCGTGGTGGACGACGCCGAAGTGCTGGCGCCGCCGGGCGGCCGGCTCCGCGCCCGGGCGGCGCTGCGCGCCGGCGTGGTGGCCGGCCTGCCGCCGCCGTCGGCGGCCCTCATGCAGGCGCTCACGCTGGGCCTGCGCGACGACCTCGGCCCGCTCCGGGAGGCCTTCGCGGCCTCGGGCCTCGCGCACGTCCTGGCGCTCTCGGGCCTCCACGTCGGCCTGCTGGCGGCCGGGCTGACCTGGGCGGTACGCGGCGTCGGGCGCCTGCGCAGCGCCTCGGTCGTCGCGCTGCTGCTCGCCTACGTCGCCGTCGTCGGGCCGTCGCCCGCCGTGGTGCGCGCGACCGCCATGGTGGCGGCCGCCTTGCTCGGGCGCGCATTCGGCGTCGGCGGCGCCGGCTGGCCCAGTCACCTGTCGCTGGCGGCCGCGGCGTCGTTGCTCGTCCGGCCGGGCTGGCTCGGTGACCTCGGCTTCCAGCTCTCCTACCTCTCGGTCTTGGGCATGGGCCTGGCCGCCGCGCCGCTGGCCGACCGCGCCGGCGTCCTGGCGGCGGGCGTGGCCGCGACCGCCCGACGGGTCGTCCGGGCGCGTGGTTGGGGTGCCCGGCGCGTCACCGGGATCGGCCGCCAGGGGGGCGTCGGCGGACGCCCCCGACTCGGACCCTGGCTGCGCGGCGCTGCGGCCGTCGGCATGACGGCGCAGTGGGCGACGGCGTCGCTGGTGGCGTCCCACTTCGGGGCCGTGCCGCTGGCGGCGCCGCTCGCCAACCTCGTCGCGGTGCCGCTGGCGAGCCTGCTCGTGCCCCTCGGGTTCGTGGCCGGTCTGGCCGGCCTGGTCCACCCTGGGGCCGCCGAGCTCGTCAACCGCCTCACGGGCCCGGTGGCGGCGGCGCTCCTGTGGCTCGCCGAGCTGGCGTCGCGCGCGCCTGCGCTGCCGTGGGGGGAGGTGTCGGCGGTCGGGCACGCGGCCTTCGCGCTCGGATCGCTGGCCCTCGTGGCCGGCCTGCGCGGCGCCTGGCGGGGCTGGCGGGCGCTGACGGTGGCCTGGGCCGCCGGCATGGTGACCGTCGTGGTGCCGCCGGCGTGGGGCACGCCGGACCTGATCGCGCTCGACGTCGGTCAGGGGGATGCCGTCGTGGTCCGGTTCGCGCGGGGTCAGGCAGTGCTGGTCGATGGCGGCGGGACCCCGTTCTCCGACTTCGACGTGGGCGCCCGCACGGTGGTCCCCGCGCTCCGCGCCCTCGGCATCGGCGCGCTGCCGTTGGTGGTGGCCACGCACGCCGACGCCGACCACGTCGAGGGGCTGTCGGCGGTGCTGCGGGCCTTCCCCGTCGGCACGTTGCTCATCGGCCACCCCGCGGAGGAGCGGGCCGCCTTCGTCGAGCTGATGCGCACCGCCGCCGAGCGCGGGGTGCCGGTCGTTCAGGCCCGGCGCGGCGAGAGCTACCGCGTCGGTCGCCTCGACCTCGACGTGCTGCACCCCACCCACGCGCCGTCCGGCGAACCGAACGAGGATTCCGTGGCGTTGCTGCTGCGCTGGCGGGGCGCCCCGTGGGCGCTGCTGCTCGGGGACGCGCCGGCGGCGGTCGAGGCGCGCCTGGCGGTCCCGCCCACGCCCCTGTTGCTCGCGCCCCACCACGGCTCGGCGTCCAGCACGTCGGAGGCGCTGCTGCGGGCGGCGCAGCCGGCGTGGGCGTGGGTGTCGGTCGGCGAGAACCGCTACGGTCACCCGGCGGCCAGCGTGCTCGAGCGGCTGGCGGCCCACGGGGTGGCGGTACGCACGACGCGCGCCGAGGGGGCGCTGCGGTCGCCCTTCCCGCCTCCGGCGGCGCCGGCGGGACCGTGAGCACCGGTGCGCACGGGGCCCCGCGCCGGGCGGAGGACCGGGAGACGCGCGGGGCCCGCGGCCGTCGCCGACGCCCGTGCGGGGCCACGTGTTAGCGTTCGGCGATGCTCGAGACGGTCAGGGTGTTGTCCCAGCGGGGCCTGGTGCGGGTCGAGTTGGCGCGCTGGGACGAACGCTTGGTCGTGGTGAAGCGGCTGGTGG
This sequence comes from uncultured bacterium, assembly GCA_964549045.1. Taxonomy (GTDB): domain Bacteria; phylum Deinococcota; class Deinococci; order Deinococcales; family Trueperaceae; genus JAABTL01. Next base: position 6,616 of record CAZJUA010000005.1, on the reverse strand, counting down.
GCCTGTCGGCCGAGGTAGCGCGGCGCCTGGAGCGCGAGGCGGACGTCGTCCGCAAGCTCGATCACCCCAACATCGTCCCGCTGCTGGCCGCCTTCGACGGCAACCTCGTCTACGGCTACGTGGCGGGCAGCGACCTGGCGTCGGTGCTCGCCGGCGGCGCACTGCCGCCCGTCCGTGCCGTGCGGGTGGTCACCGACCTGCTGCAGGCGCTCGACCATGCGCACCTGCAGGGCGTCGTGCACTGCGACGTCAAGCCCGGCAACGTGCTGCTCAAGGGGGAGCGCGCCCTGCTGACGGACTTCGGCTTCGCCAAGGACCTCGCGCTCACCGCCATCACCGGCGATCAGGAGCTGCTGGGCACCCCCAACTACATGGCGCCGGAGCAGTTCCAGGGGGTGCGGACCGACCACCGCTCCGACATCTACGGCGTCGGCGCGGTGCTGTACCACGCGCTGACGGGCGAGCCGCCCTACGGTTCCCAGGTCCTGCGCTGGCTGGTGGGCGACGACCGCGTGCCGCGCGCGCCGCTGCCCGCCGCCGCGCAGGCGCTGGCGCCGGTCGTCGACCGGGCGCTCGCCCGTGAACCCGAGGCGCGCTTCCCGCATGCCGACGCCATGCTCGCGGCGCTGCGGGCCGTGAGGCTCTGAGCCGATGCTGCAGGCGTTCGCCGGGGATGCGTTCCTCGCCCGCCGCGCCGCGCTGAACGCGTTGGCCGAGCTGCGCGAGGGCGACCCCGCGCTCGAGGTCGTGCGCCTCGACGAGGGGCTGCAGGCCGACGACGTGCGCGAGGCGCTCGGGCAGGGCGGCCTCTTCGGCCGCGTGGCGCTGTTCATCGACCTCGACGAGGCGTTCGCCGGCGCCGGGCAGAACGCGGAACGGGCGGCCGTCATCGACGCCCTCGCCGGCCACGGCGAGGCGCTCGCCGCGGGCGCGGCGGACGCCGTCGTCCTCGACGCCTCCGCGACCGCGGCGCGTCAGAAGCGCTGGCGCGACCTGGGGCACCTGCGGGTCCTGCCGACGCCGCGCTTCGGCAACCTGACACGCTGGGTGGCGCAGGAGCTGGAGGCGGCGGGTGTGACCGTGCGCGGCGACGTCGCCGGCGCGCTCGTCGACCTGTTCGGGGAGGACCTGCCGGGCATCGCGGGCGAGGTGGCGAAACTCGCGCTGCTCGAGGGCGCGATCACCCCGGAGCGGGCCCGCGCGATCGCCCACCGACCGGCGGCCAGGAGCGCCTTCGACCTGACCGACGCGATCGCCGCCGGCGACGCCGCGTCGGCGCTGCGCACCGCGCGGGGCCTGCTCGAGGTCGGCGAGGCCCCGGTCCGGGTGATGGCCGTCCTCGCGTGGCAGATCGACCTGGTCGTGCGCTGCGCCGCCCTGGTGCTGCGCGACCCGGAGGTGGCGCCCGACGCCGCCGCGCGGGAGCTGAAGTCGTCCCCCTACCCGACGAAGAAGGCGCTCGCCGTGGCCCGCGGCCTCGACGAGGCGGCCCTCGCCGACCTGGCGGGGCGGACCGTTGCCGCCGACGTGGCGATGAAGACGGGGCGCGACCCCGCGTGGGCGCTCGAGTCCGTGGTGATCGACCTCGCGGGGAGGTTCGCGCGCCGCGCCCCGGGCGCGGCCGGACCGACGAGGCGGACCGCGACCCCGCGGCCGCAGCCCGCCCCGCGAGGCTAGATCCCGAGCGGTCGGTAGCGCTCGAGGGCCGTGGCGGTGGCCTCGGCGCGCGCCGGGTCGGGCTCGACCCAGCGTGCCGCCCGCGGCGCGCGCGCCGGCGCGTGCCCCATGGCGCGCCAGGCGAGCCACGCGGCGCCCTCGGCGGCGCCGACCTCGGCGACCTCGCCGTCGGGCCCGACGGGTCGACCCACCGGCGAGGCGAGCGCGTCGGCCACGATGCCCAACCACAGGTCGGAGGCGGCCCCGCCGCCGGTGGCCAGCCAGCGCTCGGGGCGCGCCAGCGGCGCCATGACGTCCAGCGCCTCGCGCAGCGAGAAGGCCACGCCCTCGAGGACGGCGCGGACCACGTGCCCCTCGCTCGTCGCCAGCGACAGGCCGTGGAACGACCCGCGGAGGTCCGGCCGCAGGTGCGGCGTGCGCTCGCCGGCGAGGTAGGGCTTGTAGGTGACGCCGCCCGCGCCCGCCGGGGCGTCGGCGGCGGCGGCCATGAGCTCGTCGAAACCCCGCCCGCGGGCGAAGGTGTCGCGGTACCAGCGCAGGCTGCCGCCGGCGGCCAGGGTGACGCCCAGCAGGTTGAAGCCGCCGTCCGCGTGGGCGAAGAGGTGCACGCGCCCCTCGGGATCGGGCGTGGGCGCGTCGAGCGCCGCGAACAGCACGCCGGAGGTCCCCAGGCTGACGCTCCCCACCTCGGGGTGGGCGCGGCCGAGCGCCAGGCCCGTCGCCGCCGCGGCGTTGTCGCCCGCGCCGGCGACCACCGGGGTGTCCGCCGGCAGGCCGACGCGGCCCGCGACCGAGGCGAGCAGGCCCCCGACCACCTCGTCGGAGCGCACCAGGCGCGGCCACAGGCCGGCGTCGAGGCCGAGCGCGTCCAGGACCTCGTCGTCCCAGGCGCCCGCGGCGAGGTGGTAGGCGCCCGTGCCCGAGGCGTCCGCCGGCTCGGCGACCGCCTCGCCGGTGAGGTGGAAGCCGAGGTAGTCCTTCGGGAGCAGCACGCGTGCCGTGCGCCGGAAGGCGTCCGGCTCGTTCTGCCGCAGCCAGACGACCTTGGGCAGCTGGAAGCCGGTGATGGCGGGGTTGCCCGTGCGCGCGATCAGGCGTCGGCGGTCGATCGCCGCCTCGATCTCGCGGACGGCGTCGCCGGTGCGCTGGTCGTTCCACAGGAGGGCGGGCCGCACCACCCGGTCGTCGGCGTCGAGCGGCACCATGCCGTGCATCTGGCCGGAGAGGCCGATCGCGGCGACGCGGTCGGCGCCCACCTCGGCGACGACGTCGCGCAGGCCCGCCTCGGCGGCGGCCACCCAGGTGGCCGGGTCCTGCTCGGTCCACCCCGGCTGCGGGGTCGCCAGCGGCACGCCGTGATCGGCGCGCGCCACGGCCCGCCCCTCGCGGTCGAGGGCGACGACCCCGACACCCGAGGTCCCGACGTCGACCCCGAGGACCCGGTCGCGCGCGGTGGTCACCACGGCGCTCAGCGGACGCCGAGCAGCAGCTCGACGGTGAGTTGGTCGAGGCGCTCCAGGCCGGGGCCGCGACGACGCAGGGGCTCGAGCTCGAAGGCGCGCGCCTTGAGCGCCGCGGCGTGTTCGGGGGTGTAGCGCGGGGGCCAGGCGCCGTCCGGGTCGTCCGCGCGGTAGGCGGCCAGGGCCTCCGCGATGTCGGGATCGGCCCGGAAGCGGCGCGCCTTCTCCGCCAGCATCTTGTAGCTCCGCATGCAGCCGGAAGCGAAGGCCCACACGCCGTCCTCGTCCTCGGTGCGCAGGGCGTGCGCGTCGAAGTGGCGCGGGCCGTCGTAGTGCTCCTCGAGCAGCAGCACGGTGAAGAACGCGGTCTTGAGGTTCTCGGCGCCGAAGCGCAGGTCCTGGTCGAAGCGGCCCATGATCTGGTCGTTGAGGTCGACGTGGAAGAGCTTGCCGGCGTCGATCGCGGCCGCGATCGCGTGGGGGAAGGAGAGCCCGGCCATCGTCTCGTGGGCCAGCTCGGGGTTGAGGCCGACCATCTCCGGGTGCTGCAGCGTCGCGATGAAGCCGAGCGCGCTACCGACCGTGGGGAGGAAGGCGTGGCCGCGCGGCTCGTTGGGCTTGGGCTCGAGCGCGAAGCGCAGGTCGTAGCCCTGGCCGCGGGCGTAATCGCTCAGGTAGTCGATCGCGTCGCGGTACCAGGCGAGCGCGTCGAGCAGCTTGTCGCCAGCGTCGACCTCGGCGCCCTCGCGGCCGCCCCAGAAGACGTAGGTGCGGGCGCCGAGCTCGACGCCGAGGTCCATCGCCCGCATCGTCTTGGCGATCGCGTGGTGGCGCACCCGGGCGTCGGCGCTGGTGAAGGCGCCGTCCTTGAACACCGGGTCGGTGAAGAGGTTGGTCGTCGCCATCGGCACCACGAGGCCATGGGCGTCGAGGGCCCGCTTGAAGCGCGCGACGATGCGGTCCCGCTCGGCGGCGCTGCTGCCGTCGGGCACGAGGTCGGCGTCGTGCAGGTTGACGCCGTAGGCGCCGAGCTCGGCGAGCTTGGCGACGGCGGTGGTGGGGTCCAGGGGCGGGCGCGTCGGCTCGCCGAACGGGTCGCGGCCGACGTTGCCGACGGTCCACAGCCCGAAGGTGAAGCGGTCGGCGGGGGTGGGGGCGTAGGGGTCGCTCATGCGAAGGGGGTCCACTTCTGGTCGGAGGCCGCGCTGGCGACGGTGCGCTCGATGAAGCGCACGCCGCGGGCGCCGTCGGCGACCGTGGGGTAGTCGCCCGTCGTGTCCTCGCCGCGCGCGTGCCGCTCGATCGCGTCGGCGACCTCGACGTAGACGTTGGCGAAGGCCTCGAAGAAGGCCTCGGGGTGGCCCGACGGCAGGCGGGTGAAGCGCTGCGCGTCGGCGCCGAGGTAGCCGTTGCCGCGCCGCAGCAGCCGCACGGGGCCGTCGAGCGGCGCGTGCCACAGGTCGTTCGGGTCCTCCTGGCGCCAGGTGAGCGCGCCGGTCTCGCCGTACACCTGCAGGACGAGGTCGTTCTCGTGCCCGATCTCGACCTGCGAGGCCACCAGCACGCCCTTGGCGCCGCCGCGGAAGCGCAGCAGCAGGTTGCCGTCGTCGTCGAGCTTGCGGCCGGGCACGAAGGTGGTCAGGTCGGCGCAGATCGCCTCGATCTCGAGGCCGGTGACGGTCGCGACGAGGTTCTCGGCGTGCGAGCCGATGTCGCCGATGGCGCCGGCCGCGCCGCTGCGGGCGGGGTCGGTGCGCCACTCGGCCTGCTTGGCGCCCTCGTCCTCGAGCTTGGTCGCCAGCCATCCCTGGTGGTAGCCGACGATGACCTTGCGCAGCGCGCCGATCGCGCCGTCGCGGATGAGCGCGCGCGCCTCCTTGACCATCGGGTAGCCGGTGTAGTTGTAGGTGACGCCGAACACGATGCCGGTGCGATCGACGGTGGCCACCAGGTCGGCGGCCTGCTCGGAGGTGTGCACCAGCGGCTTGTCGGAGACGACGTGGATGCCGGCCTCGGCGAAGGCCTTGGCCACGGGGTAGTGCACGTGGTTGGGGGTGACGACGACGACGAGGTCGATGCGCTCGTCCGATGGGCGGGCGAGCTCGCCCTCGAGCATCGCCTCCCAGGTGGCGTAGTTGCGGTCGTCGGCGAGTCCGAGCGCGGCGCCGGAGCGGCGCGCCTTCTCCGGGGTGGAGGAGAACGCGCCAGCGGCGAGGTCGTAGCGATGATCGAGCGCCATCGCGTGGCGGTGGACGGCGCCGATGAAGGCCCCCTCGCCGCCGCCGACCATGCCGTAACGCAGCCGGCGGCTCATCCGTCGTCCTCGCCCGAAGGCTTGCCTTCGGCGAAGGCGGCATCGAACGCCACGCCCGAGGGCGCGAAGTCGATGTTCTTGCAGAACGCCGCGGACTCGGCGCCGCCGTGGACGCGGTCCATGCGCACGTCTTCCCACTCGACCGACAGCGGGCCCTGGTAGTCGATGTCGTTGAGCGCGACGATGATCTCCTCGAAGTCGACGTCGCCGCGGCCGACGCTGCGGAAGTCCCAGTAGCGTCGGGCGTCGCCGAAGTCGGTGTGGCCACCGAACACGCCGGCGCTGCCGTCGCCGCGGCCCCACCAGGCGTCCTTCATGTGCACGTGCACGATGCGGTCGGCGAAGCGGCGCAGGAACGCGACGTAGTCGACGCCCTGGTAGCCGAGGTGCGACGGGTCGTAGTTGAAGCCGAAGGCGGGGTGACCGTCGAGCGCGTCGATTGCGCGCTGGGCCGAGGCGATGTCGAAGGCGATCTCGGTGGGGTGCACCTCGAGGCCGAAGCGCACGCCGGCCTCCGCGTAGGCGTCGAGGATGGGGGTGAAGCGGCGGGCGAAGTCGTCGAAGCCGGCCTGCCAATACGCCTGCGACGTGGGCGGGAAGGCGTAGAGCGCGTGCCACACCGACGAGCCGGTGAAGCCGTTGACGACCTTGAGGCCGAGCTTGGCGGCGGCCTTGCCGGTGGCGATCATCTCCTCGGCGGCGCGCTGGCGCACGCCCTCGGGGTCGCCGTCGCCCCACACGTGGGGCGGGAGGATGCTCTGGTGGCGCTCGTCGATCGGGTCGCACACGGCCTGGCCGGCGAGGTGGTTGCTGATGGCGAAGAGCTTCAGGTCGTGCTTCGCCAGCAGCTCGAGGCGGCCCTCGGCGTAGCCGGGCTCGTCGAGCACCTTGTGCACGTCGAGGTGGTCGCCCCAGCAGGCGAGTTCGAGGCCGTCGTAGCCCATCTCACGCGCGAGGGGGGCGAGTTCGGCGAGCGGGAGGTCGGCCCATTGGCCGGTGAACAGGGTGACGGGGCGGGGCATACGTGCCTCCGGATCGTGCCGCGCATGGTCTCGCGGGTGGCGCGGGTCCGCGCGTGGCGCGTGTCCGCGCCACGGCGCGGTTGGGGTCGGTCGAGACGGGGGGCGGGGCGGCCGCCCGGGCCGGAGGGGGGCGGCGGGCCCCC
>CAZJUA010000004.1:0-3636 GCA_964549045.1 uncultured bacterium | reverse complement strand
CGGACGAAGCGGGCCGCCTTGTCCGAGGCGTCGATCGTCAGGGTGCCGGCCAGTTGGCGCGGGTCGTTGGCGACGATGCCCACTGCGCGACCCCCGAGGTGGGCGAAGCCGACGACGATGTTGCGGGCGAACTCGGGCTGGATCTCGAGGAAGCGGCCGTCGTCGACCACCGTGGCGATCACCTCGCGCATGGGGTAGGCGCGCTGCGGGTCGGGGTGCACGATCGTGGCGAGCTGCGGAAGTCGCCGGTCGTCGGTGTCGCGCGTGGCGCGCCGCGGCGGCTGTCCGCGGGCGGAGGAGGGCAGGTAGGCGAGCAGCTCGCGGACACGGGCGAGCACCGCGCGGTCGTCGTCCTCGACCAGGTGGGCGACGCCGCTGAGGCGCGCGTGCACGTCGGCGCCGCCGAGCTGTTGCGCACTGACGGTCTGCTTGGTCACCGCCTTGACCACGTCGGGCCCGGTGATGAACATGGTGCCGCTGCTGCGCGACATCAGCACGAAGTCGGTCAACGCCGGGCTGTACACGGCGCCGCCGGCGCACGGTCCGAGGACGGCGGACACCTGGGGCACCACCCCCGAGTAGTTGGCGTTGCGGGCGAACACCTCGCCGTAACCCGACAGGGCGTCGACGCCCTCCTGGATGCGCGCGCCGGCCGAGTCGTTCAGGCCGACGATCGGATGGCCGTTCTGCGCCGCCAGGTCCATGACGCGGCAGATCTTGGCGGCGTGCATCTTGCCGAGGCTGCCGCCCAGCACGGTGAAGTCCTGGCTGAACACGAACACGCGGCGCCCGTCGATCTCGCCGTAGCCCGTCACGACGCCCTCGCCTGGAGCGTCGAGCCCGCGCTCGTTCGGCTCGACGAAGGCGCCCAACTCCACGAAGCTGCCCTCGTCGAGCAGCACATCGAGTCGCTCGCGGGCGGTGAGCTTGCCGGCGTCGTGCTGGCGCTTCACGCGCTCGGGCCCCCCGCCGCGCTGCACGCGCTTGCGACGCTCCTCCATGTCGGCCGTCAACTCGTTCATCCAGGCGAGCGTGTCGTCGGGCACGGTCGGCTCCTCGTGGGCGCGCGGCTCAGGGGCCCGCGGCCGGGCGATCGTCGAGCAGCGAGACGGGCGCGGGGACGATCACGTAGCGGGTCTCGGCGGGGGAGACGTAACCCTGACGCCGCGCCAGGGGCTCGCGGGAGCGCTCGTCGTCGCCGCGACCGGCGATCTCGATCAGGTCGGCCGTCTCGCGCCGCAACTCGGCGACCTCGCGCTCGAGCCGGGCGATCTCGCGTTCGGCCGTCCACAGCCGGCGCGACTCGATGGCGATCATCCCCCCCGCCTGCAGGAGCCCGACGAGCGCGAGCACCACCACCACCGCCGAGACGCCGCGGGCGATGCGCACCGGGCGGCGGGGGTCGCGCGAGGGGTCGTCCGGCGGCACGACGCGGGTCGCACCACGCGGCCCCGCCGGCGCCTCGCCCACGGCAGGCGCGCTGAACCGCAACGGGCCGAACGGAGCTTCACGCGGCGAGGCCATGCGCCCCGAGTCTAGCAACCGGCCCCACCGCGGGGGGGTGAAGGATACCGCCGCTCGGCACGGACGACGTGCCGACCGACCCCGTCAGCTGTGAGTCTCCCAACGCATGCGGCGGGCGCCCACCGGGATCGTCGCGGGCATGCAAGCACCCGCGCGAGTCGATGAAGTCCTTCGTTTCGCAAACGATGCGCGCATCCTGGTCGTGGACGACGAGCCGGCCAACACCATCCTGCTGGAACGCATCCTCCGGTCCTTCGGACATCGCCACGTGACCGCGACGACGGATCCGCTCGAGGCGTGGACGCTCTTCGACCATGGCCTGCGCCGCCACGCGCCGTTCGATCTCCTCTGTACCGACCTGCACATGCCGGGCCTCGACGGCCTGCAGCTGATCGAACGCGTCACCGCCGCGACGCCCGAGGGCGACTTCCTCCCGATCCTGGTGCTGACGGCCGACCTGCAGCCCGAGGTGGAACACGAGGCGCTCGTGCGCGGCGCGCAGGACTTCGTGACCAAGCCGTTCCGCAAGGAGCAGATCCGATTGCGCGTGGGCAACCTCCTGCGCACGCGTTTCCTGCACCTGCGGCTGCGCGAACACGCCGGCCGCCTCGAGGAACTGGTGCGGGAGCGGACGATCGAGCTGGAGGCCGCGCGCATCGACGCGCTGGAGCGCCTGGCGTCGGCGGCCGAGTACCGTGACCACGCCACCGGGCGGCACGCCCAGCGCGTGGGGCTCCTCGCGGCGCTGCTCGGCGAGAGGTTGGGCCTACCCGATCACGAGGTGGAGCTCCTGCAACGCGCCGCGCCGCTGCACGACGTGGGCAAGATCGGCATCCCCGACCACATCCTGCTCAAGCCAGGTCGCCTGACCGACAACGAGTTCTCGCAGATGAAGGCGCACGTCGAGGTCGGCTCGCGGCTGCTGTCCCAGGGCCGCTCGCGGCTGATCGTGATGGCCGAGCGCATCGCGACGTACCACCACGAGCGGTGGGACGGCAGCGGCTATCCACGCGGCTTGCGCGGCGACGACATCCCGCTCGTCGGCCAGATCGTGGCCGTCGCCGACGTGTTCGACACGCTGATCCACGAGCGTCCCTACAAGCGTGCCTGGCCGCTCGCCGAGGCGGTCGAGGAGATCCGCCGGCAGCGCGGTCGCTGGTTCGCGCCGCGGGTGGTCGACGCCTTCCTGGCCCTGCTGACGGAGCGCCCCGAACTGCTCGCCGACCTCGATGAAGTCGTGGTCGGCGCGGCTGCCGGAGAAGACGACGCCGGCGGCCGCGGGCCACTTGCGGAGCGAACCGGCGAGGAGTGAGCGTGCCGTGATCCGGAGACCACGCGGGCCCTTGCGGGCCGTTCGCGGGTCATCCTAGGCCCATGCCCCACCTCTTCGAACCGCTCCGTCTGCGCGACGCGGTATTGCGCAACCGCGTGGCCATGTCCCCGATGTGCACCTACAGCGCCGAGGACGGCCGCGCCGACGACTGGCACCTCGTCCACCTCGGCGCCCGCGCGGCCGGCGGCGTCGGCCTGGTGATCGTCGAGGCCACGGCCGTCGAGGCCCGCGGCCGCATCTCGCCCCAGGACCTCGGACTGTGGCGCGACGACCAGGTGGACGCCTTGCGTCGCGTCACCGACTTCGTGCGCTCGCAGGGGGCGGCGTCGGCGGTGCAGCTGGCGCACGCGGGGCGCAAGGCGTCGACCCACCGCCCGTGGGCGCCCCAGCAAGGCGCCGTCCCCGACGCGGACGGCGGCTGGCCGGTGGTGGGGCCGACCACGGAGCCATTCTCGCAGAAGCTGCGCGAGCCGTCGGCGCTCGACGCGGACGGCTGCGCCCGCGTGGTGTCGGCGTTCGCTGCCGCCGCCGCCCGCGCGGACGCCGCCGGCTTCGACGCCGTCGAGATCCACGCCGCCCACGGCTACCTGTTGCACCAGTTCCTGTCGCCGCTGGTGAACACGCGAGAAGACGGCTACGGCGGCGGCTTCGAGGGCCGCAGCCGGCTGTTGCGCGAGGTCGCGCGAGCCGTGCGAGCGGCGCTGCCCGAGGGCAAACCGCTGCTGGTCCGGATCTCGGCCACCGATTGGACCGAGGGCGGCTGGAGCGCGGACGACAGC
>CAZJUA010000003.1:0-9728 GCA_964549045.1 uncultured bacterium | reverse complement strand
CCCCCCGCCCGCCCCGCCCCCCGCCGCATCCCCTTGGGTCACGGTGCTCGACACCGCCCTGGAGCACCGGGCGGCCACGGACGGCGGCTCGGGCGCGGTCAGCTTCCTCAACGCGAGCCACCTCGCGCGTGACCTGAGCGCCTACGCGGACGGCACCTTGCACGTCCGCCTCGAGGTGCGCTCCAAGCCCTCCGACGCACCGGTCCGCTACCAGGTCTGCCTGGTGCCGCCCGACATCGCCACCGCCCCCGTCTGCACGGCGCCGGACCGCCTCGCCTTCACCTCGGTCGGCACCCTGACGCTCGAGCAGACCGTCAACGGGATGTCGGGCGCCGCGGCGCTCGACCTGAGCGGCGGCGTCACGCAGCTGATGCTGGTGCTGACGAGCCCCGACGGTACCCCGCTCGCCGACCGCCCGGCATCCGGCCAGGACGCGGTCGCCGCGTACCCCATGGCGGTGCGGATCGCCGCCGTCCTCGTCGCGCCCGGCGGCAGCTTCCCGGGCTGGCGCTGAGGCGCGGCGTCGCACGCCGACGCCGTCAGCTGGGGAGGAAGCCGGGCAGCGTCTGGGCCACCCCATCGCGCAGCCCCACCACCGGCTCGAACCCCAGGAGCGCCCGCGCGCGACCCACGTCCGCGCACGAGTGGCGCACGTCGCCCGGCCGGAACGGCCCGAAGGTCGGGCGCACGTCCGCGAGGTCGGCGCGGGCCGGCTGCGCGACGCGCAGCGCATCCAAGATGGCGTCGAACAGCTCGAGCAGCGTCGTGCGGGCGCCAGTCCCCACGTTGAACACGCCGCCGAGCGCCTCGGGCGCGGTGGTGGTCGCCGCCAGCAGGTTGGCGCCGACGACGTTCGCCACGTGGCAGAAGTCGCGGGTGGTCAGCCCGTCGCCGAAGACCTGGCACGGCCGACCGTGGGCGAGGGCATCGATCCACGCGGGGATCACCGCCGCGTACGCGCCGCGTGGGTCCTGGCGCGGCCCGAACACGTTGAAGTAGCGCAGGCCCACGGTGGCGAGCCCGTACGCCTGGCCGTAGGCCGCTGCGTAGACCTCGTTCGCCGTCTTGCTGGCGGCGTACATCGACAACGGACGCCCCAGCCGGTGCTCGACCTTCACGTCCGCCGGGTCGTCGCCGTAGCTGGCGCTGGAGGCCGCGTACACCACCCGCGCGCCCGCCGCCCGCGCCGCCTCCAGCACGTGCAGGAAGCCGGTCACGTTGACGTGGTGGGCGGCGATCGGGTCGCCGATCGACGCAGGAACGCTGACCATCGCGGCGTGGTGCAGGACCACCGAGGCGCCGTCCGCGGCGGCGGTCACCGCGGCCGCGTCGCGCAGGTCGGCGCGCACGAGTCGCAGCCGCGCGGCGGCCTCGTCGCCGACGCTCGCGCGCACGGTCTCGAGGTTCTCGAGGTAGCCCGTGGAGAGGTCGTCGAGGACGACCACCTCCTGTCCCAGCCGCAGCAGCGTCTCGCTCAGGTGCGAGCCGATGAAGCCGGCGCCGCCGGTCACCAGCCAACGGCGAGGCTCGGCGCGGACCCGGGCGAGCGCGCCGGCGTAGGCGACGTGGCCCGCCACGAGCTCGAGGGAAGACGCGTGCTTGGGCATGCCGGGGCCGTCAGTTACGGAGCTCTAGCGGGGTCAACGCTCGCGCCGGCTTCGCCTCCACGGACGCCAGCGGTCGCGGAAACGGGTCAGGCGTCGTCACCAACCCAACCACCTCGCGGTCCTCGCGCCGCTCGCGCTCGGCCGGCAAGAGCGGCTCGATGACCTCGGAGTCCGAGATCAGCCCGCGCGCGAAGTCCGTCTCGGTGGTGCGGTACACCGCGTCGGTCATCTCGGTGAGGTAACGGATGTTGCTGTACTGCGGGTCGCGGTAGTCGGTGACGCGGCCACTCTTCAGGGCATCGAGCACCTGGTTCACGCCGGCCTCGAGCGTCCACTCGGGGTGGAAGCCCAGCTCCTCGCGGATGCGCCGGAACGACACGCGGTAGTTGCGGCGGTCGCCGTCACGGCCCGAGTCGACGTACTCGGCCTCGGGGACCAGCCGGTTGATCAGGTGGCCGACCTGGCCGAGCGTGGCGTTCTGCTCGTCCGAGCCGACGTTGTACACCCGGCCCGCCACCAGCTCGCGCGGCGCCTCGAGCACCATCGCCACCGCCTTCGCGGCGTCCGCGACGTGCACGAACGGCCGCCACTGGTCGCCGCCGAACACCGTGATGCCGCGATCGACGTGGGCCTTGGCCGTGAGCAGGTTGACCACCAGGTCGAAGCGCGTGCGGCCCGAGATGCCGTAGATGGTGTCGAAGCGCAGCAGCGTGACCTGGAAGCCCGGTCCGTGGAGCTGCTTGAGGACGCGCTCCGAGCCGATCTTGCTGCGCGCGTACAGCGACACGGGATGAAGCTCCGAGTCCTCGTCCAGGATCTCGTCGCTGGCGCCGTACACCGAGCAGGTGCTGGCGAACACGAAGTGCCCCACGCCGCTGGCCTTGGCGATCTCGGCGATCACCCGGGTGAACGTGAGGTTGACCTCGACCGTGAGCGCCTCGTTCCAAGCGCACGCCGGGTCGCCCACCAGGCCGCCGAGGTGCACGACCGTCTCGACGCCCTGCATGGCCTCGACCAGCTTGTCGAACTTGCGGTAGTCGGCCTCCACCACCTCGAGGTTGGGGTGATCGAGCCAGCGCTTGACCGGCTCCTTGCCGTAGAGGAACACGTCGAGCAGGCGCACCCGGCGACCGGACTCCAGGAGCCGCGGCAACAGCGCCGAGCCGATGTAGCCGGCGCCACCGACGACCAGCACGGTCCCGTGGCCCTGGCCACGGTCGTGGCCGTTGGCGGCGAGGCTCAGCGCCCGCTGGACCTTGTCCTCCTGCACCTGGCGCGCCTGGACGTCCATGCGGTACGCCCACGTCCACCAGCGCGCGGCCGGCAGCGCCATGGCGGTCAGGACCCACGCGCCCAGGAACGCCGTCAGCGGCACCTCGAAGGCGGGCGACAGCAGGAAGAAGGCGACGCCCGCCACGGCGCCGGCGATCGCAGCGCTCTGCAGCAGACGCATGAGCTTGGTCGGCATGGGGTAGGTACGGTGCCGCGAATACACGCCGAGCAGCGTGTTCGTGATCGTGATGGCCGCGACGAACACGCCCGCGAGCACCAGGCCGCCGGGCGCCATCGACGCCATCAGGATCTCGCTGGCGCCCTCCGGCGCCGACATCGCCATCAGGTAAGCCCGCGCCACCAGGGCCGTCATGACGGACGCGAAGGTGATCACGGCGTCGCCGAGGACGCGGCTGAGCATCGCGACGGGCGTCAGGCGCGCGTCGACGCGATCGGTCCGACGCCGCTGCGGGTAGGGTCCGGCGCCGCGGTAGGTGTCGCCGCGGCGGCGGTCGCCCTGGAACTTCGGGGCGGCGCTCATGGGTGGCTCCTCGCTACGACGGCTGCCCGTGCCCGAACCGGGAGCCACCCGACGCCGAAACCGCGTGGATGCGGTACCAGATGCGTACAGATGCTCTCGGTTGGCGACATGTCCCATCCCTCCGTCGTCTTGAGGTTAACGGTTCGGCGTCTCCGCATCACGCTCGGCCATCACAAGCGTCGGAGGCCACCGCAAGCCTCGGCGGTAGACTAGCGACCGACTTCTGACGCGATTGTCACGCTGCACCCACAGCCCCTCAGGCAGCCATGAACGGGGTGCAGCCCGTCCCCTCCGGCGGACGGCCGCTCCACGTCCGCTAGCAGGTCACGGCGCCAACTTCACCAGGACCACGTCGTCGCCGCTCCCGTCCGGGTCCGGCCGATCGTCGACCAGCCCGGAGCCGGTCGCGACCGCGTACGCGTGTCCCGTTCCGTCCGTGGCCATCGAAGCGAACCCGACCGGCACGCTCGCGAAGCGCGTGACCCACAGTCGATCTCCGCCGCCGGCGTACTTCGTCACGAACGCGCCGGCCCCGCTTCCGGGCACCCCCAGGTCCCCGGCCGACCAACCACCGACGAGCGCCGTTCCGTCGAACGAGGCTGCAACGGAGGTCGCCATCGTGTCGCCACCGGGCCCGACGTCGCGGGTCCAGAGCTCGACGCCGTCCGCGTCGACCTTCGACAGCCATCCCATGGCCGGCACGGGCGCCACCGACGAACCGCTGCCGACGACGAGCAGGGCTCCCTGCGGATCGAGCGCCAGGTCGTCGTGTGCACCGAAATAGAGTTCCGGAATGCCCACCGACGTGCGCCACACCAGCCCGCCGTCCGGCTCGACGCGCATGAGGTGATCGGTCTTGTAGGAGGCGCCCGCGGAGATCGCGTGGCCCGCGGCATCGACGAGGATTCGACTGGCCGAGCCGAAGTACACCTCCGTGTACTGCCGACGCCAGAGCTCCCGGCCGTCCGACGCGAACCTGGCCAGGACCAGGTACGGGTCACCATGTGCGCCCACGAACGTGTTCCCATCGGCATCGAGCGCCATCGCCGTCGTGCTCGCCGCGAGGTCCGCACCGAACTCACGCAGCCACGCGACGCTCTGGGTGGCCTCGTCGAAGCGGGCCAGGAAGAGGTTGCCGTTCGGATCGCCCGACGAGGTGAACGCCCCCTCCGTCACGCCGCCCAGGATGACGTCGCCATCGGGCTGCACATCGAGGAGCAGCACCCGGTCCGCGGCCGCCGTGCCCATCTGCCACGTCCACTGTGGCAGCCCGCTCCCGTCGTACTTCCTCACGAACACGTCGGTCGCGCCCTGGGGGAACGTGAAGGTCCCACCCACCACGCCCTCGGTGGTTCCCGCGACGTACACGCCACCGGCCGCGTCGGTCGCCACCAGCGCGGCCCGGTCGTGCTCGCTCGAGCCGAACGCGACCGACCACAGCAGCTCACCCGTCGGCGGCGCCGTCACGGCCACCGTGGCGGCCGCGCTTCGGCGACCATCGGCAACGCTGGTCGCCGTGACCGTGCACGTCCCCGGCAAGTCAGGGGCGACGTAGGTCACGCTGGTGCCCGAGCCGCTCACCTCCCCGCACGACGTCGACCACGACACGCGCGTGTCACTCGTTCCCGAAACCGAGGCCGTGAACGCGACCGTCGCTCCCGTCTGGGCCGTGGCAGCGCTGGGGTCCAGCTCGATCGCCACCTGCTCGACCGTGACCGTCGCGGACGCCAGAGCGGCCGGTTGAGCGACGCTGGCGACCGTCACCACGTAGGTGCCGGCGCCGGTAGGTGCCGTGTACGTCGCCTGCGTTCCGGTCGGGCTGACCGTGCCGCCGGTCGCGGACCAGGTCAGCGCACCGTCGGCGACGCCCGAGAGCGTCGCGGAGAAGGTCCTCGTGGTATCGGACGGCATCGTCGCGCTCGTGGGCGTGAGCGTGAGCTGCGCCTCTCGAACCTGGATCGTCGCCGTCGCGATGGCTCTCGGGTCGGCGACGCTGGTGGCCGTCACGGTGAACGAACCGTCCGTCATCGGCGCCGTGAAGAGGACCGCCGGACCCGAACCCGTGATCGCTCCCGCCGACGCATGCCAGACCACCGACGTGTCCGCCGCGCCCGCCACGGTCGCCGAGAACGAGCGTGTGGCGCCTTGATCGAGCGTGGCGCTGGTCGGATCGATCGCGATGGCGACGTCGCCGACCACGACCACCGCGCTCACGCGAACCGCCGGGGCCGCGACGCTCGCGGCCGTCACCGTGCACGAACCCGTGAACGGCGGTGCCACGAACGTGACGCTGGCCCCCGAGCCGCTGATCGACCCGCACGTCGTGGACCACGAGACCCGCGTGTCCACCGCCCCGAGGACGGTGGCCGTGAAGGCCACCGTTCCGCCCGTCAGGACGCTCGCGTTGGCGGGGTCGAGCGCGATGCGTGGCGCGAGGAACGTCACGGCGACGTCCCGCGTCAGGTAGCCGCCGGTCGCTGCGCCCGAGCGGTCGACCACCCGCAGTCGGTACGTGACCGAGGCGGCGTCCGCCGGGTACGGCGGGGTGTCGGCATGTGAACCCTCGCAGGCGACGGTGATCGGCTCCTCCCAAGCGGCGCCCTCGACCTGTCGCATCAGCGCGCAGCTCGCCTCCCCCGTCCGCACGCCCGCATGGTCGACGCGCCACTCGAGGAGCACGGCGGCGCCGCGCTCGATCTCGCCGGCCGAGGCCCGGAAGTACGCCACCTCCGTGACGAGGCCATCGGCCCCACGAGGTCCCGCGCAGGCGATCACGGCCCACGCAAGCACGAAGAGCGAAAGCCAAGGAGTCCCATGCGCTCGCAGCATCCAGCACCACATCCATTCGACGTCGACGCTTCAACGCCATTCTAGCCGCCGCCGCCGCGCGCGATGGGTCGGGACCCCCAACGTCCTGGCGCTGGGCGTCGTACCCTTGGCGCCATGCCCACCCTGGTCACCGGCACCGCCGGCTTCATCGGCTACCACGTGGCCGAGCGGCTCCTCGACCGCGGCGACGAGGTCGTCGGCTTCGACGTCGTCAACGACTATTACGACGTCCGCCTCAAGGAAGCCCGCTTGGAGCGCCTCTCCAAGTACCCCGGCTACCGTCACGTCCGCGCCGACCTCGCAGACGCCGACGCCGTCCACGCCGCGGCCCAGGGCACCGAGCGCGTGATCCACCTCGCCGCCCAGGCGGGTGTGCGCTACTCGCTCACCCACCCCGCCGCCTACGTGCAGAGCAACCTCGTGGGCTTCGCGAACGTGCTCGAGGGCTGCCGCCGCCACGGCGTGGAACACCTGACCTACGCGAGCAGCAGCAGCGTCTACGGGGCCAACACGGCCCTGCCCTTCTCGGTCGGCCAGAACGTCGATCACCCGCTCAGCCTCTACGCCGCCAGCAAGAAGGCCAACGAGGCGATGGCACACACCTACGCGCACCTCTACGATCTCCCCACCACCGGCCTGCGCTTCTTCACCGTGTACGGACCGTGGGGGCGCCCCGACATGGCCATGTTCCTGTTCACCAAGGCGATCCTCGCGGGGAAGCCGATCGACGTGTTCAACCACGGTCAGATGCGTCGCGACTTCACCTACATCGACGACATCGCCGAGGCCGTGGTGCGCGTGAGCGACCGCGCCGCCCAGCCGAACCCGGAGTGGGATGGCGCCGATCCCGATCCCGCGAGCAGCCGCGCGCCCTGGCGCCTGTACAACATCGGCAACCACACGCCCGTCGAACTGATGCGGCTCATCGAGATCATCGAAGGCGAACTCGGCGAAAGGGCCGTCAAGAACTTCCTGCCCATGCAGCCAGGCGACGTCCGCGCCACGTTCGCCGACGTCGCCGACCTGTCACGCGACATCGGCTTCGCGCCGGCGACGCCGATCGAGGAGGGCGTGAAGCGCTTCGTGGCGTGGTACCGGGCGTACTACCGGGTCTGAAGCGAGGATGCGGGGCTCGGCCCCGCCCGACGCCCGCTCGGGCGACCGTGAGGGTTTCGTAAGTGGGCCTCGGATAGCCTCCGTTCGCTCGAAGTATGGGGTCCCACACGTGGGCGGATCGCCGCTCGCTACAGTGGATCCGAAGTCGGGGCGGTCCTTCGCGGCACGCCCCGAACACCGCGGTGCCAGCGGCCGATGGGGGCGTCGTCGCCGCGGTGGAAGTCCAGAGCACGGGAGGATCTACATGGTCAACCGCCTGTTCGCCGCCCTAGCAGCCTGTGTGGGTAGGTCTTTGGTTTGGCTCGATGTCGGCGCGCCGCCTTTGGCGCGCCGACGCGCTTGAGGTTCGCGCGGGGTGTCGGTTCAGGCGGGCGCGGGGCCGGGTTGGGTGGTGCGGGTGGCGGTCGCGTGCCGCATGATCTTCAGGAAGTTGTGCGCCGCGCACTCGAACGCCCAGAGGGCCCTGACCTTCTCGAGCCCGCGGTGCAGCACCTGCTGCATGCCGCGCGCGCTCTTGATCTGCCCGAACACGGGCTCCACGGTCGTCTGCCGCTTGAGGTAGGCGGCCTTCCCGCGCTTCGTGCGCAGCAGGTGCTGCATGCGCTCCTTGGGGGTCGCGTCCGCCGGGAGCGGCTGAGGTGGCGTGGAGCTGCGCCATAGGTCGTGCGGCACGCGCTCCGGTGCGATGAAGGCTTCCGCGCCGGCGGCGGCGATGGCGTCGAGGTTCGCGCGGCTGAAGTAGCCGGCGTCCGCCGATACCTCCTTGGGATGCCGACCGGTGTGGGTCTTGACCTGCTGCAGCAGCGTGGGTAGGTGCCGCGCGTCGGGCGCTTGGTTGGTGAGGTCGCACGCGACGATGATCTGATGCTGGTTGTCGACCGCGGCTTGCGCGTTGTACGCCTGCACGAACGCGCCCTGATGCCGCATGATGCGCGATTCGGGATCCGTGAAGTTCCGCTGCTCCCGCGCGCGCGGGACCGCCGCCTGAGGGTCGACGCGCGGCCAGAAGCGCTTGCCTTGCGCCACGGTCGCCTCCCGCCGCTCGGCTTGCTCGCGTTCGGCCCGCTCCTTGGCTTCGCGTTCGAGCTGCTCCTTGGCGCGCTCGATCGCCTCGAGCCGCGCCGCGCGGTCACGCAAGTGCGCGGGCACACCCAGGCCGTCGTCGTCCCCGAACGCTTCGTCCTCGGCGGCGTCCGCTTCGTCGCAGGCATCCAAGTACGCCTCGATCTCGGCCCGCAGGCGCTGCTGCTCGGCCGTGAGGCGCGCGTAACTCATCGCCCTGCTCTTGCTGGCGTTCGCCTTGAGCTTGGTGCCGTCGATGGCGACGTGCTCGAGCGGCACCAGGCCGGCACGCTCGGCGAGCTCGATGCTCTGGCGGAAGAGGTTCGCGAGCGCATGGCGGTGGCGGGTGCGGAAGGCGTTCAACGCCCAGTACTTCGGTTGCTGGTTGCCCGAGAGGAAGCGCAACGCGACGTCCTCGACCAATGCCCGAGCCACCCTCCGGGACGAGCGCACGCCCTGGAGGTAGGCGTAGAGCCACACGCGCGTCATCATGCGCGGATCGAACGGTGGCATGCCGCCGGTGCGACCGTCGCCGTAGGCGTTCACGATCTCGCTGAGGTCCAGGCGCGCGACCAGGTCGTGCACCAAGAACGCGGGGTGACCCTCCGGCAGCCACTCGCGCGGGTCGGGCGGCAGCAGGTACGGCTGTTCCGGATGCCAAGCCTGGAATCGCTTCACCCAAGACCTCACGCGCACGGTAGAAACGTCGTGCTGCACGAGCATCCTACCACCGTGAAGGGGTCACGCTTGCGCTGCAGGACGGCGGCCAGCGGCCCCTGCCGAAGCCGCCGGCCAGGTACGCACACAGGCTGCTAGCGGGACAGGGCGAAGGCGGCGGGGACCCGGCATGGCGCTCCTTCGAGGGAGCTCGCCGGCGACGCCGGCGAGCTCCACGGCGTCCGTGTGAGACGCGCGTTGGGGATTTCAGAGCACCTTGTCAGAGATCGGGTGGCGCGTCAAGCGCGGGTGGGGACGCGGCCCATAGGGCACGGTGTCCCCTTCACGTCGCCAGCTGGCAGGTCCACGTGGTATCGTCTTACGGGTAAGACTTGGAGGTGGAGATGGGAAGCCCTGCCACCACGACGCTTTCGTCCAAGGGCCAGGTCGTCATCCCCGAGGAGATCCGCGACCGGCTCGGCCTCACGCCGGGGACCCGGTTCGTCGTCGTGGCCGAGCACGACGTCGTGATCTTCAAGGTGTTGGAGGCACCCGACGCCGACGAGTTCTCCGGGCTCGTCGCGCAGGCGCGGGAAGTGGCTCGGCAGGGGGGGGGGGGGCCCCCCGGCGGCCCGCGGGCTGGG
>CAZJUA010000002.1:0-1853 GCA_964549045.1 uncultured bacterium | reverse complement strand
CTCGGGCGAGCGCCCCTTGTTGTCGGTGGAGAAGCCCCACAGGGTGACGTGGCGGATGCCGAGCTCGAGGCACCAGCGCAGCACGTCGCGCGCCTTGCCGGCGCCGTAGTCGTGACCCGCCTTCGGGTCGAGGCCGAAAGCGCGGGCGAAGCGGCGGTTGCCGTCCATGATGATGCCGAGGTGCTGCGGCACCGCGCCGCCCCGCACCTGCGCGAGCAGCCGGCGCTCGTACAGCCAGTAGAGCCAGCGGTTCCACCAGCGCCAAGCGGTGACGCGGTGATCGGGGGCCCGGGTCGGGGGGGCGGGCGGCGCTTCCGCCACGGGCGCCCGCCCACTGGACGGGTCGGCGGGCAGGCCGCCGTTCGGCTCGGCCGGCGGCTCGTGAACGGGGGCGGGCCCGGCGGTGGCCATGTGGCCTCCAGCGTACCCCGCCGGCCGCGCCGCGTCCGCCATCGTCCGCCCGGGGGGCGAACGCGCGCCGGGGCGGGCGCGGGGTTCAGGCGAAGGGCGAGCGGAGCTCCGCCAGGGGCGGCCATCGCGCGTCGCGGGCCGAGAGGGTCGGCGCCTCGCCCGGCGGGAGGGGCCAGGCGATGGCCAGGCCCGGGTCGTCCCACCGCAGGCCGCCCTCGGCGGCGGGCGCGTAGCCCGCGTCGACCTGGTAGAGCACGTCGGCGACGTCGGAGGTGACCAGGAAGCCGTGCGCGAAGCCCGGGGGCACCCACAGCAGCTCGGGGCGCTCGTCGTCGAGGGCGACGCCGGCCCAGCGACCGTAGCTCGGGGAGGCGCGGCGCAGGTCGACGACCACGTCGAAGATCGCGCCGCGGACGACACCGACCAGCTTGCCTTGGGCGTGCGGCGGCGCCTGGAAGTGCAGGCCGCGCAGCGCGCCGCGGCGCGAGCGCGAGTGGTTGAGCTGCGCGAAGGCGGGCAGCCCCAGTGCCGCGGCGGCGTCGGCCCGCCAGCGCTCGACGAAGAAGCCGCGCGCGTCGCGATGGGGTGCCAGCGCGATGCGCCACACGTCGGGCAGATCGGGGAGGGGGTGGGCCGTCATCGCGGCCAGGGTACCCGAGTGGCGCGGGCGCGGCGTGGCGGCGGCGGGGGGGGAGGTTCGGACCGCAGCGCCGGCTGGGCCGCGCCGCTTCGATGGTCATGGGATGGTTGGCCCGGCCTCGAGGCGATAGCATCGTGTCAAGTCGAAGGTCGGATCGACACGCCTCGCGCCCCCGGGCCGTGGGCCGGTCGTTCGCGCGCGCCGGGGGTGGACGTATGACCCAGAACCAGGCCATGAGCCAGACGCCGCACATGCTGCTCGTCACCGGGCTGTCCGGCGCCGGCAAGACGCTGGCGATGAAGGCGCTCGAGGACCTCGGCTTCTTCTGCATCGACAACCTGCCGCCGTCCTTCCTGCCGCAGCTGACGAAGCTCAGCGAGCTGGCGGTCGGCCGTGGCCAACGCGTGGCAGTCGCCATGGACGTCCGCGGCCGGACGATGTTCGCCGACCTCTTCGCCGCCCTCGACCAGTTGCAGGCCGACGGCGTGCCGCACCAGATCCTCTTCCTCGACTGCGCCGACGACGTGCTGGTGCGCCGCTACTCCGAGACCCGCCGCCGGCACCCCATGAGCGAGGGCCACAGCCTCTACGGGCAGATCGAGGCGGAGCGCCGGCTGCTCGCCGAGGTGCGCGACCGCGCCGACCTGCTCATCGACACCAGCCACATGACCACCCACGACCTCAAGGGCCGGCTCGCCCGGATGGTGCTGGGCCGCGACGTCAGCGCGGACCTCGACGTCGACGTCATGAGCTTCGGCTTCAAGCACGGCGTCCCGCTCGACGCCGACCTGGTGTTCGACGT
>CAZJUA010000001.1:0-18995 GCA_964549045.1 uncultured bacterium | reverse complement strand
CGGCCCCCTCGGCGAGCGTGACGAAGGCGTGGAGGGGCTGCAGCTCGAGCTCCGCCGGGTCGAGGTCGAGCTGCAGCTGCTGCTGCTTCAGGCGCAGGGTCGGCAGGTAGCGGCGGAAGCGCGCGAGCGCGTCGCGCTGGCGCTTGAGCTCGGACTTGCTGGCCCGTACGCGGCTCATCGCTTCGGCCAATGGCGCTCGATCAGCGCCGTGGCCAGGCCGGTCTGCTCGGGCTCGAAGCACTCGGCCAGCAGCGCCCAACCGACGTCCAGCGCGGACTCCAGCGGCAGGTCGACCTCGAGGTCCATCAGCCGCTCCTCGAAGCCGACCCCGTAGCGGAGCAGCTGCTCGTCCCACTCGCTCATGCGGAAGCCCATCGCGCGCTTCTCGAGCGTCTCGCGGTAGGCGGCGTAGAGCTGGATCATCGTGTTCATCAGCGCGCGGTGGTCGTCGCGGGGGGTCCCGTTGACCAGCTGCTTGAGGCGGCTGAGGCTGCCGAAGGGCTCGATGCGCCCGCCCCGCAGGTAGAACTGGCCCTCGGTGATGTAGCCGGTGTTGTCGGGCACCGGGTGCGTGACGTCGTCGCCGGGCATCGTGGTCACGGCCAGGATCGTGATCGACCCCGCGTCGTCGAAGTCGACCGCCTTCTCGTAGCGCGCCGCCAACTGGCTGTAGAGGTCGCCGGGGTAGCCGCGGTTCGACGGGATCTGCTCCATCGTGATGGCCACCTCCTTGAGCGCGTCGGCGAAGTTGGTCATGTCGGAGAGCAGCACGAGCACGCGCTCGCCCCGCAGCGCGAAGCGCTCCGCGACGGCCAGGACCATGTCGGGCACCAGCAGGCACTCGACCGTGGGGTCGGCGGCCGTGTGGATGAACGCGACCGTGCGCGCCAGGGCGCCGGCCTCCTCGAGCGTGTCGCGGAAGTAGAGGTAGTCGTCGTGTTTGAGGCCCATCCCGCCCAGGACGATGCGGTCGACCTCCGCCTGGAGCGCGATGCGGGCCAGGAGCTCGTGGTAGGGCTCCCCCGGGACCGAGAAGATCGGCAGCTTCTGGCTCTCGACCAGCGTGTTGAACACGTCGATCATCGGGATGCCCGTCCGCACCATCGTCCGCGGGATGATGCGCTTCGCCGGGTTGACCGACGGGCCGGCGATGTCGACACCCTCCTCCTCGATCTCGGGGCCGCGATCGCGGGGCCGCCCGGCACCGTCGAAGACGCGGCCGAGCAGGGCGTCGGACGCCGGGACCCGCATGGGTCGACCGAGGAAGCGGACCCGGGCGTCGGTCGGCAGGCCACGGCCGCCCGCGAAGACCTGGAGGAAGGCGCGTTCGCCGTCGAGCCGGATGACCTGGGCGAGCGACGTTCCGCCGGGCCAGCTGACTTGGGCCAGCTCGCGGTTGGTGGCGTCGGGCGCCTTCACCGCGACCACGCTGCCGGCGATGCGCTCGAGTCGCGTGTACGCCTTATGCATCGCCCCGCACCCCCTCGAGCAGCTCGCGCACGCGGTCGCGACCCTCGTCGAAGGCCGCCTCGCCCCATGGCGCCCGGTTCCAGTCCTTCGTCGCCTGCGTCAGCGTCTGGAACCAGCGCCGTGCGGCGTCCTTGCCGTCGAGGCGGAGCGTGGCGCGCAGCACGCGGGCGATCTCGCCGAAGACGAGCGCCTGCCGCTCGGCGCTGCTGGCGCCGTCGACGTCGTCGAAGGCGTCCTGCTGCAGGTAGGCGCCGTCGAGGTACTCGGCCTTGAGGTAGCTGACGAAGTCGTCGAGGCCGGTGCCCTCCTCGCCCACGACCTTCATCATCTGGGCGACCTCGTTCCCCTCCTGCAGCACCGTGCGGGCGAGGGCGATGTCGTCGGCGTCGACGACCCCCGCGTAGTGGCTCCAGCTCTCGAGCGGATCGATCGCGGGGTAGCGCCGGGCGTCGGAGCGGGCGCGCGACAACCCGTGGAAGGCGCCGACCACCTTGAGCGTCGCCTGCGTGACCGGCTCCTCGAAGTTGCCGCCGGCCGGGCTGACGGTGCCGCCGATCGTGACCGAACCGGTCGAGCCGTCGCGCAGCGCCACCAGGCCACCGCGCTCGTAGAACGCGGCGACGACGGACTCGAGGTAGGCCGGGAACGCCTCCTCGCCGGGGATCTCCTCGAGTCGCCCCGACACCTCGCGGAGCGCCTGCGCCCAGCGGCTGGTGGAGTCGGCCAAGAGCAGCACGTGGAGGCCCATCTGGCGGTAGTACTCGGCCACGGTGACCGCCGTGTACACGCTCGCCTCGCGCGCCGCGACGGGCATCGAGCTGGTGTTGCACACGATGACCGTGCGCTCCATCAGGCTCCGCCCGGTGCGCGGATCGACGAGTTCGGGGAACTCGCGCAGGGTCTCGACGACCTCGCCGGCACGCTCGCCGCAGGCCGCGACGATCACCACGTCGACCTCGGCGTGGCGGCTGGTCAACTGCTGGAGCACGGTCTTCCCCGCCCCGAAGGGGCCCGGGATGCAGTAGGTGCCCCCGCGCGCGACCGGGAACAGGGTGTCGACGATGCGGATCTTGGTGACGAGCGGTCGGTCGGGCCGCAGGCGCTCGCGGTACGCCTGGATCGGCACCTTCACCGGCCAGCGCTGCACCATCGTCACCGGCCGCCTGCGGCCGGCGTCGTCCTCGAGGGTGGCGACGACGTCGTCGACCCGCAGGTCGCCGGCCGCGGCGACCTCGCGCACGGTCCACCAGCCGTGCCAGCCGAACGGCACCATGATCCGGTGCTCGACCACGCCCTCGGGCACGGCGCCCAGCGCGTCGCCGGCTCGGACCGAGGCGCCGACCTCGACGCTCGGCGTGAAAGCCCAGCGCCGCTCGCGGTCGATCGGTGCCAGGTACTGGCCGCGCGCCAGGAAGTAGCCGCTCGCCTCCGCGAGTTCCACCAGCGGGTTCTGCAGTCCGTCGACCACCAGGCCGAGCAGCCCGGGGCCGAGCTCGGCGGAGAGCATCTCGCCGGTGAACTCGAGCCGGCCGCCGACGAACAGCCCGGTGGTGTCCTCGAAGACCTGGAGGTCCGCAGTGTCGCCGCGGACGCGGATGAGCTCGGCCTTCAACCGCAGGCCGTCGACCTCGGCGTAGCCGACCTCGTTCTGGACCACGGGCTGGTCGAAGGCGGCCGTCACCAGGGGACCGCTCACCGCGACGATGCGTCCGACGTTAGCCATGGCGCTCCTCGATGCGGCGCTGCGCGGTCTCCAGGACGCGCCAGCCGCCCTCCTCGTTCCAGTCGGCCCGCCGCCAGGCGAGCCGCAACTGGACCGCGCGCGCGACGAGGGCCCCGAAACCGTCGGGGTCGCCGACCCGCAGCTCGTCCGCCAGCCGCCAGCGCAACTCGTCGAGACGGCGCTCGCGGGCGCCGGGGTGAGGCAGGTCGAAGGCGGCCGCGACGCCCTCGCTGACGTCGACGCGGAACCCGGCGGGCCGGCGGAGGTACGGCTGGGGATCGATCTTGGCCCTCGCGCAGCGCTCGAGTACGATGGCGTCGTCGACCAGGTCCGCGAACTGGGCCCAGGCCAGCGTCGCCGGGTCGCTCAGCGGCGGCCGAGCCTCCCTCGACGGCGGGGCGTCGCGCTGGGCGTCGCCGGCCGCGTCGCTCCGCCCGTTCGCCGGGCGGATCCCCAGGACCCATGCGAGGTCGCGGGCCCGGTCCTCGCCCACGAAACCGGCGCAGCGCTCCAGAACGGTCTCGATGCGGACGTCGGGCACGTCACCGAGACGGGGGGTCGGCAGGCTCGCCAGGAGGTATGGGACCATCAGCCGGGCTCCGCCGGCGTGGTGTCCAGGAGCTCCAGGGCCTTCGGCGCCACCTGCGGCAGGATGCGCGCCAGGTGGGGCCTCAGGTGGTGGGTCAGGGCCTCGGCGATGGCCTCGATCGTGAAGTCGTGCTCGACGTGCTCCTCGACCAGCACGACGCGGAAGCCCTTGACGACGTCGTTGTCGAGCTGCAGGTCGACCCCTTCGTACAGCCGGTCGCGGTAGCGCTTGGCGTAGAGGCTCACCAGCGCCTCGAGGTCGGACTCGTTCAGCAGGACGGCCATCCGGCGCTCGCGTCCGCCGCGAGCGACGTACGCCTCGCTCATCTTGGCCAGCATCTCCGCGAGCAGCTCGGGCTTCAACTCCTCCATGAGGGACTCGTGCACGAGCCCGGAGAGCAGCCTCTCGACGGCATGGCTCACCGCGATCAGCAGGTCGCGCCCCGCCTGCTCGAGCGCGTGCGAACTGCGCTCGGTGTACGCCTGCGCGTCGCGCTCGGCGCGTTCCAGGAGGCGCGCCCCCTTGTCCTCGGCTTCGCGCACCAACGCCTCGGCCTTGGCCTCGGCCTCCGCGACGATGGCTTGCGCGCGGCGCTGCCCTTCCTCGACGGCGTCGCGCTGCAGGCGGTCGATCAGGGCCTGGAGATCCTCGGGCATGGGAAACCTCTCTGCCCCCTCTCGCGCGTCGGAGCGAACTCCGCACCACGCCCCCCGGCAAGGGAACGCCCGTCGGCGGTGGGCCACCGAACGGTGCGACTACGCGCCATTCGACCACCCGCCCAGGAGCGACACCAGGAACAAACGTCCGCCGGCGTTCCGTCAGGCACGCGGTCCGAAGCCTCGCAACGACGGCCGCCGAGACCCCGGACGCGGGGGGCTCGGCCCAAGGGTGCGCTGGCAGCGCTCAGTCGCCGGCCAGCACCGGTTGCGGCATGCGCATGGGGCGCCCGCACGCGGGCTCGTCCGCGAACAGCGCCCGCTCCGCCTCGGGGAGGCTGGCGCGCGCGAGATCGCGGATGCCGTTGACGCCGATGAAGAACTCGCGCATCATCACGACCAGCAGGTAGCGCCCGGTCTCGCTGAGCTCGATCGCCTCGGCGTCGTCCCGGGAGAAGGCGCCCGCCGCCTTGAGGAACAGGACCTCGACGGGCAGCGCCCGCTCGACGCTCACACCGGTCTTCTCCGCGAAGGCGCGCTTGTCGAGCCGCAGACCGAAGAGGTCCATCATCAGCCGGTAGCGCAGCTGGTCGCGCCGGTGCAGGCGCATGCGGGCGTCGACGCTGGGGTGACCCCGCTCGATGGCGTCGGCGTAGTGCCGCAGCGAGAAGGTGTTGGCGTAGATCTCCCCACCGAGGTAGCTGAACGAGCCGCTGCCGATGCCCACGTACTCGTCGTGATCGACGATGTACTCGTCGATCATGGTGGCGTCGCTGCGCGAGAAGGCCCACGCGGAGGTCGGCCGGTAGCTGGGCGCGAGCGTCTGGGAGATCAGCCGGTACTGCCGCTCCTCACGCGCGTAGTCGACCCGCCCGAGCGCCTTCTCCAGCGGTCGCTCCACCGCCGGCGAGACCATGAGCGGGTAGTAGGTCACCTGATCGGCGCCGCTCGCGATCAGCGTCTCGAGGTCGCGGCGCAACACCTCCTCGGTCAGCGACGGCAGGTTGAAGATCATGTCGACGTTGAACGTCGGCAACCGGCCGCGCGCCGCCTCCAGCCCGCGCAGGATCTGCGCCGCCGAGCCGTACTTGTCGTAGCGGCGCATCTGCCGCAGGAGGTCGTCGTCGAGGCTCTGGACGCCGACCGACAGGCGCTGAACCTCCCCCTCCAGCGGGCCCAGCACCGCGTCGGTCAGGTGGTTGGGGTTGGTCTCGGTCGAGACCTCCCCGATCTCGAACAGCTCGCGCGCCAGCCGGATCGTCTTGACGAGCTCGTCGACCATCACCGTCGGCGTACCGCCGCCGACGTACATCGAGGAGAAGCGGTAGCCGAGGTCGGCGACCATGCGCATCTCCTCGCGCAGCGACGCGAAGTACGCCGTGGCCTTGTCCTCACGGTGCGGGAAGCGGTTGAACGAGCAGTAGGGGCAGAGCACCTCGCAGAACGGCACGTGCGCGTACAGCATGTAGCCGCCGTCGCGCCGCGGACGCGGCAGGTCGCCGGGGCGATGCGGTTCGAGCACCAGTTGCTGCGAACGCAGGCCACGAAGGCGCCGCGTGAGCAAGCGCTCGGCGATCAAGAGGGGTGACCCGGTCGCCGGCGGCGGGAGATGGGGGTGCGGTCCGGTCGCATGACCTCAGCATGGTACAGGACCGCGCCCACGACTGGGGTCCCGAACCCCGCCGCGCAGGCGGGACACATCGAGCCGCCCCGGGTGCGACCATGGGGCATGACCCCGGAAGGGCGGCCATGCTGCTCTTGACGCTCGGCGGGTTGGCGCTCTTCCTGCTGGGCCTGCGGCGCATCGTCACGAGCCTGGATCGACTGGCGGTGGCGGGAACGCGGCGTGCGCTCGAGATCGCCACGCGCTCGTCGTGGCGTGCGCTGGCGACGGGCACCGCCATGGGCGCGTTCAGCCAGAGCGGGACGGCCACCGCCATCAGCGCGCTCGGCTTCGTCGCCGGCGGCGTCATGGCCGTGCGCGAGGGCATCGCCTACTCCTACGGGGCGCAGATCGGCGCGACGCTGGCGATCCAGCTCGCCGCCTTTCGCATCGCCGCCTACGCGCTGCCGATGATCGGCGTCGGCTACTTCCTGGCGCGTTGGTCTCGCGTGCGGACCCTTGGCGAGCTGCTCCTGGGTGCGGGCCTGCTGTTCCTCGGCCTGTCGCTGATCGCGGACTCGATGGCCGCCATGCTCGAGAGCGAGGCCTTCGTCCTCGTCCTGGAGACGCTCGGCGCCTCGCCGCTGGCCATGACCACCGTGGGCTTCGTCATCGGCACCTTCCTGACCAGCAGCAACGCCACCACCGCCCTGGCCCTGGGCCTGGTCGCCGCGGGCGGCAGCAGCCTGCCGGCCGCGATCGCGTTCGTGGCGGGCGGCAACGCCGGGGCAACGGTCATCGCGATCCTCGCGGCCCGCGAGCTCGGTACGGGCGCCATCCGGGTGGCCGTGATGCACACGATCGTCAAGCTGCTCGCCGCGTACGCCCTCGCGCTCGTCGCCCAACCCTTCGCGGCCCTGATGCAGGCGCTGGGCGGCGACGGCGTGCGTCAGGTCGCCAACGGCCACACCGTGTTCAACATCCTCGTCGCCATCCCGGGCACGCTGCTCGCGGGCCTGACGGCGCACGTCGGGGAGCGCATCATGCCCGCGCCCCGCGAGGAGACCGGGCCGCGGTACCTGGATCCCGCCGTCCTGGACGCACCGCGCTGGGCGCTCGGCCTGGCCCGCCGGGAGGTCGTCAGGATCAGCGACGAGGTCCTGGTCATGACCGAGCTGACGGCCCGCGAGCTCCGCCGCGGGCAGTGGGACGGCGCCGCGATCCGGGCGCGCGAGACGCGCACCGATCGCCTGGCGCGGGCGGTGATCCGCTACCTCGCCGACGTCCGCGAGCGACACGGCGCGGACCCCACGTCGGAATGGCTGTTCACCTGGGTGACCGAACTCGAGACCGTGGGTCGCCTGATCCGCCGCGTCGAGCAGCGCGAGGACCGGCTGCGGGACGCGGGCGTGACCTTCAGCCGCGACGGGCGGCGCGAGCTGGCCGATGCCTGCGACGCGCTCCTGGCGCGGATGCGCAACGCCTTCACGGCCATGGCGGTGGGCCACAAGGGCTTGGCTCGCCAGGTGGTGGACGGACGCCCCGGCTACGAGCGGTTGATCGCGGAGTTCCGGCTCGCGCACCTGGCGCGCCTCGAGGCGCGGCTGCCCGCCACCCGCATGTCGCACATGCAGCACCTGGAGATCCTGGCGCTGCTGCGTCAGATCGACGCCAGCGTGACCCGCGTCGCGGGCCTGGTCCTCGCCGAGGAAGCGGCGCGCCTGCAGCCGGACCGGTAGGATCGCGCCGATGCCCGAAGGCCCCCCCACCCCCGCCGTCACCCCCGATCCGCCGGGTGCGGGGTCCCTCGCCGGCCGCCTTGCCGCCCTGGCGGTCGCGTTCGCCAAGGTCGGCCTCTTCGGCTTCGGCGGCGGTCCCTCGTTCATCCCCCTCATCCAGCGCGAGGTCGAGGCCCGTCGCTGGCTGACGCGCGAGGCCTTCCTCGACGCCTTCGCCTTCGGCAACGCCCTGCCGGGGCCCATCGCGACCAAGCTCGCCGGCTACGTCGGTTACCGGGTCGCCGGCTGGGGCGGCGCCGTGGTCGCGCTGCTGGCGCTGACCGTGCCCACGATCCTCGCCATGGTCGGCCTCGCCGCCCTCTACGTCCAGTACCAGGACAGCCCCTGGGTGGAGGGCTTCCTCACCGGCCTGCGGCCGGTCGTCATCGGGCTGCTCGTCTACACGGTCGTGGTCTTCGCGCCGGGTGCGCTGGGGCCGCTGCGCGCGTGGCGGAGCAACCTCCTGCGCTGGGGCCTGGCGATCGCCGCCTTCGTGGCCGCCGTCGCCTTCGGCATCCACCCGGGCCTGCTCATCCTGGCGGGCGGCGTCGCCGGCATGGCGCTACGGCGGCGGGCGTGAGCGAGCTCCTCGAGCTCTTCTGGGCCTTCGCCCGCGTCGGCCTGCTCGGCTTCGGCGGTGGCCCGGCGATGATCCCCCTGATCCAGGTCGAGGTCGTCGACCTGCGGTCGTGGCTCACGCCCGGCGAGTTCCTCGACGCGTTCGCCTTCGGCAATGCCCTGCCGGGACCCATCGCGACGAAGATGGCGGGCTACACGGGGTTCCAGGTCGCCGGCTGGGCGGGCGCGGCGGCCGCCCTGGCCGGCATCACCGCGCCGACGATCGTGGCGATGGTCCTGCTGTTCGCCCTGTACCGCCGCTACCAAGAGCGCGATGTCGTGCAGCGCTTCCTCTACGGCGTACGCCCGGTCGTCGTGGCGCTGCTCGCGCTGGTGGTGTGGGACTTCCTCCCGACCGCGATGAACCCGCCCGACCCGCGCTGGGGCGCGTGGCCGCTGTGGCCGCTGGCGGGCGTCGCGCTGCTGCTCTCCCTGCGAACGCGGATCCACCCGGCGCTGCTGATCGTCACGGGCGGCGCCGTCGGCTGGCTGCTGTAGCCTGCGGGCCGCCCGCCGTCGCTCTCGTCAGAACTTGCCGCCGGTCTTGAAGCCGCCGCCGCCCATGCGGCCGCCGGTCCTGAAGCCCCCGCCACCGAAGCCGCCGCCGGTCTTGATGCCGCCCGCGCGCTTCGTGCCGCCGAAGCTCACGCTCTTGCCGCCCCTGGATCCGCCGCTGGTGCCGCCGCCCCAGGGCGAGCCACGCCCGAACCCACCGGAGCCGAACGTCGGGTCGCTGCGGGTCGGCGCCACCCGCCGCTGCCGCTCCAGGACGCGCCACAACGCGTCGCGCGTCATGGCGCCGTCGAGCAGCTGCGCCAGCAGCGTCCCGATCAACGCGCCCTCGGTGAAGACGCTGCCGGGCTGGTCGTAGCGACGGCGGGTGAAGTCGATGCGGACGCGCTCGAGGTCGGTCGTGCGCGCCTTGTGGCGCGCGGCCGCCTCGCGCAGTTCCGCCTGCGCCACCGTCTGCGTCTCGCGGCGACGCTCGAGCTCGAGCAGCCGCGCCACCACGCGGTCGTCCTCGGGGAGGGGCGTGGCGATCGCCTCCCGCGCGAGGGCCTTCAGGGACACGCCCCCGAGCTCCTCCGTCAGGAGCGCGACCGCCTGGAGATGGAGCGGGTCCTCGCCGCGAGCGAAGGCGGCCAACCGCTCCTCGATCGCGGCGGCCGTCGCGACGCCCTCCTCGATCTCGGCGTCGATCTCCAGGAGGTCCGTGCGGGCGCCCTCGACGGCCTCCACGAGTGGCAACAGGCCGTCGGCCTCGCGCTCGACCGCGTCGCGCTCGGCCAGGGCGGCCAGCGCCTCGTCGGCCGCGGCGCCGACCCGGTCGGCGTGCTCGCGCAGGCGCAGGGGGAGCTCCTGCAGGCGGTGGTAGTTGCGGCGGGCCTTCTCGAAGCCGATGAGGCGCGCGACGCGACCGTCGAGCCAGCGCATCCACGGCCAGGCGCGGTAGGCGACCGTGCCGTACCCACGCCGCCACAGGTAGGCGAACAGCGGGTCGGCATCGTAGCCGGCGCCCTTGGCCGCCAGCTCCTCCTCGGCCAGCGTGGCCTTCTCGTCGGCGTGGACCGCCATGCGCTCGGCCGCCTCGGCCGCCTCCTGCAACGTGCGGTAAGCGGGATCCTGCGCCAGCCGCGCCTGCGTGACGGCCTCGGCCTCGTCGAGCCGCTCGGCGGCGCGCTCGAGGGCTTCGACGGCCTCCCGCCGCGCGCCCGCGCGGCGCGCCTGGTCGGCCTCGGCGTCGGACAGCTCACCCTCCACCGCGATCCGCAGGGACGCGCGTCGTTCCAGCAGGGCCAGTGCCCGACGGTCGGCCTCGTTCAGCCGATCGGCCAGGCCGCCCTCGGCCAGCCAGGCGACCCGGATCGCGGCGAGCTCGGCGAGGGCGCGCGCCTGCTCCTGATCGGTGCCCACGAGGGCCGCGCTGGCGGCCTCGAGCTGCGCCTCCAGCGCGCGGCTGCGCGCCCGTTCCTCCTCGATCGCCCGCTGGATGACGCCCAGCGCGTCGCGTCCGCTCATCTCCGATGCGCTCACGTCGGCTCCCTCACCATCGCGTGATCGCCCCGCCCGTGGACTCGACCAGGTACGCCGGTTCGAGCTCACCGGCCAGCTTGCGCCCGACGGTCCGCTGCTGGATGATCCCATCGTCCGCCTTGTCGGCGCCCACCCGGTTCCAGGTCGCCTCGTCGACGCGTAGGCCCCAGCGGGACACGCGCTCCACGCGGCCGGTCTCTTCGTTGAGGATCGGTAACGTCAGGCGTCCCCCGCCCGGGTCGATGGCCTCGACGACGAGGTAGTAGTTGCGGGCGCGAGGATTGTCATCCGGCACGCGCCAGACACCGCTGGTCTCGCCCTCACCGACGACGATGCGGAGCTCGTACGCCCGCTCGAGGTCGGCCTGGAGGCCCTCCAGCGCCTCGAGCGCCCTGTTCGCGGCCTCACGATCGCCTTCGACGAGTGCGGCCCGGCCCTCGGCGACGAGGGCGGCGGCGCGCGTCTGGGCGGCGGGCTCGCGGGCGACGGCGACGATGGCGGCGTGTGCCTCGGCCAGGCCATCGATCAGCGCGCGCCGCGGGGCCACGACCGCCTGCTGGTAGACCAGCGCCGCGACGGCGACGACGGCCAGCGCCGCGAGCAGCCGGCGCAGCCACAGCCCGCGCCGGACGTACACGGTCGCCAGTGCCCGCGCGAGGCTCGGCGGCGCCGGCCGGTAGGCGAAGCGATCTTCGCGCAACGCCGCCACGCCGTCGAGCAACACGTGTTCGGGGACCTCGATGCCCTGGGCCGCGTAGGTCCGCCGCAGGCGCTCGAGCAGCGCCTCGTCGCGGTCGCCGCGCGCCAGCTCCTGGGCCACGAGCTCGTCGCGGTGGCGCAACGTGTCGACGACGTCCATGGCCAGCAGGACCTCGTCGAGCGGAGGTGGTGCGCCGGCGCCAGCGCCGGCACCCGCGTCCGCTTCCGTCAGCGTGGCGTCGCGGTCGGACACGCCCACCCCGTCACAACGACCCGGTCTGGGTCAGCCGCGCCAGCCGCCGCTTGCCGTCCTCCACCGCGTCGCGGATCTCCTCGGCGTTGCGCGTCGACTCGGCGCGCATCTCCTCGATGATCTCGCGCGAGCGCAATTGGAAGTCGACGACCGAGTCGACCAGGCGTTGCACGGCATCGGCCCGCACCGTCGGACCGTAGCCGGCGCGCACGGCCTCCTCCTGCACCTGGCCGCCGACGTCGGCCAGCGTCTCGAGCGAGCGGCTGACGCCCTCCTTCATGGCCTCGAGGGTGCGCGTGCTCTCGTGCAACCCGGTCAGCCCGGTGAAGGAGGCCGACAGCGCCGTCAGCACGGTCTCGTTGGTGGCGAAGAAGCTCACGGCCTGGGCGTTGACGCGCTCCTTGGCCGTGTGCGACTGCATGAGCCGGGCCATGACGACCTCGGAGGTGTTGTAACCGATCGTGAGGTTGTCGGCCAGGTCCTTGGCGACCTGGTAGCGCCGGTCGGAACGCTGCAGCTCGCGGACCCGCTCGTCGCGTCGCAACTCGAGGCGGGCGCGCTCGGCCGGGTCGGCCTCGTCGCCCAGGGCATCGACCTCGGCGAGCGCGGCGTCGACCGCGACCTTGGTGGCCTCGAGCTCGGCCTTGGCCGTCTGCAGCACCTCGAAGGCGAGCACCTCGGCCTGCTTGAGGGCGCCGCGGAAGTCCTGGTAGGCCTCCAGGATCACGTTCTCGCGCTCGAGCTGATCGCGCGCCGAGGCCGCGACGTCGAGGTAGGTGTCCTTGATCCGCTCGAAGCGTTGCGCGATGTCGCCGCGGGTGACCTTCATCCACACGGTCTCGAGGCGCTCGCGGGTGGTGATCTTGCCGTCCTCCATCTGCTCGACGAGCATGCGGGCGTCGTCGCGGATGCTGTCGAAGTCGCGCGTGAGCCGCTCGTAGCGGTCGCCGATGTCCATCGCCTCGACCTGCGCCCGCACGACCTCGTGGAACAGGCTCGCCTGCGACAGCGTGCGGGTGATCGCCACGATGCGGTCCTCGTCGAGGTGGCTGATCTGCTGCAACAGGGCGACGATGGGCGCCTCGTGGCCGCCCGAGCGCTCGGGCACCAGGCCCAGGTCGCGCAGGGCGCCGAGCGCCTTGTCGAGGTACGCGAGGGGGGTGGTGGCAAGGCTCATGCGGACTCCTTCGTGCGCCGACATGCATCGTGGATCGCCGATGCCGTCACGAGGACGCACGTCCATCATCCTCCCAACGCTCCTCGCCACGCAACAGTCATGCCGCCACCGGAAGGCCAGGGAAACGTCATGACCCGGGGGGCCCCCATGGCTCGCCGTGTATGATGCATACACCGGTTCGTACGCCCCGCCATGAGCCTGCCGGGCGGAACAGTGAGTGAAGGTTGGTCTGGACGTCAAGCGTCCCGCGAAAGCGTGGCGGCGTCTAAGCTGAGGAGGCAGCGAAACACACGACGACCAGCCGACACACCGAGGCCCCGTACCGCGGGCTCGAGAGGCGCAAAGGAAGGGAGCACGCATGTTCACCCGCATATTGCAGAGAGTTCTCGTCACCCTGCTCGCCGCCACGCTTGCCGTCGGCTTCGCCCAGAAGGTCGAGATCGAGTTCTGGTACGGCCTGACGGGGCGACTCGGCGAGTTGCTGCAGGCCTACGTCGACGACTTCAACGCGTCGCAAGACGAGTACGTCATCAACGGTGGCTACAAGGGGAACTACGACGACACCATGCTGGCCGCCATCGCCGCCTCGCGCGCGGGTACCGCACCTCACATCGTCCAGATGTTCGAGGTGGGCACCGGCACCATGATCGAGGCGGGCGATGCCATCATGCCCGTCTACCAGCTGTTCGCAGACACCGGGGTGCCGTTCGACGCCGACATCTACTTGCCGGCGATCAAGGGCTACTACAGCCTTCCCGACGGACGCATGATGTCGATGCCGTTCAACAGTTCGACGCCGATCATGTGGGTCAACCACGACGCGCTGCAAGCCGCCGGCCTGGACCCGGAGACCGTGGACCTCACTACCTGGGACGA
The DNA here is from genome assembly GCA_964549045.1 of uncultured bacterium. Lineage (GTDB taxonomy): Bacteria > Deinococcota > Deinococci > Deinococcales > Trueperaceae > JAABTL01. The sequence goes on along the minus strand of CAZJUA010000001.1, from coordinate 5,519 downwards.
CGTGCGCGCGGTCGCCAAGCAGGTCGTAGACGAGGAGGCCGCGACCTGCGGGTTCTCCTTCGCGTGGCCGAGCTGGACCCAACTCGAGAACTTCAGCGCCTGGCACAACGCGCCTCTCGCGACCCTGTCGAACGGCATGGAGGGCCTGGGTGCGGAGCTGCTCATCGACACCCAACTGCACGTGCGCCACATCCAGACGCTGATGGACATGCAGGCGGAGGGCTCGTTCACCTACGCCGGGCGCGGTAGCGCCGGCGACGCGACGTTCGTCTCCGGCGAGTGCGCGATGATCATCGCATCGTCCGCGCTGTACGCGCGAGCGGAGACCGAGGCCGAGTTCGACTGGTCGGTCCGGATGATGCCGTACTACGACGACGTGGAGGGCGCGCCCCAGAACAGCATCATCGGTGGGGCGAGCTTCTGGGTCATGACCCGACCTGGCCGCTCGCTGGAGGAATACCGCGGCGTGGCCGAGTTCTTCAACTTCATCAGCACCGTCGACAACGCCGCCAAGTGGCACCAGGACACGGGCTACCTGCCCATCCGCTTCGGCGTCAGCGAGATGCTCGAGGCCGAGGGCTACTACGACGAGCGCCCCGGCTTCGACCTGGCCGAGACCCAGCTGAACCTCAACCCGCCGACGGAAGTGTCCGGCGGCCTGCGGCTGGGCAACATGCCACAGATCCGCGGTGTGTGGGAAGAGGAGCTCGAGCTTGCGCTGCAGGGCACGAAGACGGCCCAGCAGGCGGCCAGCGATGCGCTCGAGCGTGGCAACGTCGTGTTGCGGGCGTTCGAACGCGCCAACCGCTAACCGAGCAGGCCACGGTCGGGGGCGCCGCCATGCGGCGGCGCCCCCGACCCACAGTCCGCGGCCCCGCCGCCCAAGACCTAAGTGAAGGGCCCACATGCGCCGGCGCACCATCTTCCGGAACAAGTTCCTCCCCTACCTGCTGCTCGCACCCCAGCTCGCCATCACCGTGGTCTTCTTCTTCTGGCCGGCAGCGCAGGCGGTGTACCAGTCGCTGCTCATCGAGGACCCATTTGGCCTCAAGACGCAGTTCGTGTGGTTCGAGAACTACCAGATCGTCTTGTCGAGTCCCCTCTATCTTGAAGCGGCGCGCGTCACGCTCATCTTCTCCACCGCCGTGACGCTGGGCGCCATGGCCCCGGCCCTGCTCCTGGCGGTGATGGCGGACCAGGTCGTGCGCGGCGCGACGGGCTACCGCACGCTGATCGTATGGCCGTACGCCATCGCGCCGGCCGTGGCGGCCGTGCTGTGGCTGTTCATCTTCCACCCGAGCATCGGCCAGCTCGGTCAGGGCCTGCGCGCCCTCGGGCTCCCGTGGGACTACCGCATCCACGGCGGTCAGGCCCTCGGGCTCGTGATCTTCATCTCCGCGTGGAAGCAGGTCAGCTACAACTTCCTATTCTTTCTCGCCGGCCTGCAGTCGATCCCGAAGACGATCGTGGAGGCGGCTGCCATCGACGGCGCGTCGCCGGGCCGGCGGTTCTGGGCGGTCATGTTCCCGCTGCTCTCGCCCACGACCTTCTTCCTGCTGGTCGTCAACATCATCTACGCCTTCTTCGACACCTTCGGCGTCATCCACGCGATCACCCAGGGCGGCCCAGGGCGTTCCACGACGACGCTCATGTACCGGCTCTACCGCGACGGCTGGATCAACCTCGACCTCGGCGGGTCCTCAGCACAATCGGTACTCCTGATGGCGGCCGTGATCGTGCTCACGGCCATCCAGTTCCGTTTCATCGAGCGGCGGGGGCATTACTGATGACGATCGGTCAGAACCGCTGGCTACCCCACGTCGTGCTGCTGCTCGGCGTGGTCGTGTTCGTGTTCCCCATCTACCTGACGTTCGTGGGCTCGACGCACACGCAGCCCACCATCGCTCGTGGGGAGATGCCTCTCACGCCAGGCAGGCAGCTGGTGGAGAACTACGAGCAGGCGCTCTTCAGCGGGGAGGGCGCTCGCGTGCGGAGTTCGCCCGCCGTGCTGCTCATGCGCAACAGCCTCATCATGGCGCTCGCCATCGTGGTGGGCAAGATCTCCATCTCGCTGCTGTCGGCGTTCGCCGTGGTCTTCTTCGAGTTCCCCGGGCGCATGTTCTTCTTCTGGATGATCTTCATCACCTTGATGCTGCCGGTCGAGGTGCGGATGATCCCGACCTACGCCGTGGTCTCGGGGCTCGGCATGGTGGACACCTTCGCGGGGCTGACCATCCCCCTCATCGCCTCGGCAACCGCGACGCTGCTCTTCCGCCAGTTCTTCATGACGATCCCGGACGAGTTGGTCGACGCGTCCCAGATCGATGGCGCGGGCGCCATGCGCTTCTTCTGGAGCGTGCTCCTGCCCCTGTCACGCACCAACATCGCGGCGCTGTTCGTCATCCTCTTCGTCTACGGCTGGAACCAGTACCTGTGGCCGTTGATCGTCACCACCTCACGCGGGCGCGAGACGATCGTCATCGGTATCGTGCGTATGATCTCCGGCGGCGAGGCAGCGACCGACTGGCAGCTGATCATGGCCACTGCCATGCTCGCGCTGCTGCCGCCCGTGGTGATCATCCTGCTCATGCAGCGTTGGTTCGTGAAGGGTCTCGTCGACCCCGAGAAGTGAGCGCGACCGCCGAGCGGCGGTGCACAGGAGGAAGCATCTTGCCCACACAACTTCGCCCCATCCTCGACGTCGCCCGCGACCTCGGCCTCGACCCCGACCGCTGCACGCCCCTCGGCCGCCACAAGGCCAAGATCGACCCGGTCGACCGCGAAGCCAGCCCGGCCAGCGGCCGCCTGGTGCTGGTCTCCGCCGTCACGCCCACGCCCGCCGGCGAGGGCAAGACGACCGTCAGCGTCGGCCTCACCCAGGGCCTGCAGCGCATCGGCGCGCGCGTGGCCCTGTGCCTGCGGGAGCCCTCGCTGGGCCCCGTGTTCGGCGTCAAGGGCGGCGGCACCGGCGGCGGCGAGGCCCAGGTCGAGCCCGCCGACGACATCAACCTCCACTTCACCGGCGACTTGCACGCCATCTCCAGCGCCCACAACCTGCTCGCCGCGATGGTCGACACCGACCTGTACTTCGGCGGACCGAGCGGCCTGACCCCCGAGACGACGACCTGGCCACGCGTGGTCGACATGAACGACCGCGCGCTGCGCAAGGTCGTGATCGGCGCAGGCGGCAAGGCCGAGCGCAGCACGCGCTTCGACATCACCGCCGCCAGCGAGGTCATGGCGATCATGGCGCTCTCCGCCTCGGAGGGCGACCTGCGTTCCCGCCTCGCCCGGATCGTCGTCGGGCGCACCGCGGACGGCGTCCCGGTGACCGCGGACGACCTCGGGGCCACCGACGCGATGGTCGTGCTGCTGCGCGAGGCCTTGCGGCCGAACCTCGTGCAGACGCGCGAGGGGGCGCCCGCCTTCGTGCACTGTGGTCCCTTCGCCAACATCGCCCACGGCTGCTCGAGCGTGGTCGCGACCAACCTGGCCCTGCGCCACGCCGACGTCGTCATCACCGAGGCCGGTTTCGGCTTCGACCTCGGCGGCGAGAAGTTCCTCGACCTGAAGATGCGCCAGGCCGGCCTGTGGCCGCGCGCCGTCGTGCTCGTCGCGACCGTGCGCGCGCTCAAGAGTCACGGCGACGGTGACCTGACGCGGGGCCTGCAGCACCTGGACCGCCAGCTCGCCAACGTCCGCGCCTTCGGGCTGCCGCCGCTGGTGGCGCTCAACGTCTTCCCCGACGACACCGAGGAGGAACTGGCGGCGATCGAGGCGTTCGCGGCCGCCGCCGGCGCCGTGTCCGGCCGCTCCACGGGCTTCACCGACGGTGGCGCGGGCGCGACGGTCCTGGCAGAACGGCTCATGGCGCTGCTCGAGGCCACGGACGCGGACCCACCGCGGCCGACCTTCCTCTACCCGGAGGGCGCGCCCGACCTCGACGCGCTGCACGCCGTCGCTTCGACGATCTACGGCGCCGGCGAGGTGCGCCTGTCGGAGGCCGCCGAGGCCGACCTCGCGTGGCTGCGGCAGTCCGGCTTCGACCGCTTGCCCGTGTGCATCGCCAAGACCCACCTGTCGCTCACCGACGACCCGAAAGGCGGCGGCCTGGCCCGCGGCTTCCCGGTCACCGTCAACGAGTTCCGCCTGTCGGCCGGCGCCGGCTTCGTGGTCGCCCGCATGGGCAGGATCTTCACCATGCCCGGCCTGCCGCGCGAGCCCGCGGCGAAGAACGTCCGCCTGCGGCCCGACGGCTCCGTCCAGGGGCTCATGCAGGGCAACTGAACGGTCGGACGCGAACACGCTCGCCGTGACCGCCGGTCCCGTACCGGCGTTCACGCTTCACTGGAGGGCGGCGTCGCGCCGACGGTCGTTCCGCCAGCGTCCCCGGCGTTAGGCTGGCGGCGATGCCGCTCTCGCCCGACGACGTCTACCCCGCCGGCGCCGGCACCCCGCCGTTCGCGCTCATCGACGTGCGCTCGCCCGTCGAGATCGCGCGCGGCGCCCTGCCCGGCGCCCACGCCCTGCCGCTGATGACCGACGAGGAGCGGCACCTGGTGGGCCTGCGCTACGCGGAGGCCGGCCAGGACGCCGCCATCGCGCTCGGCTACGAGCTCGCCGGGCCGCACCTGCCCGCCCGGGCGGCGGCGTGGCGCGCCGTCGCGGAGGCCGGGCCGACCGCGGTCGCGTGCTGGCGCGGCGGCCTGCGCAGCGCGCTCGCCGTCCGCCATCTCGGTCGCCCGGGGGTCGAGACGGTCGCCGGCGGCTACAAGGCGCTCCGGCGCCACCTCATGGCCGGCCTGCGTCGCGCCGTCGACGCGAAGCGCGTCGTCGTCCTCGGGGGCCTCACGGGCTCCGGCAAGACCGAGGTGCTGCAGGCGCTGGGCGGCGTGCCCGACCTGCTGGCGCTCGACCTGGAGGCCCTCGCGCGCCACCGCGGCAGCGCCTTCGGCGCGGAGGACGAGCCCCAGCCGGCGCAGGCCACCTTCGAGAACGCCGTGGCGGCCGCGGTCGTGCTCAGCCCGGCCCAGCGCATCCTCACCGAGGACGAGTCGCGCTTCGTCGGCCGCCGCACGGTGCCGGATACCCTGTGGACGGCCATGCGGGCCGCGCCCGTCGTGTGGCTCCAATCGCCCATCGAAGAGCGCGTCCGCCGCGTGTTCGAGGGCTACGTGCGCGCGCCGGCCGAGCGGCACGGTGTCGCCGCCGCCCGCGCCCGGCTCGAGGGCGACGTGCGCCGCGTTCGCAAGCGGCTGGGCGGTCAGCGTTGCGACGCCGTGGTCGGCGCGCTCGAGGCGGCCACCGACGCCTGGTTCGACCCGGAGGCCCACGCCGGCTGGATCGCGACGCTGCTCGTGGACTACTACGACAAGCTCTACCTCCGGGCGTTCCAGGCCAGCGGCCGCCACCGGGCGTTCGTCGGCGACGCCAGCGACGTGATCGGCTACCTCGCGCGGCCGGCGTGACGCGGCACGCGAGCCCGGCCGCCTGCGCGACGGCCGCGACGCCCCCGACGC